>CACYOC010000076.1 GCA_902775975.1 uncultured Bacteroidales bacterium | reverse complement strand
AGCACCCAGATACCCACCCCCAACCCCTCCGGAGGGGAGGGGAGTCTGAAATCTCTTCCTGCTGCTAATGCTACCTACAAAACTAGTCAAACTCCCCTCCCCTCGGGAGGGGTTGGGGGTGGGTATTGGTGCGTCTGGCTCTCCCTCGCTGCCTCGCTGCTCCTGCTCTTCACGCTCGGCTCCATGTGGTACGGCTATGAGCGGCAGAACCAATGCGTGGCCTACGTCTATGGCGAGCGCGTCACCGACCCGTCGGTCGTGCTTCAGGAGATGCAGACCGCCCTGGCCTCTATCGATGCTGACGAAGCTACCGCCACGATGGAGCAACAGATGAAGGAACTCTTCGCTGAATAGGCTTTTCCGGAATTTGAAGAAGTTAATAAAGAACATATGGCAATGAGAATGAAAACGAACATCAGCATATCAGTCAACAGGCGACATCGGTTCTTGGCAACAATGGTCATTTGTTGCTTTGTCGCCTTGTTACCTTGCTCAGCCCAGAGCGGCCTGCACATCAACCAGCTCTTCGAAGGCAAGATTGTGCCGAAACGCCAGATGGTGGAGACACTCATCCGCGGCAAGGCCATCAGCAAGTACAAGCTGTCCTATTTCCATAGCGTGCGCTTCAAGGCCGATGAGGCACTGGTGAAGAAGATTGATCACCTGATCGTGAGGGATTTCGTGAACGATTCGGAGAAACTGAAAGACCGACAGCCCGACAGCCGTGGCTTCTACCACTCTGACTCGATGAAAAAGGCGCGCGGAAGGAAGTTGTTCACGCAGATGTACGAACTTGCACCGCATGGCTCCACAAACCGCTACCTCTGCTATAAGGTTGTTGACGATGTCATGACGGTCATCTACTTGGAAGGCACGGTGTCGTCGCTCGACGAACTGAAGGAAATCTTCAAGTAGCAATCATGGTAAAGGACAGATGCTATCAATTATAATAAGGAGATAAAAAAAGTAACAAAACAATAGAATGACATGAAAACGAAAATGACAATTCTGCTGGCTTTGGCCACATGCACCACTGCCTTTGCATCGAATGGCTCCACACCTGAAGCCGACAACGACACCCTCATCGTGAACAATCCCAGCAAGGTGACCGTCATCACCGGCGACTCGCTGCAGACCATCCGCATCGAAGGCCGCCACGACGACCCCGACTTCCGCTACGAGAACACGCTGCAGCTGGTGGACTCCAACTATGTGAGCAACCTCATGCTCAACGGCGACAACTGGGAGTTCTCGCTGCCCATCGGCAAGAAGCGCACCGACGAATGGGTGGAAAACGAAGTGACGATGCACTTGGGTGTCGGCGGTTGCACAGCTCTGGGCGCGCCGGAAGAGATGGATGTGTCGATGAACCATTCGTTTGAAATCTTCTGGACCATCGCCCAATGGGACTATACACCGAAGAACAGCCGCAGCACATGGTCGGTGGGCTTTGGCATCGGATGGCGCAACTACCGCATGAATGGCAACATGCGGTTTCAGAAAACCGCCGACAACAACGTGATCGTTTCGCCTTATGCGGGCGAGAATGTCGTTCCGAAGTTCTCGCGGGTGAAGGTGTTCAGCCTGCAGATGCCCTTGCTCTATCGCTACAAGTTCAGCAAGGATTTTGCCTTTAGCGTAGGGCCGGTGCTGAACCTGAACACGCATAGCAGTCTGAAGACGCGTTATAAGATTGACGGACAGAAATACAAGGACAAGGCGAATGACGCACGTGTGAATCCGGTGTCGGTCGACTTCATGGGCATCATCGATACGCCCGTCATCGAGCTCTACCTGAAATACTCTCCCTGCAACGTGCTGAAGACTGACTACGCCCCGAAGTTCCAGTCGCTCAGCGTTGGTATCTACATATAGTAAATGATCGTGGCAGACGGCATAGAGCGCCCCGCTTCCTATGATTTTATCCAAACATATTTAGTTAATATTCTTTAATTCTGTTGTGAGGTCAGCATTTACTCTTCTCTGCATTCTGATGTACTC
>CACYOC010000075.1 GCA_902775975.1 uncultured Bacteroidales bacterium | reverse complement strand
CAACACAAAAAAACGTCAGCCTTTCTTCGCAGAAAGGGCTGACGCCAACAAATAAAATTATGAAAAATAAATTATTACAAATATACCCTCACGGGCTGTATCGATAAACAAAAGTTTTTCTATAAAATGTCACTATTGTTTACGATCGACTTAGCGAATTACTCTGCAACCAGAGTGAAACGCTTGAAGTCGACGATCGACAGCTCCTTGTCCTGCTGGGCGAGCCACTGGCTGACAGTAGCCTTGTCGCCGTCACCGAACTGGAACTCCTGGTCAACCAGGCAGTTCTCCTTGAGGAACTTCTGCACGCGACCCTTGGCAATGCCCTCAATCATAGGCATCTTCAGCTGGGCCTCGCCCTCGGCCTTAGCCTCGGCAATGATATTGCGAGCTTCGTCGGCCTGCTCCTTTGTGAGCCATCCCTTCGACATGTTCGACTCGATGTGGTCTTCGCTGTCAACGAGGTTGGGGTTGATGCCAGCCTTCTTCAGCTTCATGTCGACGAACTTCTGCACCTGCTCGAGCTTTGTCTTCTCAACAGCAGTCTTGTACTCCTCGTCGAGAATCTTCTGATCAACGCTCTGTGCATTGAGAGCAACGGGCTTCATAGCTGCCACCTGCATGGCGAGCTTGTGACCGGCGTCGACGTTCTCCTTGTTGAGCTGTACCATGGTGCAGAGGATGTGCTTACCCATGTGGTCGTAAACCTCAACATTGTCACCGGTAAGGGTGAGGTATCCGTCGAGTTCCATCTTCTCACCGGTGATACCCGAACGCTGAGTAACAACGTCCTGAGCCTTCTGACCGTTGATGTCGAGTTCCTTTACCTCGTCGAGGTTCTGGCACTTGGCAGCCACAGCGGCGTCGAGGATGGTCTGAGTCATAGCGATGAAATCGGCACCGTTAGCAACGAAGTCGGTCTCACACTTCACAGCAACCATAGCAGCAAAGCCTTCTACCTTCTTCACGAGCACGCAGCCGTTGGAAGTCTCACGGTCGGAACGCTTGGCAGCAATAGCCAGTCCGCGCTCACGGAGCAGCTCCTTAGCCTTATCGAAATCGCCTTCAGCCTCAGTAAGGGCCTTCTTGACATCGGCCAGACCGGCACCTGTCATTGCGCGCAGTTTCTTGATATCTTCAATTGTAATAGCCATAATTCAAATGTAAAATTGATGATTAATAATTGAGAATTGATAATTACTCAGCGGCGGGAGCCTCTTCCTCCTGAGCGGGCTTCTGCTCGGCAGCCTCTTCAGCCTGCTCGGCGGCAGCCTTCTCGTCGGCCTTCTCAGCCTTGCGCTCCTCGAGACCCTCGGCGATAGCCTGGCAACAGGCAGTCAGGATGACGTCTACTGAATCCTTAGCGTCGTCGTTGGCGGGGATGACGAAGTCGATGTTGTTAGGATCGCTGTTGGTGTCGACCATAGCGAACACGGGGATGCCAAGGCGGTTAGCCTCGCGCACAGCGATGTTCTCCTTCAGCACGTCGACAACGAAGAGTGCGCTGGGCAGACGGGTGAGGTCAGCGATAGAGCCGAGGTTCTTCTCGAGCTTTGCGCGCTGGCGAGTCACCTGCAGGAGCTCGCGCTTCGACAGGTTGGCGAATGTGCCGTCCTGCATGAGCTTATCGATGTTAGACATCTTCTTCACAGCCTTGCGGATGGTGGGGAAGTTGGTGAGCATGCCACCGGGCCAACGCTCGATGACGTAAGGCATGCCTACGCTGGTAGCCTTCTCGGCTACGATGTCCTTGGCCTGTTTTTTAGTAGATACGAAGAGGATCTTCTTTCCTGCCTTCGCGATCTGCTTCAGGGCTTCAGCAGCCTCGTCGACCTTGGCGACGGTCTTGTGCAGATCGATGATATGAATGCCATTGCGCTCCATGAAGATGTAGGGAGCCATGGCGGGATTCCACTTACGCTTCAGGTGGCCGAAATGGCAGCCTGCCTGCAGCAGCTGGTCAAAATTTGTTCTTGACATAATTGTTGTTTTGCTTTTTGATTTGTTTGTTTACTTTCTTTTTCGATTCTCTCTTAGAATCCAACCAGCGGGTAGTCCTTTTTTCGGTGAACGGTGAACGGTTATCGGTGAACGGTTAATGGTTATCGGTTACCTTGTCACCTTGTTACCTTGTTACTTTGTTACCTTATTCAGAGTCCTGCCGGTTTAGATGCTAAACCGTTCAGTTATAATCAGTGTGACAGGGATAGCTGTAAGTTATAAACACTATCAACCACCAACTGTCAGCTATCCACTGAATATTAACGCTTACTGAACTGGAAGCGACGACGTGCCTTCGGCTGACCCGGCTTCTTGCGCTCTACCTCGCGAGCATCGCGGGTGAGGAATCCGTGGTCCTTCAGGGCCTTCTTGTCCTCGGCATTGATCTTCACCAGTGCACGGGCGATAGCCATGCGCAGAGCTTGGCTCTGACCGGTGAAACCACCACCGTCGAGGTTTGCCTTGATGTCGTACTTCTCTTCAACACCCAGGAGCTGCAGGGGCTGCTTCACAACGTACTGCAGAATGCCTGAGGGGAAGTACTTGTCGAGTTCACGCTTGTTAATAACGATCTTGCCGGTACCCTCTGTGAGGTAAACGCGAGCTACTGAGCTCTTACGACGGCCTATTGCATTGATCTGTTCCATATCTTTTATTTCGACTTTTTACGTTCAACCATCAACGATTACTTATACAGATTGATATCGATAGCCTTCGGCTTCTGTGCCTCGTGCTTGTGCTCAGTACCATTGTAGACATAGAGGTTGTCGAGCAGATGACGGCCCAGACGACCCTTCGGGAGCATACCCTTCACGGCGTGCTTGATAATGCGCTCGGTACCGAACGGACGCTTGCGCAGCTCGGCGGGAGTGTTGAAGCGCTGGCCACCGGGATAACCCGTGTAGCGGGTGTAGAGCTTCTCGGTCTCCTTCTTGCCAGTGAAGACCACCTTGTCGGCGTTGATGATAATCACGTTGTCGCCACAGTCCACGTGCGGGGTGAATGTGGGCTTGTACTTTCCGCGGAGCAGCTTGGCTACCTTTGTGCAAAGACGACCGACAACCTGGTCGGTAGCGTCGATGACCACCCACTCCTTCTTAGCTGTTTCCTTGTTAAGGGAAATAGTCTTGTAACTTAAAGTATCCATTTCTGAATTAAAAATTTTACTACTAAAAAACGTTTTTATTTAAAATAATGTATACATCTGCACGAGCGATTCACTAACCCCAAAGACACCACTATTAACACTCCCGTGCTGGGGAGCCTAAGACTCTCCCCGAATAATCGGACTGCAAAGGTACGAAGATTCTGCCGAACAGCGAAGATAGCATGGGGGTAAAAGGTGTTGATTTAATACTATTTAACCGGTTTTAGGTTTTTTAACAACATTTTTAACCAACTAGCAGTGCTATCTCATGATAACAGCACATCGATATCACTCGAGATCAGCTCTCTTTTTGCCCCCTTGAAGATACGAAAAAACGCGTGTCTGACAGGATGGAAACAGCCCTTATTTATCAATAGCTATGATGTTATTCGCCTGGAGTTATGGAGTTATCCATCTGGAGCTATGGAGTTATCCATCTAAAGCAATGATGTTATGAGCCTTTAGCACAACTCTCATCAAGTAATATATGATATATTGCACGGTAATATATAATATATTGCTCAGTAATATATAATATATTGGTCAGTAATATATGATATATTACTTTATAATAAATGATATATTACTTCATCAAAGCAATGCTTTAGATGCATAAGACGATGTCTTTCGGCTTATCAAAAGAGATCTTTTGAAGGACGAGGGCATTCAAAAAGACAAGAAAGGTGCCGCCTTATAAATAAGAAAGGTGCTGCTTTATATATAAATAAGGTGTACTACCTCAACGAATGTGCACAGGGATACACTCGACTATTGAAGCCTTGACATCGTCGAGTTCGTTTCATCACGGCCTTGCGAACCATTTCGATTATTCTAACCAAAAATAAAAAGAAAGACTCATGAGAAAAATCTTGCTGATGGCCGCCCTTGTCGGGCTGGCAATGAATGCCGATGCAGCGAAGGTGAAGAAGGCCCGCGTTGCCAAGAAGGCACCAGTGGAGACCGTAGCCCGCGTGGCTGCACCCACCATGACCGAAATCGACGACATGGACGTGAACAACGTGAACCGTCTGCCCGTCCACACCACGTTCTTTGCCTATGAGAACGAGGCGTTGGCCCTGAAGGGCGATATGACGAAGTCGTCGCGCTTCCTCTCGTTGCATGGCAACTGGAAGTTCAACTGGGTTGCCAACCGCGATGAGCGGCCTGCCGATTTCTACAAAGTAGACCTCGACGACTCAAAGTGGGGAACAATGCCCGTGCCCGGTATGTGGGAGCTGAACGGCTATGGCGATGCCGAGTACGTGAACTCAGGCTTTGCCTGGCGTGGACATTTCGACAAGAAGCCGCCCTACTCGCCCGTGAAGGACAACCATGTGGGCAGCTATCGTCGCACATTCACGATTCCTGCCGACTGGGCTGGCAAGCAGGTTGTGGCTCGTTTCGGCTCGGTGACGTCGTGTATCTATCTTTATGTGAATGGCCAGTTCGTCGGCTATAGCGAGGATTCAAAGGTGGCAACAGAGTTCGACATCACCCCGTTCGTGAAGGCTGGCGAGGAGAACCTGATTGCCTTCCAAGTATTCCGTTGGTGCGACGGCTCGTGGTGCGAGGACCAGGACTTCTGGCGCCTCTCAGGTGTGGCCCGCGACAGCTATCTCTTTGCCCGCGATAAGGACACCCACATCGAAGACTTGCGCATTACAAATGGATTAGACGAAGACAATACCACTGGAACGTTGGATCTTAATGTAAAGGTATCGCAATCTATTGACAACGTGGGAATAGAATGCTGGCTCCTCGATGCAAAAGGCAATGTAGTAGCACCCGTTATGAAAACGCTATACAAGAATGCCGACCCGAACGACAAGAGCAGCTATACTCTTAAGTTAGAAGTTCC
>CACYOC010000074.1 GCA_902775975.1 uncultured Bacteroidales bacterium | reverse complement strand
GCTTCTTTCGATGCTAATATACTTGGTATTGATGCCTATAAGTTAAAGTCGAATGGTGGACGATTGTTTGCAGGGGAGTTCAATAAGTTCTATTACCCGACCATCATCCATATTACGGGCATGGTCGGCCAGGCAAAGGACCTTCGGTTGATGAATCCCAACCGTGCCAAGGCTCAGCGCGCTTTTTCTTTGTGCAAAGCGCGTAAAGCTGTGCAGGCTTTCAAGAAGTAATTGTTTCTTGACAACATAAAGGAAGAATGAGGGTATCTCGCAATGAGGTACCCTCTTTTTGTTTGCCTTCTACTTAATGATAATACATTTTGTTGTCATTTACTGATTATTTTTTTTCTTTTTGTTTGTGTATATCAAATAGAATGCTTATTTTTGCAACATAAGAATTGTAGGAGAGAGTTATATACATATTATAAATTTGAGAGCTTATGAAAAGATTTACTCTATTGATTGTAGCAGCTATTGCATCTATTGCTTCATTTGCCCAACAGCGTTCGGCAAAAGCCTTTCTGTCGCAGTTGCGGGCAGAACGTGCGGCCAAGATGGCCCAGTTGTCCAGTATGAAACTGGCAGGTTCACGGGCGAATACCTCGTCCGCTTTCGTGCAAGCCTTCGCCAACCGTAGCAGTCTGGATAAGCGTGCCGGTGTGTTGAAGGCAGCGGCCAGCACGGCCTACGAGGAAGGGAAATTCTCGTATGCCTTCAGTTCCAGCTATCAGTACATCAAGGGGGTAGGATACACCTTTATTCCTTTGGACACTACAGCTGTCTATTCCAAGGCTTCTAAGGATTCTATTTTCGTCGACCTGCTTTCCAAGGGATGGGGATTCATTGGTGCCAAGGTATATCAATCGAGTATGTCGGGCATCGATTCTCTCGAGTTCGCTCCTGGACAGGTCGTAGGATCTTTGAAGGACGGAACAAAGTTAGGCATATATAGTGCCTCGTACACCGAGGGCTTGCAAGGTCTGGAGTTCTCTCGCACCGACGACCCCATCATCGCTTATTATGAGCCGGAGAGTGGTACTATCGTGTCTGACGGTGCATGGGGTGTCTTTGCCGGTAAGGAGGCAACAGAATCAATAGACAGCTGCTATCGTATCGGACTTCAGACGATGGGGATGGCAGACAGCTTCACACCGTATAGCGGTACACGTACGCTGGCGTATGCAGAATCTTCAAAGACAAAGACCGACACGAAGGACATCGACGTGCTCTTGTCGACATCCGCTGATGAGGAAGGCAACGAGACGACCACGTTCTATGTGCGTGGTCTGTCGTATGCGGCTGCGGACCTTGGCGACTGGCAGAGCCTCACTTTGAGTACCACCGCCGACGGCAAATCGCCGATGCTGGTATATTCGGGCGCACAGTATCTTCCCAATGAATATCTTGCCCCCGTGTTCTCTTATCCAGGAACAGCAGCGGGGAAATTTGCTGATTCGCTCGCCTATGTGGGAACGTTCAACAACGACTCCACGCAGCTGACATTCACTCCGATGGACGAGGACGGTGCCATGTTGGAGTTTCTGCTGCAGCATGGAGAACTCTATTATTATCAATACCCCCAGACCATCTCTTCGTTCACCATCAACTTCCCCAAGAAGACGACGGCGATCAGGGGCATCAGGGCCAACGCTACAGGCAATGCACGTGAAGAGTACTTCGACCTGACAGGTCGCCGAGTCGGTGAAGACTATAAGGGCCTGGTCATCCGCCGCACCGTGGATGCAAGCGGAAAGATGGAAGTTAAAAAGGTCATCAGAAACTAAGCTTCCGCTCTTTTGTGAGCCCAAGACTGATATGCCTGTTCTGAGGCAAGGCCCTCAGAACGGTTCATACAACAAACAGAAAAGGCCAGCGCAACGGATTGTTGCGCTGGCCTTTTCTGTTATAGTCACTTTCCACCATTCTTTTGTGGAGAGAGAAGGTGAAACTTACTTGAGTTGTCTACCGGATGACTTTCCTGGCACTTCCGTCCGCATCCTTTATGACGACAACTCCTTTGGTATTGTTGCCGGCTTTTGTGCCCAAGAGCGTGTAGGTCTGTTGCTTGTCACTGTTGGCAGTGGTGACGGCGGAGATGCCTGCTGAGACGGTCAGCGGGTTGTAGTGGAACGATATTGTGCCGTCTGCAGCCTGCTGTATGTTGGAGAGT
>CACYOC010000073.1 GCA_902775975.1 uncultured Bacteroidales bacterium | reverse complement strand
GATGCTGATACTCCAGTATTGTACGATCCATTTGGGCTTTATGGAGACTGTCAGAAATGGCCATCATGCGATACAGTTTCTGCTCGGCACCCTCCAGGTTTTGATGCTCAATGTCGTACTGCAGCAGATGATACAGGATTTTATGCTTCGGCCAGTTGTCATTTATCGCGTTCGCTTTCAATCTGAGCAGATTAGCATACTCAGCGTCACCTTTCTTATGATATATCCATGCCAGGTCCTCATAAGCAACAGCGGTCTCTTTTATTTTCAGCGACTGTGCCAGATAATCCTCGGCTTCCTCGTAACGCCCCACGGACATATAGTTGTAGCCGATGTTCGACAGGAAGATGGGACTAAAATTCTCGCCTTCCACTCTGATGAGGTCATCCAAATAGGGAATCATCTGATCGGTATAGTAGGCGGCACTATCCACCTGCTCCATAAAAGCAAACGCCTGGGCTATTTCCGAATAGGCATAACCTATCGTACTCCTTCTTCCAACACGCAGGGCATAGCCGAGGGCTTTCTTTTCGTAGTCCAGCGTCAGTTGATAGTTGGCAGTCCTTTCGTTTACAAGTGCTAAGGCATCGTACACCTTACATTTCAGCCAGTCGCTCCCCGTCTGTTCCACCTGTTCCTCTGCCAGTTTCAGTGTCTCTATCGACTTTTGCCAATCCTCTTGGTGCATGTACTGATTGGCCAGATAGTAATAACTGTCCGTCCGTTTGTAATAGCGGATGGCCTCGTTAATCAGCGAGTCTGACGCGGGCCAGTGGTACGACACGACGGCAGCATGGGTCATCAGCAGATTGTAATAGGCGCGGTCGGCCTCTTTCTTGAACGAAGCCGCGTCGTATGAGGATATAATTTGGTAGGCCGAGTCGTTCTTCTCTGCCCACAGCAGAGAGTCAATTTCTGCCAGTTCCTGTGCCGTCGGCTTTCCGCCACAGCCTATGAGCAGTGCCACAAGGGGCAACCACCAAACAAGTTTCTTTAGTTTCATACAATTTTATTTTGAGTGCAAAGTTACGAAGAAATATGTGTTCTCAGCCATGTTTTCACCCGTTTTAACCGTTTCACGGCCTCGCAAAACCGTTGTTTTTTTCTACAAATTCGATGGCAGCGATATTCTAAACGCTTATCATTCAACATCTTGAATACGTTTTTCCGCAAAACGGCACGGAATGGCGCTTATCCCTTAATTTCCTTTGTCATGTTAGGTCATTTGGCTACTTTTGCACTCAAAAACATTCAATCAGATGAAACAGAACAAGACATTGCTCCTTATGTTAATGCTGTCTGCAGCGATGGTTACTCATGGTCAAACCGACAGCACTAAAGTAACGAACGACTCCGTAACATGGAACCAGTCACTTGACGGTGTGACTGTCACGGCACAACGACAATTGATTAAACAGGAAATCGACCGCGTGGGGTATGACGTGCAGGCTGACGAGGACTCACGGACGGAGAACGTGCTCGACATGCTGCGTAAGGTGCCGATGGTGACGATTGATGGCAATGAAAACATATTGGTGAAAGGTAACTCGGACTACAAGATTTACAAGAATGGTCACCTCGACCCCAGTCTGTCGAAGAACGCCAAGGAAATTCTGAAGGCTATGCCCGCCAATAGCGTCAAGCGCATCGAGGTCATTACCGACCCAGGAGCGCGGGAGGATGCTGAGGGTGTAGGTGCTATTCTGAACATCGTGATGATGGACGGAAAACTAATGGACGGTGTAACGGGTTCGCTGACAAGCCTTTACAATCTGCCCAGCAATTTCCAAATTGGTGGCTATATTGCCACGCAGTTAGGCAAGGCTGTCGTATCGGTGGACTACGGCTATAACAAGATGTCGAAGAAAGTCACCTCGAATAAAGGCTATGTAGAGCGAACATTCGCCGAGACAGGCAACACGCAGAAAGCCACTCAAGAAGGCAGTAATCCAGGCTACATCCACTATGCCGACATTGATTTCAGCTACGACATCGACACACTCAACCTGCTGTCGGCCTCCTTTGGCGGCTATTTCTATAAGGTGGATGTGCAAGGCAATAACAGCCAGACGATGTTCGATGCAACAGGCAACCAACTCTACCACTACGACAATCACTATTGGCTACCCAGTTACAATCACCATTCATGGAATGGACGGATGGACTACGAGCATAAAACCAGGCGCAAGGGCGAGCAGTTCACTCTCTCGTACATGCTCGCCCTGACGCGCCAGCACTCTGAACAAGACCACGAGTACAGCAATATGCAGAACGCACCGTTCGACTACACGCGTGCTTTGACCTATTCTCGTGAACACTTCACAGAGCACACCTTTCAGGCAGACTACATCCGTCCGCTATGGGAGGGCCACAAACTGGAAGTAGGTGCCAAGTATATCAATCGACAGAATAACAGCAACAATAGCCAGGACTACAACAATTCCACACAGCCCTCAATCAGTACCGCCTTTGACCATAGCACACAGATAGCAGCAGCCTACGCTGACTATATGTACAATATTGGCAAATGGTCGGCACGTGCAGGATTGCGCTACGAATACAGCTATATGAAGGGCAGTTATCCTGACGGTTCGTCGAATGACTTTGGCAAGCACCTCAACGACTGGGTGCCACAGGCCAGCGTGAAATACCAAATCAACGACCGCCAGTCGCTGAAACTTGGCTATACCACCAGCATCACTCGCCCAGGCATCACCTATCTGAATCCCGCTGTCATCAGCACACCCAATCGCGTGGACTTCGGCAATGCCCATCTGGTGAGCAACACCAAACATGATATCAGCCTGACCTATATGTATGTAGGACGAAAGTTGACGTTACAAATTGTCCCACGATATCAGTTCAGTAACAATGCACTTGGCTCAGTTGTCTATGCGCTGAATGACATTCGCCACGGCACCTACGGCAACGTCATGCGCTATCGCCGCATGCAGGTGGAGGGCTATGCCCAGTGGAAACCCTTCAAC
>CACYOC010000072.1 GCA_902775975.1 uncultured Bacteroidales bacterium | reverse complement strand
AGGTGCGAGGATGACGGTCGATTTATAGACCTTCGGTGTGGCAAATGCCAGGATGACACCGATAAGGCCTGCGATGAGGCTGTAGTTGCGTATCATCTTGAAGTCGGCCTTGAGCATCTTGGCGACCTCGATCAGATGGATGTTGATGATCTTCTTCTTCTCTTCCATAATGCTATTTCTTTAGCAGGTTGGCAATGGTGGCCATCATCGTACCCAGCGAGGCGGCTGTGGTGCCGATGCTGAGCCATTCGGTCAGCTGCAGTCCGCGGCGGCGTGACTTTGTGGGCACCACGATCTGGCAACCCGGCTTCGGCTTGTGCTTACGGTCAGCCTTGGCCACCATACCGTTCATGTAGATGATGATCGTACGGCTGCGCTTACCTGTAGAACTCACGCCTCCTGCAAGGTCGAGATAGTAGTCTGCATTCTCGCCCTCTTTGTAACGGACGGTGTTGGGATAGAGCACCTCACCGTTGATGCTGACGGTACTCGTGAAGCGGGGCACTACGATACGGTCTCCCTCGCGCAGATAGGGGTCATCGTCGCTGCCAGGCTTTGCCAATGCTTTCTCCAGCTCGATAGCTACGGGGTAGGTGGTCAGCGTCAGCAGTTTCTTCACATCGATGGAGTCGTGCCCTGAGTTGCGCTGGGCGGTGCGGAGCATGGTCTCCATCAGTTCACGTTCTTCCTGCGTCATCTGCCTCAGCAGCTTGGCCCCCTCAGGGTAGGCGCGCTTGGTGAGTCCACCGGCCTGTTTGATAATCTCGCTGAGGCGCTGGCGGCTGCTTGTCAGGGTGTAGTTGCCTCTGAACTGCACTTCTCCCTCCACGGTCACGTTCTGCTGTTCGTTGTAGTTCGGGCTGCGGCGGATATAGACCTCATCATAGGGCTGCAGCGTGAAGGGCTCCCCTCCTTGTGGGATGGTGAAGTCGGGGTTCAGACTGAAGCTGTAGGTGAATGCCAGCGTATCACCAGCCTCCGTCGCATTAGGTTCCATGATACGTCGCGACACATCGACTTTGGCCAGTGAGGCAGCATTCGTCAGGCCGCCTGCTTGCAGCACGAGGTCTTCGATGGTCTCGTTCGAAGCGAATTTGTAGATACCGGGATAGTTCACCTCTCCGTGGATGGTGATCGTCTGGTCATTCTTCTCTTCCTCACGGCTACCGATGAAGAGCACGTCTTCATTCTGCAGCTCGATATCGGGCGTAGTGCCTTCCAGAATGCCGAGCACATCGATGCTCTTCACCTCCAGCGAACGGTCTTTCTTCATACGGTGCATCACGGCATGCTGCCCGATGGCATCCTCTGTCAGTCCGTCAGCAGCTTCGACAAGGGCTTTCACCGTTGAGATATGGCCGCCCACCTGATATTTGCCTGGACGGAATATGGCACCCTTCACCTCCACCGTGTTCTGGTAGCGGTTCAGCGTTGAATCTACGCTAACTGAGTCTTCGTCCATCAGTTTGAAGTCGTTCAGATCAAACTCACTCACGTTGAACACGGAGTACATCTGGCCTGCCTTACGGTTTATGCGGATAGCCTTTGTATAGGCGTCGCCAGTGAAACCACCGGCATAACGCAGCAGGGTGGCTGCACTCTCTGTCTTCTTCATCTCGTAGAACATCGGGCGCTTGATCTTTCCCGTGATGTTTACCAGTGCTTCGTAGGGACCTACGGTCACGACGTCATTGTCCTGCAGCCTGACATCACCCGTCAGATGGCCGTTCAGCAGGAAGTCATAGACATCGACACTCGACAGCAGACGGCCGTTGCGATACACCTTGATGTTTCTCAGCGTACCGATCTCATTAGGGCCGCCAGCCATGTAGAGGGCGTTATAGACGGTCGAGAAAGCCGACAGGGTATAGGTGCCCGGCACCTTCACCTCACCGATCACGCTGATGGTGATGGTGCGTGTCTGACCGAGCGTCAGTTCGATGTGTGAGTCCTTGAATCTGGCACCCAGCACACTGCGGAGCTTGGCCTTGGCCTGACTCACGGTGAGTCCGCCGATCTGGATCAGTCCGATGTCCTCCACGGTCACGTAGCCGTCGGGTGAGATGGTCTCCGAGATGCTCTCCTGCGAGGCACCCCAGATGTCGATGTTCACCTCGTCACCAGCCCCCAGTCTGTAGTTCTGCGGTGTGGCCAGGTTCATCGAGCTCTCGAAGGTCTCGTGACCGAATATCTTGCGCTTGGGCTCTTCCTCCTTGAAGAAGTCGGTGCCGAAGTATTTCAGCGAGTCGGGCATCAGGAAGTCGGCAGCGTCGTCAAAGTCCGTGAATTCCTTGTCCTTCTCGTCGTAGGTGTTCTGTTTGGTCTTCTTCCGCCCGTCTTTCACGCGATACTGCGATACATTGCGCTTCTCCTTGTCAACTTCCTCCTGTCGCTTGTCGCCGTTGGCTTCGCGCATCCGTTTCTTTACCTCTTTGGAGCCTGCAGAGATGTCCATCGCTCCCAGTGCCCCGTTCTTCATCTGTCGCTCGTATTTCTTCTTGAGTCGTTGCAACTGTTCCATGGTCACGCCTCGCTTGAAGAGCTGGGTCACGATGTCTTGTCGTGACACACCCTTTGCATTCTGCTCAATGACGAAATCTACCACTTGGTTGTCAGTCATGCCCGACTGTGCCCATCCTGTAGTAGCGAACAACATCGATATGATAAATGAAGTAAGTCTTCTCATCTTATTGGTTTGATTACATATTTTAATATATAACACCTTTTTATTGGCTTTTATTGTATAAATCTCGGCAAAGGTATTATTTTTTTTCGAAAAACTTGCATTTCTTCGGAAAAGTTGCTATCTTTGTGCCCGAAATCGCTGGTGAGCGCTTTTTGCTCGGACGATCTCTATCTGGGGTTGACTGGATTTGACAGCGGGTCGAGATGGTACGTAAGCAACGATCTCTATCTGGGGTTGACTGGATTTGACAGCGGGTCGAGATGGTACGTAAGCACGCGGAGGCTTGTTGGTTCCCTCCATAATCTGAGTCGACGAAAAATTAATTGGCAACAATGAGTATGCTCTCGCTGCTTAATCGAAGTATAGTAGATTACTAGCTTAATTTCCCTGCTAGGCGGGGAAACGGGACGTCGCTCCGAGGATGTTGTTCCGAATCCAAAGATCCAGCGGCGCAGGTTAAATCGGAAATAGTCATGTCAGGCCTCGATGGCATGATGAAGATTTAGAGGATAAGGTTGCAGTTGGTGGCTTGGGTCTTGCTGCAGCTCGAAAACGAAGTCCAAGATAAGCGTGTAGAAAGCGTATGGTTTCCCTGTTTGGACGAGGGTTCGACTCCCTCCAGCTCCACAACCTTTTAGAATGTAAGCCGCTGACTTTCAGAAAGTTAGCGGCTTCTTTATGCCCTGCGTCCCCAGATTTTTCAGTTTTTGGGGACGCTCTCGGGGACGCAAAATGGGTTCTCTTGAACCCAATTTGGCAACTGTTTTCTTATTTCTTGACACAACTTCAAATCATAAAAAAACTTAAAAATGCATTGCTACTGCGTTTTTACCTACTTTTTTCATTTTTATTGTCATTTTTGCCCTTTACATGCTTTTACATGAAAGTACAAATGTGGGTTGTTTTCTGATTATGTCATAGTATAAATTGAAATTTCCTAATAATTGAACCTCATAGAGATAACAAAAACAGGCAGTATCCACGACGGGGTGCTGCCTGCTGCTGTTTTAACAAGTTGACTCTTCATTACGAGACCTCAATGGCCTTGGTGACCTTCTCCTTCGGTTCGGTCTTCGGCATGGTGATGGTCAGGATGCCGTCCTCAACCTTAGCAGAAATCTGGTCTTTCACCACATCGTCTGGCAGCACGTAGTTCTGCTCGTAGTTTGAGTAGCTGAACTCGCGGCGCAGATAGTGATGATGCTTGTCCTCTTGCTTGTGTTCCTGTTTGTTCTCAATGGCGATGGTGAGGTTGCCCTCGTCATTGATGGCTACGCGGCAATATTCTTTCTTGATGCCTGGAGCTGCAAGTTCCATTACATAGCTCTTGTCTGTCTCCTTG
>CACYOC010000071.1 GCA_902775975.1 uncultured Bacteroidales bacterium | reverse complement strand
ATGGTTTGCTGCTGATTATAAGTTTCTTCAGAACCTGCTGCCGTCGAACAACTACAGCATCGGTGGCAGTATCTCGCTGAACCAAGACCCCGTCATCAAACTGACAAATGAACAAGCACGACATCTGCTTGATGACTTCCATCGGCTGCGTGACCGCATGAACGACGGTCACTTTTTGTTCCATCGCGAACTGATGGGCAGTCTCTGCCTGACAATGATGTACGACATCTTCGAGGCTCATGCCCAACGTGATGCAACAGACACCCATACCGACCGCACAGCCTACATCGTAAAACAACTGATGGCTCTGCTGGCTACGGGCATCAGCCGAACGGAGCGTGAAGTGAGCTACTATGCCGATCGTCTGAACGTATCGCCCAAATATCTTTCTGCCACCATCAAACGTGTGACAGGACACAGTGTATCCTCATACATTGACCGACACACCGTACCTATATTGAAAGACTATCTGAATGATGAACGCCTGTCCCTCACCCAGATAGCCGACCTGATGAACTTCACGTCACTCTCTTACTTCAGCCGCTACTGCACCAAACATCTTGGCCAGTCGCCCAGCGAATACCGTCTGAGTCTGCAACCAAAGCTTGATTTGTAAGACTCATTTATGTTATTCTGCAGTTAATTCGAAGAAAATTAGTAACTTTGGACCCGCAATGAAGTTGGATCTGTATATCAACGAGGCTAACGACTATGCACGTGACATTCGTGTACCAATCCTACATCCCCACGTCGCCATTATCCATTACGACGAGGTGGGCGAGATACGCCATTCGCTGAACCGCATCGACTGCTACGGCATCTTCCTGCAACGCGAGTTCCCTGAGAACCTGACCTACGGCATAGGCATCTACCACGAGGGCGACGGCTCGCTAATTGCTTTTGCTCCGGGACAAATTGGGGGCAAGCGCGATGACGGCAGCAGGCGGCAGTATCACGGTTGGGTGCTGCTGTTCGACCCTGTATTCATCCACGGCACGGAGATTGAACGACGCATGAAGGACTACCATTTTTTCTCGTACAACAACAACGAGGCACTCTTTCTGAATACCGAAGAGAAGGACACGTTATCGGGTTTGATGGCGAACATTCGAAGGGAGCTGCAAACAACTGATGACGATAATGTACAGGACGGCATCGTGCGAGACTACATCCTGCTTATTCTGGACTACTGTAACCGTTTCTATGCCCGCCAATTTAAAGAGATGACAGCTGGCAGCAGCGACATTTTAGCCCGATTCCAACAGGTGCTTATCGACTACTACGACAAAGGCCGTCAGCGCACCGGGGGTCTCCCCAGCGTGAAATACTGTGCCAGCGAGCTGTGTCTGTCGCCTGGCTATTTCGGTGACATCGTGCGTGGTGCTTTGGGAGAGAGTCCGAAAGACTACATCAGAGGTTTCATCATCATGCGTGCCAAAAGTCTGATGCTTGGCGGCATGAGTATCACGCAAGTGTCCGATGCGCTTGGTTTCGAGTATCCTAACCATTTCACCCGCCTTTTCAAACAGCTAACTGGGCAGACTCCCTCACAATTTTTCGCCGAACAGCGCGAAAAATAAACAATCATCATTTTTGGTAGATTTATCCATAATCCGTCTAAGCGGAGTATGGCTAAATCGTCGTACCTTTACAGCAAATTTTAAAACAAACAAGAATGAAACCATACGTAATTTGCCACATGATGGCTTCGCTCGACGGCAGGATAGACTGTGCAATGACAGAGCAGATTGACGACACGAACCACTACTACGAGGCACTAAAACAACTCGATTGCCCTTCGACGCTGGAGGGCAAGACAACGCTGGCGATGCACTATGCACAGACTGGCGAATTCCAACCGCAGAAAGCGCATGAGAATGCCGGGCAACAGATTTATCGAGCCACAGAGGCCAACGGTTATGCCATCGGCGTTGATACTCGCGGCACGCTACTTTGGGACGACGACACCACGGAGCTGTTCGGGCGTCCGCTGCTGATGATACTATCGGAGCAGGCCAGTCAGGAGTATCTGAACTATCTGAAGCAGAAACACATATCTTATATTACCACGGGGCGCGATGGCATCGACCTGGCATCGGCTTTAGAGACGTTGCGCACGGTGTTCGGCGTGAACCGTCTGGCCGTGGTGGGTGGCGGACACATCAATGGATCGCTGCTCGACCTGGGTTTGATCGACGAGGTGAGCATAATGTACGGCTACGGCATCGACGGGCGCGAGGGCATGGCTGCTGCCTTCGACGGTAGAACGATGGAGCGGAACCCCGTCCGGCTGGCCTTCAAGAGCGTGGAGGAGCTGGACGGAATCGTATGGATGAGATACCAGGTCGTGAATTCATAATTGAAATTTGAGAATTGCGATGAAACAGATATTTATGATTTTAGCTGCGTTGCTTACAATGACAACAAAGATGTACATCACTATCGATGGAAGGACTGAGGCCGTCACGCTGACCAATAATAGTGCCACGCAGGCATTGGTCGCCAAATTGCAAAAGGCACCTGTCAGTATAACGCTCAACAGCAGCGGCGGCTTTGAGATTTGGGGCCCATTGGGCTTCTCTCTGCCTGAGAACGATCAGCAAACGACAGCCCAGCCGGGCGATGTCATCCTCTACAACGGCAGTAACCTCTGTCTCTTCTATGGCACCAATTCGTGGAGCTACACCCGCTTGGGCAAGATTGACGGCCTTTCGAAGAGCGAATTGCGCACTTTCCTGAAAGCTGGGGAAAGTAATATCGGCGTAGTTTTGTCGCTGGATAATTCCACTGCCATCAAGGAGGTGAGGAGCAATGGGTCGGAAGATGGAACCTATTACTCGGTAAATGGTCAGCGGGTACAGAACCCTACACATGGCATCTATTTCAAGAACCATAAAAAAGTTATCCTATGAACGTCAACAAACCTATCAGTCGAAGAAAAGCACTCAAGGTCATGGGCCTTGGAATGCTTGCAGCCTGCGTTCCGACGCTTCCGTCGTTTGGA
>CACYOC010000070.1 GCA_902775975.1 uncultured Bacteroidales bacterium | reverse complement strand
ACGAAGCAGGGTCGTAAGCCGCAATAATTTGATAGGCCGAGTCGTTCTTTTCTACCGCCAACAGCGAGTCAACCTCTACCAGTTCTTGCGCTGTCGGCTCTCCGCCACAGCATAAAAACAGTGCCACAAGGGGCAACAACCATGCTATTCTCTTTCCTGTCATCGTGTCAAGTTTTGGGTGCAAAGTTACAACTATTTTGCCATTTCCGGCCCATCAGCCACCCGTTTTAACCGTTTCACGGCCTCGCAAAACCGTTGTTTTTTCGTCGAAACGTCCGTCAATCGTTATACAAAACTATTGATATTCAATAAAATAACCCAGTTTTTCCGCGAAACGCCCCCAAAGGCCACCATTTTGAGAAAATCGTTGGATGCCTCGCGCTATTTCAGTACCTTTGCACCTCAATTAAAATAGGAACAGGAATGAAACAGATCATCATTACTATGCTGCTTGCTTTTACAACAACGGGGGTAGCAGCACAGGGTAACATTACAGGCCGAGTGATTGACGAACAATCACAGCCGATACCGTTTGTCAACGTCGTACTACTCAACCGTGCCGATTCCGCTTTCATCATGGGAACCGTGACGAAAGACGATGGAACATTCACCATCGAGACCGACCGCAACGACGAACTACTGAAAGTGTCAAGTGTGGGCTATCAGACCCAATACATTCAAGCGCGACAAGGCAATGTGGGCGACATTCAGATGCAGCCCGACAATCAGACGCTGGGCGAAGTTGTAGTAAAAGGCTATCGTCCCATCATCAAACAAGAACACGAAAAGACTATCTTTAACGTCAAACACATGCCAAATGTGGAGGCATTAAAGGTTATGGACGTGATGAAGTTCGCCCCAGGCGTTGTCGTAACGGCCAATGGTGGTATCTATGTGGCAGGGAAGGACGCTGCGGTATTTGTCAATGACAGGCGTTTATCGGGCGACGAACTGACGACCTATCTGAACAGTCTGAAAGCATCCGACATTGAGCGGATAGAGGTGATGCAGAATCACGCTGGCGCATACGATGCCAGTATTCAAGGCGGAGTGGTCAATATTGTAACAAAACGGACTATGATGGGGTTCATCGGCAGTGCCGATCTCTATGCAGCCACTCCAAGAAGCGGGTATTACGAACTTACCCCCACCGCAAACATTTTCTTCGGTACTGACAAATGGAATGTTTACGGAACCTATACCTATACACAGGGTAGAAGCAAGCAATATAACGAGACTACAAATGATTATCTGTATAATGGCACGAGACACTACAGCGAGGGTGATTTCTTCGGCCATACAAAGGAACACACCTATCGTTTGGGAGCCGTGTATAATCTCACACCACGCCACTCTCTGGGACTTGAGATGAACGGTATCAGCACAGCACCAGTCACGGACAATAGCGAAAACACAACGGCTTATAGCGTTGGAGGCCAGACCTATTATGGCATATCCTGGCAGACATACAAGTCATATTCAGATTTCTACAACATAGTCGGCTCCTATCGTTGGGACATTGACAGTCGAAAGAGTTTCCTCCGGTTCCTCATCAACTACAATAACAAGAACTCCAAATCTGACAATGGACTGGAAACGACCTATGCTAATACGTCCGACTACAACATCAGAGAATCGGACATCACACTTTCCGACGGTAACAACATCTCATCCACACTTGATTTTAGGAAGAACTTCGCCGATGGGTGGAGCATCAGGGCGGGCGGCAAACTGCTTGCCAGTGACAGGAACAGCCTTTTCACAGGCAACGACAACCTGCATGGCACATCGTCCACAACCGTCTGGAACTATCAGGAGAATATCTATGGTGGCTATCTCGGCTCCTCGAAGGAACTCGGCGGATGGTATCTGTATGGCAGTCTCCGCATAGAGAACACGGACATAAAGGGAGAGGCAAACGGCGGAAGCAAGACCACCAAGAACTACACAGACTGGTTCCCTTATCTTTACGCCTCATATAGCACAAGCGGGAAATACAACTATTCCCTGTCATATACTCGCACTATCTATCGCCCGATGTTTTCGCTGATGAATGGCTATGTGAACCGCATTTCCGATGTACTCTACGACAAGGGCAATCCAGACTTGCAAGCCGAACTGACCGATGTGCTTGATTTCACAGTATCACATGATCGACACTCGGCATCGCTCAAATACCGCTACAAGCCCAAGGCCATCACCGAGCTTTTTGAAGTTGTGGACGGTATCACATACCATACCAATGTGAATTATGGTACCATATCGTCGGCCACGCTCAACTACTCGTACAGCGGCAATCTTTTTGCGTGGTGGCAGACCAACTTCTATCTCGCTGGCTCTTATACCCGAATCCCCAAAAGCTATAACAAGAAAGAATTGTTTGGATTACTCGTCAGTTGGAACAATCGAATGACATGGCAGGAAGTCGGTAGCCTCTCAATGGGATTCTTCTATACATCGCCAACCATCAATGGCAACTCCTATCAAAAAGGCTATGCCTCTCTTGACCTTTCTGTCGAACGCTCTTTCTGCAACAATGCCCTTAACCTGCAAGTGGGGGTGGACGATTTGCTCAATGGCTCGAAAGTTCGCGTGACGAACAAAGTGCCTACGCTCAACTACAGCGTCTATCTGAAAAACCAGACCCGACAGGTTTGGTGTCGCCTGACCTATAACTTCTCCACGAAGACCAAGACGAACAAGAACAGAATTCAGAACGACAATAGCATAAAGAATCGACTATAGAATCTCTCTCGACAGGCGGGTTGCCGTCGGTCTAAGTGCCGACGCTGCCTGCTTCAAACAAAACAGGTTCGATTAAGAATATTTATCGCCCGACGATGCAGGATTTTCCGACAATTCGCGTTTATATAAACAGGAACATTAACAACAAATATCGAAATG
>CACYOC010000069.1 GCA_902775975.1 uncultured Bacteroidales bacterium | reverse complement strand
GCTCCAGTTCGCCGCTGATGGCGCGGAGTAGGGTAGACTTACCGGCACCGTTGGCACCGATAATACCATAAATGTTACCACTTGTAAACTTCATGTTGACGTCCTTGTACAACGTCTTCTTTCCAAATTGAATAGCCAGATTTGTGACTGTTATCATGTCTTTTTATACCTTATTTATATATTTCGGGCTGCAAAATTAGTAAATAAATGGCAAAAGACCAAATATATTTGAACTTTTTCGATTCAATCGAGTTACATTGTTTATGGCTGCTTCTAAATAGAATAGAGTAGGGGACCGACATTTCTGTCAGCCCCCATACATTACGCCATACACGAGGTTACTCCCATCGTGGTCACAGGGTGCCTGGCACGGTGTGACTATTATCTCGAGTAGCCGAAGAGCAGCTTGAAGCACTTGTTGATGCGGGCTGCCTGGAAGTCGTAGCTCTGGGTGTGGCCTGCCGTCTTGGGGTGGAGGTTCTTCTTGCCCAAGATGCGGTCGAGTATTGCCAGTGATGCCTGCTCGTCGCCTACCACCCTCACATATTCGTATTCAGGAAGATAGATACGGTTATAGACGATGGGGTCAGCCATATTCTTCATCTTGATGGTCAGCGTCACGTTGACTTCAGCTGCAGGGAAACGAACAGGGATGTGCTTAATGTCTATTATAGGAGTAGAAGTCGTGGGATACCCATTCTTACCATCATCATCATAGCCAACGATATAGCCACTATTTCCATTATCATCTGAATTTGGATCAAATTTCTTTTGCTCCATGATATAGTCATAATCATAACCGGATTTACCATTTCTGGTATCTGCTCTGTTAAGTCTTGCGATTCTGCGAAATACATAACTTATCCCTTCCCCAGGTTTAAAGAAGTTATACCCAAGACCATCTCTCCAGAACACCATCTGCGGCTCGATAATATATTCGTCTTCCGTTGCGGGACCAAAAGTTATCAGTGCTTGATTTATAGTCTCATTTCGATCGCCCCAGGCCCCGAAATTATCATAATATGACATTAACGTTTCAATACTATAGCCGGTTTGACCATTTAAGATGGGTTTCGGGTAAGTTAGCTTTTCCAATGTCTGTTCTGGGGAACCCTCTGCGGCTAAGAAGTTGAATACATAGTCGTCTACTTCACTTCCGTAAGATTTTGTCCAGCGCACCTGGTCATCTGCGAAGTTCTTTGTAGCAAGAGGCTCCATGCCCATCGTAGTTCTGAACGAGTCCACTTCCTGCGTTGTCAAAGACTTGCGCAAGCCGGCTACTGCGTCCACCTGCATCCACTCTATCTGATCCTCGGGGAATACGTTAGGATTGAGTACCACCTCTACGCTGCTGGGGTCGAAGAACGACCAGTGGGCAGCATCTACAAGCCAATAGTACGTTTTGCTATATTGATCTTTTTTTGGTATGAACATGAAGTAGGTACACGCACTATTGGTGGTGTATATCTTGGGAGCTGTTTTCAGATTCCATACACCCTGCCCGACCGTCGAAGTGCTAGAGAAATCCGTTGCGAGGGGGAATGTGGGCGTAACGATGCCTACGGTGGGCTGCGAAGTGCTGATGACGCCATCGATGTTGGCAGTACCCTGGGTAGTAAACGAGATAGTGCCTGTTGGTGCTGGACCGGAATCGTCTCCGCCTCCGCCAGAGAAGGTAGATTTCAGACTAATAGCTTCCTTTCCGAACGCTATTCCATTGCTGATACCGCCCTTAACGTCTCCGCTTCTTAAGCTGGTGATGGTTTTAGCAAGACCTGTACCGGTCTTGATAACATCTTTTATCTTACCAAACAAGCCTTTTGACTTTTTAGCAGAAGCCTTTGTTAAATCAATAAAATCGCCCTTGCTCTCAGCTGTAAAGGTGCTGAAGAGCGAGACATGGCTATCGGACCACGAACGCATCTGCAGACGAATCTTCTCTGCATTGGGGTCAATCGTCTCTGAGCGATAAGTCGAGAGATCGACATCGAAAGCCCACCACCCTGGATTAGGCATAATACATCCGTCGTTGCTCATGACGCCGACATAAGGTGTCGTGTCGTCTGCCCAAGAAGTGCCGTCCGCTGTCAAACCGTAAGCATTCTTGGCATTGACGGTCTTGTCCATCGGTATGCCATAGCGCAGGTCGTAACGGTCGGAGAGTCCCTGCGTCATCGTTACCTGCCACAGGTGGTCATTGCCAGCTCCGTAGCCCTGAGGCAAATAGTAGAAGAAGCGCAGTATTCCGAGGTATTTGTTGTACAGGGCGAAGAAGTTGCCGTTAGGCGTGCTACGCCTACCACAGTAGTTGAGCACCCACTCCCATCCGTTTTCAGGCGTTATGTCGGCGCAGAAATCCATCGGCAGGTTGCTTATCACCGTTCCGTTGTACCAAGGCAGGTTGACGGTGGCATAACCCTCGTTGCCATTTTCGTCCTTGACGCCCTTGCTCACACCGTCGTAGATGTAGATGGCCTCTTGCTGGCGCCACTGGTCTACCTTAAAGTCCTTGTCGTTGATGTTATAGGTGTCGGCATCAGCGCCATGCATCGAGTTCTCCAGTGCCAGCAGCAGGTTGTCGTAGTCCTCAGGAGCAGGCTTCATCGTCTGTGCAGCAATGCCGTCCCCGAAGGTGATGGCTCCGTCCTGATAGTGGAAGACGAGCGCCATCGGACTTCCGTCCTGCCCTTTCTCGCCCCTGCGCTTGGCCCTGATGGTGCCGTCGGCAGCTACGCTATAGTCGAAGGTGCCATTCTCCAAATAGCGTCCGCCAAAGAGGGCGAGCGGCTTGCTGGCATCGTCGGCAGCAAACATCATCTTCCACCATGTTCCAGTGCCGTCGGCATTGAACTTCACACGCGGCTGTAGGGAGTCTTGTCGACACCCACGATACCCGATTCGGGATAGTCGGCATACCACAGTCCATAGATTTTATCACCCAGCGGATTGTTCCAAGCTGCATTATCACGCTCTACAGCACAGGCTGTCATCATCATCACAATACCTATCAGGACTGCGAAAATCAGGAAATTACGGTTTTTAGTCTTCATATTTATTTCTTTATTTAGATTTTTATCAATAGATGCTGCAAATTTAAGCATTATTCCAGAAAAATGCAAGAAAAAGTTGAAAATCTTTTCCTTGCAGAATCAAATGAGACCGCCAAACATTTTGGCAGTCCCATTTTCATTCTCTGTTCACTAGCGAAGCGTTTCACTCTTCACTCTTCACTATTCACTATTCACTATTCACTGTTCAGTTCTGCCCCAAGTTGTCACCGCTGGACTTGGTGAACAGCTTGCTGGCGACCTCACTCGACTGCCCGTCCTTGATGGCGATAGCCTTCACGGTGGTCGTTGCGCTCAGGGAGAATGCCTCACTGTACACTGCGCTCTCAGCCGTTGGTGTGCTGCCGTCGGTGGTGTAGTGAATCTCTGCACCGTCAGGACCGCTCATGCTCACCTGGGTAGAGTCGGTGAACTGCGTGTTACCGCTAATGGTGGGCGAAGTCAGCGATGAACTCTGTGAACCGCCGTCCGTTGGTGTCAGCGAGCCGGTGCCACTACCGCCCTGGTTCTGGGTTCCATTGTTGTCTCCGTTGTCGTTACTAGAACTACCACTGCCGTTGCCAGAGTTCGAAGAACCACTGTTGCCAGACTCACCAGACGTTGTACCCTTGGCAGCCGCAATCTCAGCCTTGGTCTTGTCGGTCCATGC
>CACYOC010000068.1 GCA_902775975.1 uncultured Bacteroidales bacterium | reverse complement strand
TTTTTTTCATATAGTGAAACACTGGCTCCAGTCGCTCTCTTTCAGAACTGGTGTTATTGTTCTTTTGTGCTGCATACCCTTCTATATCCTTTCCTTCGCACAGATGCTGCTACCAACAAGTGTTGCTGCAAAGGGAATCTTATGGACTATACTATTCGGATTGGCTAAGACCTGTCAATATGGTGGTCTTACTATTCTTGGAGTAGAGGGCTACAATAGGTTGAAGAATTGGATTAAACGGAGAAAAGACGATGGAGAAGATTAAGTGATTTTGCACATAAAACGAGGCGTGCAAAAATAGCAATTTGCACACCTCGTTGATTTTCAGTTGCTTACGCCTAAAAACCGCTTAATACTCATCCTCGTTGAAGAGAAAGTCTTCTTTCGTAGGATAGTCGGGCCAGATGTCCTCGATGCTGTCATAAACATCGCCCTCGTCTTCTATCTCCTGAAGGTTCTCTAAAACCTCAAGGGGAGAACCCGAACGGATGGCATAATCTATCAACTCGTCCTTGGTCGCAGGCCAAGGTGCATCTTCCAATTTAGAAGCTAATTCCAGTGTCCAATACATAGTCTTTAAATGTTAGGTGTTTGTTTTTGCCCGCAAAAGTAATATTTTTTTTCTTATTTGCAAGCATTATTCCATATTTTTTCTTGCTTCCCTGCCATAAAATTCAACTTTTTGGCTAAAACGAACAAATAATCGCTCAATCGGTTGACATATTGTTGCACTTCGGGACTGACAATGGCCTCTTCGGAGAGGGCAACAATGCGCCGTTCAGCACGACGGCAAACGGTGCGGCAGACATGTGCCTGGGCAGCCTCCTGAACACCACCAGGAAGAATAAAACCTTGCCGCTCGGGAAGTTCATTCATGATGGCATCAACCTCCTGCTCCAGCAGTTCTATCTCGCCGACAGCCAGATGGGCAGAAGGATAGAGCGGGGTCTGCGACTGGTCGGTGGCGAGATTGGTGCAGACATTGAACAGATTGTTTTGGATGCGCTCCACCATCTGCTTCTCGTGACCTTCAGGAAGCCAGGAAGCCAGCAGCCCCAGATGAGAGCTCAGTTCGTCGATGGTGCCATAAGCCTCCAGGCGTACGCTGGCCTTGGAGACACGCTGGCCTCCGACAAGGCTGGTCTGTCCCTTGTCGCCGCCTTTGGTATATACTTTTGTTATTTTCATGTTTAGAAGTTAATGATGTATTGATGTTTGTATCGTTGTTTGTCAAAAAAGAGGATGCCACAATAATAGAGGTCAAAGGTGGTGCCCACGCGACGGTCCTGCTGTATCTCGTGCCAGCGCTGACGATTGCGCCAAAGGCCTTCGATGACGACGACGGAATGTTCGTTGCAGGCAGCGAGCAGTTCTTCCGTATCGTCTTCTATGTCCTGACGTGCCAGTTCCACGGGCTGAGGGTTTGAGGCCTGTCCTGGACAAGCATCAACCATTTGCAGACGCCTGCAACCTGCCTGCCAGTAGCGCTCATAGCCATCGCGGCGCATCTGGGAAGGCTGCCGCCAGTTAGCCAGTCGGAAATAGAGGCGTCCCAGCTTCTGCGTCAACCAGTCGTCGCCCCGCAGCTCTTCATAGGCGTAATAGGGCCAGTGCTCGTTGATAACATTGCGCACAAAGGCATAGTCTGCCGGAGACTGGATACCAAAGCCCCAGACGCGATGAATGCGACTCATCCATACCAACCAACTATGCACTCTGTTCATAGCGTATCAATGCTTGCTGGTACGCAGCGTGAAATCATACGATTGTGATGGGATATCTCGGTTATTAACAGAGACACCTAGATGGATGCTCACCTCTCCGTTCTTCAGTCTCTTGTCTGCCTGGATGGTCGCTGTGTAGCGAATGCCCGTGCCAGCAGCAATACTCTCTATGCAAAGGTTGGGCGAGATAAACAGATGCTTATTGTGAGGCACATCGACCACCATGGGGCAGACGTTGTAAAGTGTAGAAGATGTGCAGTTCATCACCTCGAACACGACTTTACAATGCTCACCGGCACGCAGAACGCCATCCTGGGCACCATCGATAATGCGGACATTGCGCATCTCCACCAAAGGCCGCTGAACAGGAGTCACCTGCACCCCACCCCGACGAGGACTCTCGGGTACTCTTGCGCGCTCCCCACGAGGACCGTCAATGCCGATGTCTATCCTGTCGTCGGCAGGAACATCTGACGATCCACGACGGGCTTCATAATCAGCGCGACGGGCTTCGTAATCAGCGCGACGGGCTTCATAACGGGCCTCAGCCTTACGGTCGGCAGCCTGACCGATAGCAGCACCTACCACAGCACCACCAGCCATACCGGTGATGGCTCCGATGTCGCTGCCTCGCCAACCACCGGCAATGCCACCGACAGCAGAACCGAGAATCGTACCAAACTGAGCTCCAACAATGGCTCCTTGACCTGTATATGTCGCACAACTACTGAGCATAGCGACACTCATCATGACTATCAGTATTCTTTTCATACGCATTGTTCTCTAAAAGTTTCTGCAAAGATACATCTTTTCTGCAAAATAGCATGAGGAGAATCCCGAAAATATGATAGGAAAATTCCTAAAACACTTATCTCTTCTGCTAAAAGGATGCATAATACTCAAAAAAAACATCCACCATACTTGACTGTATGATGGATGCCTATCGTAAATATGCAATGATTATTACTCTGCCTTTGCCTCTTCTGCTGCAGGAGTTTCAGCCTTAGGAGCTTCCTCTGCTGCAGGAGCTTCAGCCTTAGGAGCCTCTTCTGTTGCAGGAGCCTCAGCCTTTGGAGCAGACTTGCGTGAACGGCGAGTCTTCTTCTCAGCCTTAGGAGTCTTCAGCATGTTCTCATCGAAGTCAACGAGCTCGATGAAAGCCTTCTCAGCAGCATCGCCCTGACGGAAGCCAAGCTTGATGATGCGGGTGTAACCACCGGGGCGGTCACCGACCTTCTGAGCAACTACTCCGAAGAGCTCCTTCAGAGCCTCTTTGTTCTGCAAGTAGCTGAATACCACACGACGGCTGTTGGTGCTGTCGGAGGGTCGTAGTGATTCTTTTGTGCATGATCAGCGAGATGGCCATGTTGGCAAGCATGGCACGGCGGTGATCAGCAGTACGGCCCAGATGATTGAATTTTTTTCCGTGTCTCATTGTTTGTTTTTTCTTTAAGCGGACAAATGTTCAATGTTCAATGTTCAATGCTCAATGTTCAATGCTCAATGTTCAATGAAATATCACTCTTTGTCCAGTTTATACTTTGCTATGTCGGTTCCAAACGACAGATTCAGACTCTCGAGCAAATCATCAAGCTCCGTGAGCGATTTCTTACCAAAGTTACGGAACTTCAGGAGGTCGGTCTTGTTGTACTGAACAAGATCGCCAAGGGTCTCCACATCGGCAGCCTTCAGACAGTTGAGGGCACGAACCGAGAGGTTCATGTCAACCAACTTGGTCTTCAGCAGCTGACGCATGTGCAGAATCTCCTCATCAAACTCCTGGTTGCCCTCGATGTCAGAAGTCTCAAGGGTAATCTTCTCGTCGGAGAAGAGCATGAAGTGATAGATGAGAATCTTGGCAGCCTCCTTCAAGGCGTCCTTCGGGTGAATGGAACCATCCGTCGTTACCTCCAGCACGAGTTTGTCGTAGTCGGTCTTCTGCTCGACACGATAAGGCTCAACACTGTACTTCACGTTACGGATTGGGGTGTAGATGGAATCGATGGCTATCACATTGACATCGGTGCAGAACTCGCGATTTTCATCAGCGGGAACATAGCCGCGGCCCTTGTTGATAGTCAGGTCAATCTGCATCGAAGCTTTGGAATCTAAATGACAAATCACCAAATCGGGATTTAACACTTCAAATCCAGTCAGATACTTGCCT
>CACYOC010000067.1 GCA_902775975.1 uncultured Bacteroidales bacterium | reverse complement strand
CTAATTTTGCAACCGAAATCAAACAAACAATGCATATGGATATATCACTTATTCTCACAGTTGCCCTTGCCGCCTCCTTTATCGTGGTGGTGCTTGTGCTTGTGGCCATTATCATATACCAGCGTTGGCGTATCGGCGACCAGAACGTCTTCATTGAGCGCTTCATCCGTCAGAACGAAGAGCAGCGCCAGAAAATGAGAAAAGCAGGAATACTTTAGGAATCTTAAGTATAATCATTTATTCAAGAGAAAAGTATGAGAAAGATTTTTATGAAAAATAACTAAATGATAAACAAGTAAATAAACCTGTAATTATGAAGCATCTCTTCAACTTTCGAATGGCGATGGCAGCTGCCCTTTGCTGCTGGATGACAACAACCGTATTCACTGCCTGCGGCAACAAAGACAACATTGCAACGGAGAAGGGTCCTGCTGACTCTGCGGCCTTAGTGATTAACCTTGACTCAATCGTCATTAAGCCTTACCTGGCCTTTGGCTCGTCGATAGATGGCGTAGAGAATTATCTCAAGGAGACTTATACCGATTTTGCCGAGTGGGAAACAACGGACTTGGAGCCTTTCGATCAGGAAGAGGTTGACCGTTACTACTCAAAGGAGTATACCAAGGGCAACCGCAAGTTGGGCTTCTATTTTGCCAATATCGACGGAACCAGTCTCAGTCTTGTTTCATACGACTTCTTCTTTCCTATGCCGTTAGAACCAGTCATGGCCGAGTTGGAACGTCACGGTTTTGTGAACAAGGGCGAGATCCGCTTCGACGACTTCAACGCCGACATCACCTATATGTTTCTCTCTGCCGACGAGGCCATCGAGGTGCAGGTATCCTCTTGGAAGAAGGACGGTGGCAGCTGGGCCATCAGTTTCCAGCCGTTCGACCAGAACGACCTGAACCATCTTGTAAAGTAACAACATCAACCAATGTCTATAAAGTTATTAAAAATGAAAAAGATTCTATTGACGCTATTAGCCGTCTTTTTCTGCTGGGTGACGATCTTCGCCCAACAACTGACAGAGCAGGAGGCCATGGATCGCGCCCTGCAGTACATCAACAGCAATAAGTCGTCGGCCAATGCCCGACGGATGGCTGCACCCGCCCTCAAGGGAAAGAAGAAGTTTACCCCAGCCAAAACCGAGGCCAGGAAAATCTATGCCTTCAACATGGAGGGTGGGGGCTACGTCATCGCCTCGGCCGACAGTCGCACCCTGCCCGTACTGGGCTACAGTACCACTGGCACCATCGACTGGGATCAGATGCCTGAGAACATGCGCTCATGGCTGAAGCAATATGACGAGACAATAGCTACGCTTGGCCATCGTACGGACTTTAAAGACGGCGAGATGTGTAATGAGAATGGAGAGAAGGTCAACAGACGTGCCAGCCGTTCTGCTGTGGAGCCGCTCATCAAGACCCATTGGAATCAGGACGCACCCTATTGGGACCAGGTGCCGAAGTACAAAGGACCAGAGCAGAATCTACGCAACAAGCCTTGCTACGCTGGTTGCGTGGCCACGGCTATGGCACAGGTCATGAACTATTGGCAGTGGCCCAATGCGGTGCCCGACGGACTACCAGCCTACGACTGTGTCTGTAGCAGTCGCAGTTATATAGACTACACATGGCATCTCGATGCCCTGCCTCCTACAACGTTCAGATGGGACTTGATGCTCAACGATTACCGGGTGTGGAACGAAGAGACCCAGCAGTACGACCAGTTGGGCACTGACGAACAGCGCAAGGCGGTAGCAACGCTGATGCGCTACTGCGGACAGTCCGTTGAGATGATGTATGGTACGGCTGAGTTAGGAGGCTCAGGGGCAAATGCAGGTTTTGTTGCAACAGCGCTTGCCAAATATTTCGACTATAACACACCGCATAATATCTCCCGCTTTAACTTCCCTAGTATCGATGAGTGGGAGGAGATTATCTATGGTGAGTTGGCCGCAGGACGTCCGATGGTCTATTGCGGTCAAAGCGACAGTGGGGGGCATGCTTTCGTGTGCGACGGATACGACGGCAACGGCATGTTCCACATCAACTGGGGCTGGGGTGGCAAAAACGATGGTTACTTTGCGCTCGCCGTACTCAACCCCTACAACAACACCAGTGCGGGCAGTGGCAGCAGTGGCATCGGATTTTGCATCAATGAGATTGCCACTATCTATACTGATCCTAAGATGGAGCCGCAGCCACAGCCGTACCACGATTTCGGTAGCCTCTTCTATCAGCCTTTTCCCGTAGAGTTATACAATGTCAACCATGCCCTTTTCTACTATGCTTTCTTTGAAAATTATAACGAGGTGGCCGATCACGCCCTGGGCACCATCGACTCCGAGGGCAATCTTCACCCCTTATTCATGGCCAATCCGAACGACAGCATCGTTTACTCACATACGGTTTACAATTACAACTTCTTCAACGTGGAAATTGACACTACGATATTTGTCCCGGGACAGTATATTACCCTCTATCCCATGCTGAAATTCCGTCATCCTGGTGAGCAGTGGCAGGTTATCCCTCCAACAGATCTGAGTATCACCGTGGGGCGCGATAAGGATGGGCGCTTCTTCATGCAGCCAAACGATAAAGAGTATAAGTTGCAACTCACTGATGTAGGCATCTCCAAGGGCACCGGCCGACTGGATGAGCGTAGCGACCTCACCATCCGTGTGAGCAATAGTGACATTACAGACTATGTCGGTGAACTCTATCTCGTTCCCTTCTACCTAGGCCACATCAGCCCCGAGGAGTATGCTACTGCTTCCGCCCTCAAAGAGGGTAATGCTTTGGTATGTGGCGCCTATATCCCGGCCAATGGCGAGGCTGACGTTACCTTTAGCTTCGTTCCCGAATACGGCGGCATGGTGGCCCTCTGTGCTTACACCGATAACCGTTACATCGGCGAGTTGCCGCTCATACTCAACAACGACACGCTGGCCAGCTACGATGTCTATTTGGAGAACAAGAGCTATCTCTCGAAGGAGAACGGCCAGTGGTACTGGAACGTGGAGCTGGCTGACCGCACCGGTGTGAAAATGCCCCACTGGATTCCTTCAGAGAATCTGCGCTTGTGTGTACGCCACTTTCTCAATGACAAACAAGTGAAGTTCGACAGAGTAACCGATGGTCTCTACGAATACCTTGCCGCCCTGCCAGACAACATCGGCACTGGCGACTACACCTTCACCTACCAGATGCCTGTTGAGGTAGACCAGCCTGGTGACTACTACTACGACTCCTACCTCGCCGAAGTGTTGAACAATGAGCTGGTCAGCTATTGCTGTGCCAAAGTTCACCGCTTCACCATCGACGATCCTACCAGCATTGAGGACGTGAAGAGCGAGGATGCCGCAGGACCCGTGTTCGACCTTCAGGGACGTTTGCTCAGCGGTAAACCTACCCGCCGCGGCCTCTATATCCAGGGTAATAAGAAGATATTCGTCCGTTAAAAATAAGAATTTATGCAATCAATTAAAAATATAAACCCGATGAAAAGAACCATTATTTTCCTGGCACTGATGCTGCCTTCGCTGGCCTTTGCCCAGTGGCGTGTGGGTGCCAACGTAGGAATGTCCTACAACCATCCTACCATTGACAAACAGTACATGACCGACCTTGTGTATAAGGACCGTAGTGGCGTGAACTTCGGTCTGATGGGGCAGTACGACTTCAACGACTGGCTGGGTGTGCGTGCCGAACTGGACTGGACGCAGAAAAACTATCGTCAGACG
>CACYOC010000066.1 GCA_902775975.1 uncultured Bacteroidales bacterium | reverse complement strand
TTAATCACCACCGTTTTACCATTGATGATATACAGGCCCTTCTTGACGCTGTCTACACGCTGTCCGTTCAGGTTGTAGATGGTGTTAGAATTTGTATTGCCAGAGGTTACTGTTTTAATAGCCGATGGAGCTTCTGCTGAAATCTCCAGGTCGTCAATCTGCCACCAATACTGAAGTCCCTCGTTCGTATTGTCGTAGCAGTTGAAACGAATCTTCATATACTCACTGGTATAGGGCGTGAGGTCAAGCGTGATCTTGGTGTACGACATAGCCGTGACGGTGACTCCCTGTTCGTCGCGCGGATAATCCTTTAGCACGTCGAAGATGGTGTTCCACGTTGCACCACCATCGCTGCTCACCTCTACTATATATACAGGGGGTACCTTCGGCTTCATGTTGCCACCGTTTGTATGCGAATAGAACGTCAGTGTCTTTCCACCCGCAAAAGTCTTGGAGGTCAGTTTAGCATCTTGATGTATCTCCTCATAGAAACAATCCTTCATTGTCATGGCATGCGTGCCGCTATTCGTCATGCTTGTACCTTTACCAGAGGTACTTCCTTCTGTATACTGCCAACCTTTATCTTTCTCACCCTCGTAAGTGATTACCCACCCATTGGGGTTCTCGGTATTCTCGAAATCGTCGAAGAGGATAACGTTCGAGGCTTTAGCCTCCTGACTGACGGTGAGCGTCTTGCTGAGCGTGGCATCGGTAGTGCTGCTGACGGTGAGCTCAGCAGTGCGTACGGCTCCAGTCGTATTATCCTCGTTGGCGGTCAGCGTGACGGTAGTAGTACCTGCGTCGCCACTGGTCGGACTGACGGTGAGCCATGTGGGAACACCAGTAATGGTCCATGCCTCGTCGCTGGCTACTGTCAGGCTGGCTCCGCTGTTAGCCGCTCCCTTCAGCGTCAGCGATGACTCTGAGAGAATCAGTTGCTTAGTGGTTTCTAACAAGTCAAACGTGAGGGTCTCGCCACATGCCGAGATGTTGCCGATGGCGAAGTTGGCCGTGGTTCCGTCGCTGTAGAATGGTTTGTTGTCGGCCAGCCCGCCGAAGGCAGTGCGACCGCTCTCCTGTGAGAAATTAGCGTTCGTTACCGTGCCGTCGGCTGTCGTGGTGCCGCCTGGGCGGAAGATATACTGCTCGTCGAGGCGTGTGGTGCCATTATAGCCCACGTTTCCGCCCGAGAACTTGGGGTTGATGCGGTAGACGATGAGACCACTGGCGGGAATGCTCTGGTCGTAGCCTTCTTTCTTACGATACTCTACCATGAAATACTCGTCGCTGCCCACGGGCTGTATCTTATAAGCGATCTTTTCCTGTGTCGTACCACCTACAGGGTTCAGCTCGTAGGTTCCTGGAGTAGATATCGTGGGGATGTCAGCCAGATCGCCCCACTTACAATAGCGATATTTCGTGTATACGGTCATCTGCTGGGGCGTGTCCTGATTATCGCTCATCAGGTCCCAGATACCCACAGGATTCAGATTGCCACTGACATGATAGAGGTCGTAGGTACCCAGCGAGTGTGATGTCTCATGACAGATGACACCCAACGTTGTAGGAGCCGTCTTGGGGAAGGTCCGGTACTCGTCAAAGACGATAAGGTATCCAACGACTTTAGCATTGTTTATGACAAACTCGTTGGTTGCCGACACGAGATCAGAGCGATGGGGCCATAGCATATGGCGGCTGCCCAACTCTGAGCAGCTGCTTATGACGATGGTGAGGTTGTCCAGCAGTCCGTCACCGTCGGCGTCGACCACTGTCGTTGAAGGCACGTTCGTATTCAAGTAGCCGATGATTTCCTTGATCAGTGCCCGTTCACGGGCAGCCATCGTGGTAGCATCTTCCCATCCGATAGTATTGATGGATGTCTTCTCCTGATAGTAGCCGCGGGGCTGAGTGGCTTGATACGACATCACCTGCTCGCCCTCTGCAGCAGGAAAGAAGCTGGTTGTCCAGTCCAACTGACCGTACGATGAGTGCTTGAAATAGTTATACACGCTCTGAGCGCCAGGTGTCTTGTCGTTAAACAGCTGCTCATAATGGCTGAAGGTATGATCGACAAACATGCCGTTCTCGCCACCGTTGGTCTCGTCGGCAAAGCGCACGAAGCATACCAGATTGGCTTTCTTCAGCTCGGCAGCCTGCAGCGTTGCTGTCCACATAGAGATTGTCGTCAGCAACAATAGTGTAAGATACATTTTTATTCTCATAGTGATATTCATTTAATAATTACTTTCTTTCCATTCACGATGTACAGGCCCTTCGTAGGCTGAGCTATACGCTGACCGCTAAGATTGAAGATGCCTTTATCATTTGTCATTTTTCCTTTATCATTTAGCGTAGCGCCAATACCTGTTTCCGTAGCCGGACGTATGCCGATGACCATCGACTGCTTCTGGCTGAAGTCGACGCCTGCCGTTGTCAGGTCGATGTCGTAGTAGTTGTTAGCATATCCCAGCCATCCCCAGTTCATGTGTATCCGGCCCTCTTCGTCATAGCCGTCTACCACCCACGTATGGCCTCCCATCGATGGGCTAGTACCCGAATAGATGATGGGACGACCTGCCGACAGCTCCTCACGAATCATCTGCAGCCATTCATCTTTGCCGTAATTGCTACGATAAACGCTGCGTACGCCGCTGTCATAACCGAAGCAATTGGTCAGCGCTGTGGTCATATTGTTGGCAAAAGCCGTGAAGGTAGCGCTCGACTCCAGTCCGTAAATCATATTCACCGCCACGCCACAGTGGTACATCAGCGTAGCCACTGCCATAGCTTCTTCGTCGGTATAGTTGCCGATATAGCTGTTACGCATGTTTAGCCAGTCATAATGCGTCTCGCCATAGTTGGCCGTCAGCGACGTGTTAAACATATTGGTACCCGTACCAATGCCTACTTCGGGATACTGATGATAATTCATCACCTGTCCCATGGCGCACGCCACACACCCGACCCTGCAATGCTGCAGCTCACCCTTGCTGTTGGTCTTCTCGGGGCACAGCGCATTATAAGGAGCATCCTGTCCCCATGCCGTCTTCAGCAATGGGGCTACCTGCTCCTTGACGCCAGTCGTTTGCGCCATTGTCGTCAGGCAGAACGCCCACAACAGGGCCATCACAATTTGTCTTGCCACACAAGTCAATTGGATACTTTTTCTTCTTCAACAACAAATACGGAATTTTTCAGAATCCGAATCTTTTTCTTCTGACCAGATGTTGTCGTACTGGCATCTTTGCCATACTTTGCGAAATATAGGCCAAAAAGAATGAAAAGGATGCCAAAGACAGACATGCCAATAACGACATAAAGCATATCCGGCTTGTCTGAAAGAAAATAGCTAAACGGGACGACAGTGACCATGTATTTTCCCATGTCACATAATACGTCACTAACTTTTTTCTTTTGCAAATTATCCATCATGCCGTCTTTGCGTGGTGACTTTGATACATATCAATGAGCACGGCGATACCTGCCAATGCCGCTATAGCAGACAGGCACAACAATAATACTAAAGCTATCGTTCCCATATCATTCTTTTTAAAACACTTTCTTCGCCTGCAAAGTTAAGCATTCTTTCCGTAACTTCCAAATTATTGCGAAAAAAACAAATCGGGAGGACCTTGACAGTCCTCCCGATGATGCTATAGAAAAGAATTCTCTAATTCTCGAATTCTTGATTACTTAATCACGACCTTAACACCATTGACAATGTACAGGCCCTTCTTGGCACTGTCTACGCGCTGACCCTTCAGGTTGTACCATACACCCTGAGCCTTGTCGGCAGCAATAGTGCGGATGCCAGTACCACCGCCTTCCACCTTCATGACTGTTGTCATATAAGGCTTCTCTGCTGTGAACAGCGGGAACTCGGCATTTCAGCGTTCTTCCATACAAAGTTCGTAGCAGTCTCGCCAAGCTTGGCCTGAGAAGACAGGTCTACAGTACCGTTCACCTCAATGCTCTCGGCAATGGCATAAGGCTGCTGGGCCTGCTCAGATTCAAACAGAGTAGCATAGGTCAGCGTCTTGGCCTTGCTCTTCAGAGCATACAGCTCGGAGAGTGACAAGGCGTTACCATCTGCCCATAACTGGTTAATCGTTCCGGGAAGGATGATGTCGGCAGCATTGCTGATGTTGTTGTCACGAAGACGAAGATATGTGCCAGAGTAAGTCGTGAAGCCTGTCAGATCAATACCCGTCAACTTGTTACCGCCAAACTGAATCGTATGATTTTTAGTAGTATTCACACCAAAGGTCACAGCCGTCAACTCGTTATTCAGTACAGTGAATGTCTTAATCAGCGGATTGTTCGTAAAATCCAAAGTCGTCAGCTTGTTGTTACTCAACGTAACGGTTGTGAGAGCAACATTCTTGCTTAAATCCATACTTGGGCTGACAACTCTATAGCTGCAATATTGTTGTTGGCAATGTTCAACTTAACTAACTGCGTATTCTTCGACAGGTCAATTGAAGAAATCTTGTTTGCATTAAGATAGAGGTTTACCAGATCAGGGGCACCTGTCACATCAATTGCGGTAAGTGCATTGGGGATATCTGTCTTGTCATCGTTGAATTTTCCAGCACCATCGAATGCAACGATACCATCAGCGTAAATCTTAACGGTTCCAGTTGGCGTTCCGGTAAATTCTACACCATTTTCATCCCACTTCAGGTCATAAGCCGTAGTAGCTTCTTTACTAACAAGAGTGCCATCGCCCCAGTCGACCTTAATG
>CACYOC010000065.1 GCA_902775975.1 uncultured Bacteroidales bacterium | reverse complement strand
AATACACAGTCGAAAATGATTGGAGTGACAGCCACCATGCGCAAGCTACTACTGCTCATATACAGCCTTTGGAAAAGCGGAGAGAAGTATGACCCGACATGTGACAAGCCCGCATGTAATAGGCAAAAGAAAGAGGCTGAAACCACTGAAGGCCAGCCTCACGGGATAGATGTTGGGACATTGGCTGAAGAATAGCCGCAGAACGCTGTCTTCCCTTGATGGCTGCAAAGTTAATCAAATCCTTTTAAATAACAAAGAAATAATCATAAAACATAGCACACCGCTGAGGAGAAACAGTGCGGCTGCACCCGTAAACATCAGAAAAAAAATCGCCGCAGACGATAAACGCTATACACTGATTGTTGTTATGGAACTCGCTAAGCATCGAATCTCACATCACAGCAGAGCCCTAACAGGGCATGAATGCTGCGTGTAAATGCAATCAATAGACAAAAATTGTTAAAATGCCTCACTTTTAATCCAAAAAGTTTGGTTTTTAAAACAGTATCTGTCCCCACGGCTAAATAGAACAGTAAAAAAGTGGTTGTAAACTTGCATGTTTTGAGAATTATTCCTATCTTTGCATCGCAAAAGTGTATCTGGGAAGCCCCGTTGCACCCATCTGCACTATAAAAAAGATTAAATCGAGTCCCATCTGCTTGCAGTTGGGGCTCGTGCTTTTTCTACCGTCGGCCAGATTTTGGGGGCTGGAAGTCTGCCCGCAGGCAAAGGTCACAAAGGCAGTTCCGAAGACCATATCTGGGACGCTGACGACCTGGACGACGATGACGAGATGAGATAAACCTTCGCAGCACGAAACAAACGAGCGCTCAACTACCAGCGCACCGCAGCCGACCCACGAGCCTATAAACACCGCAACCACCAGCTCTAATTAACAAAATCGCCCCAACCCCTGAACATTTGTTCAGACTTTCACCTCGACAGACACTTTTTCGGTCTTGTCGGGGGCGTATTCGCAGAGAATGCCGTAACTTTGTGACTCGGAATAACTCTCGGAGGCGGTTACAGCATGACGTGAATGCCCCGAACGAAATATTTCGGCGAATACGGCGTTTATATAATAAGAGGTATAACAATAAAACGAAATGAAAATGAAGCAAACCATCATCACCATCTTGCTCGCCCTTGTCGCAACGGCGGGATGGGCGCAGGTTCCACTTGAAAGCGTGAAGGAACTCACGATGAAGTCGGAGTATTTCAACCACGAACGACAGGTACTCATCTACACGCCCGACAACTACCCGAACTTTGACCAGACCTACTACGATGTCATCTATGTGTTCGATGCACAAGACCGCACGATGTTCGATCTTGTACACTGCCTGCTCAATATGGCCTGCAAGCCCGACCCCGACGGCGGCAAAAGCACGAATTTCATCATCGTCGGTATCTGTTCGCCTACACTTTGGGACATCAACTATTTCCGCAACCACGACTACCTGCCCATGCCCCTGCACGGCAACAACGGGTTGTTCAAGGAGGGCTATTACTACGGCAAGTCGCCCGATTTGAAGAAGTTCGTCGAGAATGAGCTGATGCCATACGTAAAAACCCACTACCGCACGTCAGGGCGTTCCCTTGGCATCGGACATTCGCTGAGCGCATCGTTTGTGCTTGACGCAATGATTACCGATGACCTTTTCGACGACTACATCGCCATATCGCCCAACTGCTGCTACGACGAGTACCGACTGGCCACGGATATTGAAAGCTACCAGTTCAAGAACCGCAAGGCACCCCGCTTCATCTATGCATCGATGTCTGGCGAGATTGACAATGGGCCTGAGTACTGGGGCGACGAGTGGAAGACGGGCTGGGAGCGTGTGAGCGCAGTTCTCAAAGACAAGGCGCACTTCCCCGAGAACACCGTCACATCCGTACACACCTTCCCCGGCTACGGCCATTACAACGGCTTCATGCCCAGCCTCACACAAGCCCTGAACGACTACATCGTTTTCGGTGCCAAGAACCTGGTGAGCTATGTCGGCGAAAAGACCTATCCAGTCCACATTGAACTGCGCGGCAAGAACCTCACGGACACCATCTACATCACAGGCAATCAGGATGCGCTAGGCAACTGGGAGGCTAAGGGCGTGAAGATGACGCTCATGAGCGACAGCATCGCATTCATCGACCTTCATCTGCATCTACCCGCCCAGTTCAAGTTCACCCGAGGCAGTTGGGAGTGCGAGGCCATTATTTCAAATGCCGACACGGGCAACCAGATCATTCACGACGCAGAGCACGCCAACCGTGTGTACCGTTTGTGGGAGAGGGATCAATGGATGAGAGAATAAAAAACGAAACGAACAATGAACAAGCAAACCATCATCACCATCCTGCTCGCTCTGGTTGGAATGACAGCAATGGCGCAGACAGACAGCACCGCAGTAAAGAACGATTCCGTAACATGGAACCAGTCGTTAAATGGCGTAACCGTAACAGCACAGCGTCAACTCATCAAACAGGAGATAGACCGCATCGGTTACGATGTACAGACCGACGAGGACTCGAAGACGGAGAACGTGCTTGACATGCTGCGTAAGGTGCCAATGGTGACGATTGACGGCGAGGACAACATCAAAGTGAAAGGCAACACCAACTTCAAAATTTACAAGAACGGACACCTTGACCCCTCGTTGACAAAGAACGCCAAGGAGATTCTGAAAGCGATGCCCGCCTCAATGGTGAAGCGCATTGAAGTGATTACAGACCCTGGTGCCCGCGAAGATGCCGAGGGCGTGGATGCAGTTCTGAACATTGTCATGATGGACGGCAAGCGCATGGAAAGTGTGACGGGTTCGCTATCAAGCTCTTACAACTCTCTCAATAATGTGGGGCTTGGTGCCTATCTTGCCACACAGTTAGGCAAAGCCATCGTATCGGTGGACTATGGCTATAACAATATGTCGAAGAAATCTACTTCCACTAAAGGCTACGTGGAACGCACATTCGTCGAGACGGGCAACACGCAGAAAGTCAGTAGCGAGAGTGCTAATCCTGGCTACGTCCACTATGCCGACATCAATGCCAGCTACGACATCGACACGCTCAATCTGCTGTCGGCCTCGTTCAGTGGCTATTTTTATAAGATAAATGTACAAGGCGATGCCTCAATTTCCATGCTCAATTCATCAGGCAATCCCTTTTATGGCTATTCGGAAAGCTACTGGTTGCCCAGTTACAACCACCACTCTTGGAACGGCAGATTAGACTACGAACATAAGACCAGGCGCAAAGACGAACTGTTCACTCTCTCGTATATGCTCGCCCTGACGCGCCAGCACTCTGAACAGGAGGACTGCTACACAAACATGCAGAACGCGCCGTTCAACTACACACGTGCTTTGACATATTCGCGTGAACACTTCACGGAGCACACCTTTCAGGCAGACTACATCCGTCCGCTCTGGAAGGGTCACAAACTGGAAGTCGGTGCCAAGTATATCTATCGCCAAAATAACAGTAACAATAGCCAAGAGTATATCAGCATATATAGCTCCACGCTGCCGAAGGTCAGCACAGCCTTCGACCACAGCACCCAGATAGCAGCCGCATACGCTGACTATATGTATAATGTTGGCAGATGGTCAGCACATGCAGGCCTGCGCTATGAGTACAGCTATTTGAAAGGCTGTTATCCTGATGGACCTTCAAACGATTTCTCTAAACACCTCAACGACTGGGTTCCACAGGCCAGTGTGAAATATCAGATTAACGATGGCCAGTCGCTGAAACTCGGCTACACCACCAGCATCACCCGACCGGGCATTACCTATCTGAACCCCGCCGTGGTCAGCACTCCGACACGTGTGGACTTTGGCAATGCCCATCTCGTCAGCACTCGTCAGCAAACCCTCTCCCTCACCTACCTGTATGTAGGCCAGAGCCTTACCCTACAGTTCGTACCACATTATTCCTACTATCATAACGGCATCGGCTCGCTGGTCTATTCACAAGACGATGTTCGCTACGGCACCTATGGCAACAATCTTCGGCAGCACCGCTGGCAAATGGAGGGCTATGCACAGTGGAAACCTTTCAACGGCACTACGCTTGTAGCCAATCTCAACTTCACAGATAACTATGCTGAGAATATTGATGCCAACCTCAAACAACATCTCACGTCCGTCTTCTACTACATCAATATCAATCAGAAACTGCCCTGGAAACTTATAGCTACAGCCTATACATACGGTCAGACAGGTCACAGCCCCGAGAATATCTATGCCTACTCCCGCTCTTGGTGGCGCTATGCCTTCACCTTGCAACGCTCGTTCCTCAGCGACGACCGTCTCACCGTGCGACTGATGGTCAATGCTCCCTTCCACAAGGACATGCATTATTACACCCGCACAACACAGGGTGACATCATTGGTTGGGGCGATAATACCAATTCCCAGAATAATCGCTACTTCCGAATCGGTATATCCTATCGGTTCGGTAAACTCAAAGCCAGTGTAAAGAAGACCGAGACCACTATTGAGAACAGCGACGAAGTGGGCGGAATCGTAAAAGGACAATAATAAAAATTTAACAGTATGAACAAGCAAACCATCATCACCATCTTGCTCGCCCTTGTCGCAATGACGGGGCAGGCGCAAACGCCTAAAGATAGTTGCTCTATTCCAAAGGATTCTCTTTGTCAAGAAAGAATAGCCAAGTCCGATACAATAAACTGTCCTTTGGACAAACTGTTT
>CACYOC010000064.1 GCA_902775975.1 uncultured Bacteroidales bacterium | reverse complement strand
TTCCTGGTGGGGTAGGACCTATGACCATCTGCTCGCTGATGAAGAACACGCTGGCAGCAGGCAAGAAAGAATATTACAAATGACCGCCGAAGAGTATTATCAGCAAGGCAATGCCTATCGGAAGCAGAGCAAGTGGCACGAAGCCATCAACTGCTACATCAAGGCTATTGAGCTGGACCCAGACAGTCCCGCTGTTGAAGCCAAGCGCATGCTCGACGACATCATGGCGTTCTATTGTAAAGATATGTATAATCCCTAAGTTCTGTGAAGAACTCAGGGATTCTTTTCTACTAACAACTATTAACTAACAATATGAAAAAACTTATTATCAGCCTTTTTACCCTCATGACGATAGGGCAGACTTTTGCCCAGACCTCCATCACGGGCACAGAGTGGGACGACCCACTGAAGACCAGCGTCAACCGCGAGACCGCACACACCATTGCTATTCCTATGGCTTCTGATGATGAAGTGGTGCAGAACGACATGACAAAGTCACCGTACTACCAGTCGCTCGACGGTGTGTGGAAGTTCCAGTGGGTAGGCGTGCCTGCCAATGCCAAGGAAGGATGGTGCGCTAAGGACTTCGACGATGCTTCGTGGACAAATATTGACGTGCCCTCAAGCTGGCAGGTATGGGGACTGAACCACGGAAAGTCGTGGGACAAACCACTGTATTGCAATACCGTTTATCCTTTCGCCTATGACAAGTCGACCTATAGTGTGATGGCCGACCGCGAGAGTTGGTTCACCTATACAGGCAGTAAGAAGAATCCTGTGGGTACCTATCGCCGCCACTTCACCATTCCTGCCGAGTGGGCAGGTCGCGACGTCTATGTACGCTTCAATAGTGTAGGTCACGGCTACTATCTGTGGGTCAATGGTCAGCGTGTAGGCTATTCAGAGGACTCTTACCTTCCCTCTGAGTTTAAGATTACCGACTATCTTGTCGAGGGCGACAACACCATTGCCCTGCAGGTCTATCGCTTCACCAGCGGTTCGTTTCTCGAGTGTCAGGACTACTGGCGTCTGACGGGTATCCACCGTTCGTGTTTCCTGTGGTCGGCACCTAAGAGCCAGATTCGCGACTACTTCTTCACTACCAGCCTTACAACAGATTTTACTGGGGGAGCTGCTACTGTGAAGTTAACGCTGACAGGTATTGAAGCCGTTGCTGGAGGAACAGTAGAGGCTCGTATCATGGACAATGGCACCGTTGTCGGAGAGAAGAGCGTAACTTTGTCTACTAACGCCCAGCCGAGTCTAAGTCGAATAAAAATCACCAATCCTAAGTTGTGGAGTGCTGAGACCCCCAACCTCTACGACCTCGTGCTGACGCTGAAGGACAAGGATGGCAATATCGTCGACCGCCGAGGTGGCAAGGTGGGTTTCCGCAAGGTGAGCATTGGCGATAATGGTGCCTTGCTCATCAATGGCCAGCGTATGGTGTTCCATGGTGTGAACCGTCACGACTTCTCGCCCATCAACGGACGTGCTATCACCCCTGAGGAGATTGAACAGGACATTCTGTGTATGAAGCGTCTGAATATCAACGCTATACGTACCTCGCACTATCCCAACGATCCTGTGTTCTATGACCTCTGCGACAAGTACGGCATGTATGTGCTGGCTGAGGCCAACGTAGAGTGTCACGGCAACTGGGGCTTGTCGTCTGTCTCTCAGTTCAAGAATGCGATGGTAGAGCGCTCGCAGAACCACGTTCGCTGGATGCGCAATCACCCCTGTATCTTCATGTGGTCATTCGGTAACGAGAGTGGTAGCGGCGATAACTTTGCTGCTGTACAGACAGCCATTAAGGAGTTGGACAATACCCGTCTGACCCACTACGAGGGTGGCAGCCAGTATGCTGACGTCAGCTCGTCAATGTATTGGGACTACAACGGCATCAAGAATAAAGGTGAGACGCAGAAGGACCGTCCGCACATCCAGTGTGAGAACTCGCATTCGATGGGTAACTCGATGGGTAACGTGCGTGAGATGTTCGACCTCTACGAGCAGTATCCCTGTCTGACGGGTGAGTTCATCTGGGACTTCAAAGACCAGGGTCTGTTGACAAAGAGCAGCAATGGTAAGGAGTATTGGGCTTATGGTGGCGACTTTGGCGACAACCCCAATGATGGCAACTTCTGCATCAATGGTTTGGTGCATCCCGACTGGAGTTATACGGCCAAGACCTATAATACGAAGAAGATCTACCAGCCTCTGGAGTTCAAGGCTGTCAGCGGCAAGACGGGTGTCTTCCAGATGAAGAACAAGCTGGCCTTCCTATCCAGCACCACCTATGATGTCAGCTACACGATTGTTGACGAGGAGGGTAACGTCTTAGGCAACGGCACTATCAGCGACGATGTGGCTGCAGGTCAGACAAAGGATATCACCATCGACAATCTCACCTCTAGCCTCTCACCCCTTGCTTCTGATAAGGAGGCCTTCATCCATTTCGTGGCCAAGCAGCGCGAAGCCACAGCGTGGGCAGAGGCTGGCTACGTGGTAGCTGAAGAGAAGTTGCCTGTGAAGGCAGCACAGAAACCTATGTATGACATTTATAAGAATGTGGGTGATCCGTCACTGACTGTCGAGGAAACCTCTTCTACCATTACGGTATCGAATTCGCTCTTCACGGCTACCTTCAGCAGAACTAAGGGTACGCTGAGTGGCTATACGGTCGATGGCGTACAGATGATGAGCAAGGAACTGCAGCTCAACGCCTTCCGTCTGCCTACCGATAATGATGGCAGCAAGAAAGGTAGCTGGGACACCATGGGACTGCCCAAACTTGGCACTACTGCTAAGTGCAACAGCAGCGTAGCAATCCATAGTGAAGAAACGAATTTTGTTACCGTCAGCATGAACAGCACTTATGGAACGGGCGCTTTCACCTTCGATGTCACCCAGGACTTTATTATTTTTGTCGATGGTACCATCATGGTCAACTCCATGATTCGTCCTGCCAGTCCTGGTGCCATCATTCCCAAGCTGGGCTTCCGTCTGGAGATGCCTAAGGAGATGGAGCAACTCAGCTGGTTTGGTCGTGGTCCTTGGGATAGCTACGTTGATCGTAAGGAAGCTTGCTTCCCTGCTATCTATAATAGTACGGTGACTGACCAGTACGAAGAGTATATCCTGCCTCAGGAACACGGCACCAAACAGGAAGTGCGCTGGATGTCGCTGACCAATGTCGATGGTCAGGGTCTGCTCTTTGTCGCTCCTGACCAGATGGCAGCCTCTGCCGTTCATTTCCGTCCTGAGGACAACTATACCAACAGCAACACCCGCAAGAAGCACACCTATGAGTTTGTTCGTTGCGCCAATTCTGTGGTCAACCTCGATGCTGTGACGCGTGGACTGGGCAACAACTCGTGTGGTCCTGACGTGATGGATAAGTACGAACTGAAATCAGCCAACACCTCTTTCCGCTTCTTCATCATTCCGCTGAAGGCTGGCGTCAAGGCTGCTGAGGCTGCCCGTGTCGATATGCCTGTCTGTCAGCCCGTCAGTTGTGAGCGCCTTACCAATGGTAATATCAAGATGACCACAGCGACAAAGAACGCTATCATCTGGTACAGCATCAATGGTGGTGATTATCAGGAGTACACCACTGATATACAGTTTAATGAGGCATGCTCCATCACGACCTATAGCGCTATGGAGGGTATGGTAGACAGTCCGCGTCTTACCTACGATTTCCCACTTTACGTCGATAAGAGTACGTGGAAGGTGCTCAGCTATGACAGTCAGCATGGTGGCAACGAGGCCACGAAGGCTATCGACAACAAGAACGACACCTTCTGGCATACGGAGTGGGAGGGTACAGAACCCTCTTGTCCTCATACGTTAATCATCGATATGGGCCAGTCGTACAACGTCACAGCCATCACCTATCTGGCGCGTCAGGACGGTAATCAGAATGGTATGGTCAAGGCCTACGAGTTCTACCTTAGCGATGACAAGAATAACTGGGGCACTACTGTAGCCACAGGAGAGTTTAAGAACACCACCTCGCTGCAGACTGCCAAACTGAAGAATGTGACCACTGGTCGCTACCTGAAGTTTGTGGCTAAGAGCGAGATTAACGGCAGAGCCTGGACTTCGTGTGCCGAACTGGGTATCGAGATAAGCGCCCCTACGGGTATTAGCGCTGTGCTTAATAAGATTGATTGTGACAAGTACGTCTACGACCTGCTGGGTCGTAGACATGATGTCGCTGCGGAAAGCCTGCCCCACGGCATGTATATTGTCTCTGGGCGTAAGGTAATCAAGTAATAATAGATAAATCCAATTAACCAACAACTTTTACTATTAACAAACGATGAAAAAGCTATTCTTGCCTCTTCTGCTCTTCGTGGCAGTGTCTGCGCAGGCTGCAGACAACAATCCTGTGTTAACGATTGAAGGTGGTCAGGTACAAGGCGTCTTGGCCGACGACCATCCT
>CACYOC010000063.1 GCA_902775975.1 uncultured Bacteroidales bacterium | reverse complement strand
CTACCATCACTATCGGGATAGAACAGCTCGCCAATCTTCTGGCCATTAAGTTCGTAAACCATGCGGGGTTTCTGTGTAGCAGCAGCGGCAGAAATAGTCAGATGGGCATCGCCTTCATAGGTTTTATCCAAGTCGAACGCTATAGTCCAGCAGCTTCCCTTACGTGACTCGATAAAGTACCAATCCTCGGCGGGATTGCTCTTACCGACGACATAGGTCAGACTGTCGGGGACGAGATCGAAAAGACCGTATGCCCTGGGGCTGTCAGCCAACTTAAAGCCGTCAGACAGACGGTCGGCCTCACCGATACGCCACAAGAGGTTCTCGTACTTCTTCGGAGCCCACTTGACGGTGCCGATATTCATCTTACCACCTTTCTTCACCTCGATGCCAGTATGCTCCAGCTGGTCGGTATTCTCACCCTCCAAGGCATAGGCGTAAAGGCTGTACTTGCCACGACGCACCTTGGGAATAGAGAAATTACCCTTCTTGTCAGTCTCAGCCCAGAAGATGTAACCCTTACCCTGCGCATTGACATCCTTGCCGGGTTCAGCGAGGATAACCTGCAGACGGGCAGGAGCGAAGCCATTGGTCACCTGAATGCGCCCTGTCACCGTAGCACGATCAGTGTCGTGCAGATCATGGCTGAACCAACGGAACGGCCACTCCTGCTCCTGTTGGGCAGTCTGCTTTCTGGCATCGGCAATCATCTGCTGACGAGTGCCTTCATTGAAGTACATGAGGAAAGGACCATATAACTTACGGTCTCCCTTGACATACTCCTGATGAACGCTACCGAAGTGTTCGCCTTGGAACATCTGCAGCATCAGCGGCGACTTGGTATCGGTATGCACGGTCAGTTCCTGCTTCAAAGGGCCACCGTTGATGTACTCTGGTGTAACAGGAATAGCCCAGACACCAATGTGGTCGGACATCATACCATGGAAATGGTCATCAGCCACGTAGTTGGACCAATTGTATTTGGTATAAATCTCACCGCTAGGCAATCGGAACGTAGCATCCTGAATGGCAGCGGTACGCTCGATGGCTTTCATGGTGGCAACAGGCGGAAAATCACCCTGCATCTGTTCATTGACATAGCCATAAGTGAACTTATCGCCATCGAGACGATACACCAGACGGGCTTCTTTCAAATAAGAATCGTCAGCTACACCCTCGGCAACGACATAGCTATAAATGCCGTTGACACCCTTGCGGATGATATAGCCCTGCTGCCACTTGATGTTCTTAGGCATCTCGTTGGTGTACAGAATCTCTACATAGTCATCACTTTGGCGCACCACCTCAACCTTCGTGGCTTTCAGCTCACTATAGTTTGGCTGGTTACAGCTGAAGTAGATAGTACCCTGCTTGCCGAAGAGGTCCTCGTCATTGTAGAGGCACCCTATAATCTTTCCTTTCGGATTGACTGTAATCTTCAGTGTACCATTAGACATCATGGCAGAGTTGTCGCTGTTAACCGTAACCCTCACTTGCTGTGCCATAACCTGTACAGTCATCAGCATGAGAAGGAAGGCTATTATATGAAGTCGTTTCATCCTGTTTTACTTTTTAAGCAGTTTATAGTATTCTACGGCACCGAGCAGGAAACACCCCGTACCATAGTCCTCGAAGTCGGGAGCCTTGTCGTAGGTGACAGGCTGGCTGTCAGCAGGACCGGCACCCGTACCCTGTACGAAGCCAAGGAATCCGTCAGCATGGACACACTCTGTAGCGATTGTCTTCCATGCCTTATCGATAACGGGTCGATACTTCTTGGCTTTCAGCAGCCCATTCTGGATGCCCCATGCCATACCATATATAAACAAAGAGGTACCCGAGATTTCCTTGCCCGCCCATTCCTTGGACACAAGGCTGGCATTCCACAGACCATCCTCACGCTGCCACTTCAACAGGCCTTCGGACATAAGCAGGAAGTCCTTCTTCAGTTCCTTATAATAAGGATCCTTAGGATCTAACTCCTGCATGACACGCACCAGAGCAGCATACACCCAGCCGTTGCCACGGCTCCAACAACAATCGGCCCCATCCTTCTCTTTGTAAGGAGGTACGAAGTTCTTGTCGCGCCACCAAAGCCCCTTCTTCACGTCGAACAATCCGCCACCCTCTTCGTTGCGGCTGTAACGATACTGCGCCATAGCCCAGTCGATGTAACGGCGGTCACCAGTAGTCTTCGACAATTGTGCACAGACAGGCATTGCCATCTGGATGGCATCAATCCACCACCAGTAGTTCTTCTTGTCGGTCAACAGCTGGTAGTCCAAGTTCTCGGTGATAGGTACCAACATCCTTTTTTCTTGCGTCTGACGGTAGCGCCAGATATAGGTCTGCGCACAGCACTGGTCGTCGGCATCGGTCGTCTTCACACCATTACGCGGTGTCCACTGATGATAGTTGGCCCAGCGGTCGATATAGTCGATGTAACGCTGCTGCGGGTCTACCTCATAGAGTGCCGTCAATCCTTCATAATAAACGCCACGAGTCCACAGCGAGCTGGGACGTTTCTTGTTGTGAACATAGGTGTCTGCCTCGGGAACGTTATGCTTCTGCATGAAGTAGTCGTTGGCCTTGCGAGTTACCGTCAGCACATCGGCAGCCGTGGTCTGCGCCTGGGCAGCCACGGACAGCATGAGAGCGGTTATTGCTAATAACAGTTTCTTCATATTCTTAATATAAACGCTGTTGTCTTTAATAAGAACGTGAATTTCACCTTTATATTATTACTGAGCGGGAGTAAACTTCACCTGATAGACGAAATACTGGCAGTCAGCACCAAACCAGAACGTACCGGGTTTGTCGGCTTTATAGGTCAGTTCATATACCTTGTCCTCGCTGGCATCACCTGTGGCAACGACCTGCGCGTCGAAGATGAGGAACAACTCGCGATCGTCTACTGCCTTGCGGGGACTCATCAGCACGGTCAGCGTACCGGGGACGGCAGTATTCACGGCGAAGCAACGGTCGATCTTGGTGTTGGGTTCCTGGGCTGGACGCTTCTTGCTGGTGACGTCCTTCTTCAGCGAGCCATTGCCATTGACAGATGCTGCCATACGGGTCTTCCATGCCGTACCATCGGCAAACTTACCATTACGTTTGTGAATCTCGGCAATAATATCATGGCCTTCGCCGGCAGCACCACGAACAAACAAGCCGTTGATGTTCTTAATCTCGTTAGAAATGGTGGCACCAGACTGATAGCTCTCAAAATCCCAAGTAGTAGCTGTTGATACCTTGTCCTGTGCATTAGCAAACATGGCAACCAGTGCCAAAACGATAGTCAATAGATTCTTTTTCATGTCTTTAAGTTTTAAATTGTAAATAATATGATTTGTTTTTCTCAAATGATGGTCTCTTTCAACATTTCTCCTTCATCGTATAACGACCTTTGATATATAGTCCCTTTACGGGATGGGCTACACGCTGGCCATTCAGATTATAAACCTCTGTGTGATGTGTGGTCTGTGGTTTTGTCACAGCCATGATGCCTGTAGACTCTCCTGTCGGAACGAACCTCACATAGAATACATTAGAAGCTGATTTATAAGAGTCGATAAAGAATGTACCTGTCTCTGTGGCTGTATATTCTAATACATCCAAACGAGCCGTCTTTGCTGCTGCCGTCTGTAGCGAAGCCGACTTAACAACCGTTCCATTGAGTACTAAGCGTAGCGCACTACCATCGGCAGGACTATTCTGTGACTGGAACGCAATATATACTGTACCGGGAACCGTTGTTTGGAAGCCGATATTCAGGCGAGAAGTTGTTTGGAAGCCGATATTCAGGCGAGAAGCTTCGTTCACAATATCATTAGCAGCTGGAAGCGAAGAATAGTCATTCTTACTCTGTCCTTGCAGCGTCACGAAATTCTGACTGGCATAGACGGTGCCATCACTAAACGTAAATTGACGGGTATCCTTTCCTGGTACACGAAGGGGAATCTTATAATCATTGCTGCCACGCAGATAAAAGCCTGTATTGTTATAATTGGTAATGGCAGTAAGACCTGTCGGATTGTCCACTGTCTCGCCGTTGAAGCCCATCGCAGTTTCTTCGCTGATAACCTGTACAGTAGAGTTCTTACGTTCCAACTTTATCATGTCATACATCAGACCGCCCAAGTCATTACCCAGTTCGTCTTTGCTTAGTCCCCAGACACTCAGATTCAGACTGTTCTCACCAACCTTCAGCTTGGATACGGGAATATCAAATACTACCACCGAGTCACGACCAGCTAACGTAGCGCATCGAGATACTGATCCGTCGTGGACAGGACGGAACACACCGACGCCATTGCTCGACGTTGTCTCGTTGGAGCGTACCGTCAACTTAGCATTGGCCACACCTGCTGAGGCAATTGTCAGGCGAAGTGGGTAAGTTGGCAACTCCTCAAGATGATACTTGATAGTCCATGTACCGTTATGAGCCTGAGCATAGTACCAATCTGTGGCTTCGTTACTCTCTCCGATGGTGAAAGTCAGGTCTGCCGGAATGCTGTTTGTCCGACCATATTGGCGTGTGCTACCACTCATATTGAAACCATCGGCAAGGTGGTCTGACTGACCAATCTGCCACAGCACTTCATCATAGCGATTGATATCAGGAACCCACACCATCGTACCCAAAGCAGTGGTATTGCCGTTGGTCACCGTCACGTCGTCCTGCACATAGTAACCCGTAGCCGAACCATTCAGGGCGTAGGCATAGAGTGAATAACTTCCCTCGCGTACATTATAAATAATAAAGTTGCCGTCAGCATCAGTCTCTGCCCAGAACTGATAGTCTGTGCCTTGCAGCATGGGCTTCGAACCAGGCTGTGCCAGAACGACCTGCAGTTTGGTGGTCTTGAAGTAATCAGCATCTTCGGCAGACATCGTAATCTGACCCGTCACCGTGCCGCGCTTCTTCACCTCAGTATCCCGCAGCCAACTATAGTTTGGCCATGCGGCCTGCTCCACCACAGCCTGCGTTTTTGCATCGGCTACCATTTCAGCATGAGCCTCATCAACACTTGCCTTTAACGACTGATTGACATAGATAAGATGCGGACCATATAACTTCTTATTACCCGTAAACAGCGCACTGGCACCGCCAAAATGATTGCCATGGAAGTGTCGCAGCATGATGGGAGTGGTCTCTGTGGCATGAACCGTCAGGTCTTGGCGCATCGGTCCGCCATTGAGCCACTCCACACTGGGAGCAATAGTCCACACGCCAATATTATTACCCATCAGGCCATGTACCGCATCGTCTTTCTGGAAGGCAGCGAAGTTGTACTTGGTATAGATGGTGCCATCAGCCAGTTTGTAGGTAGCATCAGTCACCTTAGTGCAACCGCCCTCTCCACCAACAGTCATCTCTGCCGGTGTGGGCAACGTACCCTGTGTCTGCTCGTTGACGTATGCATAATTAAACAAGGTGGGTGACACACGAAGTCCCATACGGGCCTCGTTCAGGGCACCACTTCCCGCTTTGCTCTCCAACTGAGCATAGTTGTACACCCCAGGAACATCACGGGTAACGATATACTCGATAACCCAGCGGATACCGTTTTTATAGTTTGTGACATACTGTACTTCAACTACATCATCGGTATTCTGCTTCACATAGAACTCGCTGATGCTGTAGTTCTGGTTGCTGCCGCCAGCCGTGAAGCTGAAGTAGCCCTTGGCGCCTGTTCCGTCTATCAACTGTACAGAATGATTAAAGTCTCTGTCGTTATTCGTGTATTTGAGCAATGATGTGATTTCACCGTCCTTGCTGATATACACCGACACAAAATCATTACGAATGGTGCAGGCATTGCCACTCTGGGTGAGTGTCACGGCGCCATTGACCGACCAACTCGTCAGCCAGCAAATGGTCATCAACTGTAGTAGTAATAGTCTTGGCTTAATCATAAGAATATCAGCTTAAGTTATTCATTTGTTCGTTTTATTTATCTGGCGGCAAAGGTAATGACAATATAATAAGGTGTACGTGCAATGAAGTGCAAAGACATGGACTTTCGTACAAAACTGTAGATTTAAGGACTATTACACGTCTTTTATCCAGAGAAAAATAGTACCTTTGCAACAAATTCGACAAAAAGCAATAACCTATGACTACAACAAGACAACTTCTCATCTGTGCACTCTGCACGCTCGCCATCGTAACGACTCAAGCCCAGCAATGGCCTAAACCACTGCCGGAAGCCAAGGCTGGCACGCGTTGGTGGTGGATGGGATCAGCCGTTGACAAGGAAAATCTATGGTGGAACTTGTCAGAATATGCTAAAGCAGGTATCGGTGCCGTGGAGATTACACCGCTCTACGGAGTTCAGGGAAACGAGAAGAACGAGTTACCTTTTCTCTCTCCCGAATGGATGCAAGCCCTGAAAGACGTGCAAGACATCTCGCGCAGAGTTGGCATCGAGGTCGATATGAACTGCGGAACGGGATGGCCTTTCGGGGGTCCGTTGGTACCCGTCGAAGAAGCCGCCTGCAAAGCCCTCTTCAGAGATACGGTGATAGGTGGTTCTTCCACCTACACGCTTGCCATAGGTCGCACGAAACAAAAGGTGAAGCGTGCTGCCCCCGGCGGTGAGGGCTGGGTCATCGACCACTTCGACCGTCAGGCCGTACGCCACTATCTGGACCGCTTCGACAAAGCTTTCGCTGAATCAGGCGTGGCGTGGCCACATACTTTCTTTAATGACAGTTACGAGGTATATGGTGCCAACTGGACTCCTACGCTGTTCGACGAGTTTCAGAAGCGGCGCGGCTATGACTTGCGCCAACATCTTCCTGAGTTGTTAGGAAAAGTGGATGATGGGAACAAAGTTCTCGCCGACTACCGCGAAACGCTCAGCGACCTGCTCTACGAGAACTTCACTCAGCAATGGGTGGACTGGGCACACAGCCACGGTGTGCTGGTACGTAATCAGGCTCATGGTTCTCCCGCCAACCTGCTGGACCTCTACGCTGCAGTAGATATTCCGGAGATTGAGGGTTTCGGACTTTCCGAGTTTGGCATCAAAGGTCTGCGCCGCGACCCAGGAATGACACGAAAGAACTTCAGCGACATATCCATGCTGAAATATGCATCGTCGGCAGCGCACGTCATGGGCAAGCCTTTTACCTCTAGTGAAACCTTCACTTGGCTGACGGAGCACTTCCGCACCTCGCTGTCGCAGATGAAGCCAGACCTCGACCTGATGTTTACCTGTGGTGTCAACCACGTATTCTTCCACGGCACCTGCTACTCGCCGAAGGATAATCCCTGGCCGGGATGGAAGTTCTACGCCTCCATCGACATGTCACCCACCAACTCGATATGGCGCGATGCTCCCTACATGATGCAATATATAGAAAGGTGTCAGTCATTCCTGCAAATGGGGCAGCCTGACAACGACTTCCTGGTTTACCTACCCGTTCGTGACATGTGGCGCAAACGATTGCCTCGCAAGGACGGCAAGCCGTGGAACCTGGGTGAAGACCTCCTCATGCAGTTCGATATCCACTCCATGGACGAGAAGGCTCCTGAGTTCATACGTAGCATCCTGACAATTGACTCGTTAGGCTATGACTGCGACTACATCAGCGACCGCCAACTGGGAAAGGTTCGCATAGAAAACGGTATGTTGATGACTGAGGGAGGGACACGCTATAAGGCACTGATTATTCCTTCGGGTACCACTATCGACGACAGGTTAAAGGCACTGCTTACTCCTCTCTCCGCTTATATTATATATGGTGAGGATGCTACCGCCATGGCTCATTATGCCAAGGCTGAACCCCTGCGCACTGACCTGAAACTACGTGCCATCCGTCGCACGAATTCCGACGGTCATCATTATTTCATTACCAACCTGACTCCGAGCGATGTCTGCCAGGAGACGACACTCGCCGTTCCCTGCCAAAGTGCTACATGGTACGATCCAATGACAGGCGACATCATTCCCGCTGCTGTCAAAGACGGCAAGGTGCTCGTCAACCTACGCTCCGGCGAGAGCCGTATTCTGGTTGTCAGTCCCGAGGCAAAGGCTACTTCTTCTGCACTTACTTTTCCACGAAATACCGAGACCGCGCATCAGCCGACATCCATCGCACTCGCTGGTCCTTGGACACTCACTTTCACCGAAGAGGCACCCAAGGTCAACCAAACGTTCAAGTTAGACAAGCTACAGACTTGGGAGACGCTCAGTCCCGAGGCCACCATCACAATGGGCACAGGAATCTATACTACCACCTTCCGCCTGACTAAACAACAAGCCAAGCAGCGGTGGTTGCTTGACCTCGGTGACGTCCGTGAATCAGCCCGCGTCTATCTGAACGACCAGTTCCTGGGCTGTGCC
>CACYOC010000062.1 GCA_902775975.1 uncultured Bacteroidales bacterium | reverse complement strand
GCCATGATTCTTCCACAGATATGCGATAAATAGCGAGAACGCTACAACGCAGGCTCCCCACCAGATGAGTGGAATTGCCGAGTTTTTGTTGATGGTGCGCTGGCTGCGCTCTATTGACTCTCTAATGATCTCCAGACTGCGCTCGGCAGTCATGTTATTCTTTTCTTCCATTGTTGTTTCATTTTTAAGTGATGTTCTACTTTCGTTTACTACTCTCTGGCCTCGTCCGCGCTCCTGCAGAAAGCACGTCTTCGGCCAATCGTGTCCGGTTCACGGTGCAAATATAGAGAAGTTTATAATATAAACCAAATTGTATCGTAAATATTTTGTTTTAGAAGCTAATATTTAACATTTAGTAAGAGATAGTGTAGAAGTAACAGGGTGATTTTAATACATTCGAATTCTTTCTATAGTGAAAGAGGTCGCAGGATATGTTTGCCCAATATGTCAACGAATCGCCTTTGACCTCCTCAGACCGTGCGGTTTATTTGGCTAAAAATAGTCAATATTGGTGTAAGTGTTTGATAATCAGTTGCGAACGAAGTTTTCAACGAGGACGAGTATTAAAGCCTTGCCATTCAGGAGGCACAATGTCGGCTTTCCATCAATTATTATCTCTTTTTATTCGTAGGCATATACCAGGCCGTACTTCTCATGCAGTTTTCGAAGAGAGCCGTCGGACTTCATCTGGCGGATGACATTGTTCACTATCTGCATGAGATCCTCCTGCCCCTGCTGCATGAGGACACCGATTTCACCATGCGTAAATGGAGCGTTCAATAGTGGGGCTGCAAGTCGGGTGTCGGTCTGTACATAGTAAGGAGCCTCTGTAATTTCCGTTATCATCACGTCGGCTTTACCTTCAGCAACAAGTGTCGGTATTTCCTCGTTCTTTTGGTAAACGACAATATTTGCGTGAGTCAGGTTCTCGTTGGCAAACTTTTCATTCAGTCCGCCAGGATTCACCATTACGGTCACTTCGGGCTTGTCTATGTCGGCCAGTGACTTGTAGCGGTCTGCCTCCGAAGCCCTGCAAAGGATGGTCTTGCCGTTAACCAGATAGCCGTCGCTCATGAGCATCGTTTCCCGCCTAGTATCGGTGATGGTTATCCCACCAATGGCAAGGTCGAATATTTGAGGCTCTGCAAGTACGTCGGCAGTCAATGTAGGCCATGAGGTCTTTATGAATTCTATCTCTACTCCTAACCTTCTTGCTATTTCCTTTGCGATATCAATACCAAAGCCCCAATATGTTCCATCGGGTTGACTTACAGCCGACCTCAAACGCGAATCGGCAGAGTCCAAGCAAGCTTGGCTCTGCTCTCGCTGCTCTTTCGGTTCACAGAATGATAACGGTCTGTAGTCGCCAGTTGTACCAACGAGGATTTTGCCTCGCTTCAGAATCTCTGCCACTTTGCCGTCGTTGGGAACTTCTACGCATGAGGCAAAACTGGCCGTTTCGCAAATGGTCAGAGCGGCTATCAGTAACCAGATCTTTAATCTTTCTAATCTTATCATTGCTTCTGTACTGTATTTCAAATCTGCTGCAAAATTACTCATTTTTCATTGGAAAATGGACAAAATAACACATCTTCACGCTCGAAATGAAGGAAATTCACAGTTTTTGTGTTTTATGTGAACGACACGTTGCCGCTGTTTGTGCTTCATACCGCTAGTCTGATGATGGCCGTATTTGTCTTGGCAATAGTGGTTGATAAGTTGAGGATTGCGGCTTTCAACGCCATCAATCGCTGCTTTCGTTAAGTTCGAAAACCATCTTCATCGTATTTCCGACTTAAGTCGGAAATATTGCTGACTTAAGTCGGAAATGTTGCTGACTTAAGTCGGAAACGTTGCTGACTATAGTCGGAATATCGTAGAAGGTAGCTTTAGAGATGGGCGAAAGCCATATTTGCGCTTGACAAGAGGTACTGATACAGAAAAAGGGAAGCGATTCTCTCGAACAGCTTCCCTATTGAGGAAAATGATAAATATAGATTAAAATTACTAGTTGTGTGCACTGCAAAGTTACGAAAAGTTTCGATACCTCCAAATATTGCTAGTTGGAAACGGGCTGATTTTTGCATTGATTAACGTCAAGCGTTGCCTTTTAACGATTAGCAACACAGAAACGCCGTATCTTACTCCGCTTTTTCAGTCTTTTCTTCATGGTTGAGCACACGCTGATACGCTCCTTCCGTCAGCAAGATGCGCTCTGCCTCGGCCAGTGCCTTGTCGTTGCGCAGCCCTACCTGCATCATGCCTCCCTGGTAGTAGTAGGCCGATACGATGTCTTGCTCCATCAGCTGTTGTATCTCCGTGCGGTGGCGATCCAGGTCGCGCTCTACGTCGTGGTGGTCCAGCTTGGCCTTCAGCGCCTCGAACTCGGCCTTCGCATCGTCGTAATAGCCCTCGAACTTTGCCATCTTTTCCAGTTCGTTAAACTGCTTCTTGCTGACCTGGTCGTAGGTGAATCCCGCCTTGACGACGCGCTGCTTGAAGTCGGCATAGTCGGCATCCGTCAGGTGGAAGTTCGCTGCCGGGGCTATGGTGGGATGACGGTGGATGTAATCGACGACGTAGTCGAACATCACTTCCGTGGAGTCCAGTCGGTCTAAGTATAGCGCCACGTTCGACATGGTGTCCGGTTTTATCTCCACGTCGGGCTTGATGCCCTCCTTCATCTTGATGCCTCGTCCGCTGGGCAGATAGTAGCGCGAGGTCGTCAGCTTCAGATTGGCATTGTAAGGCAGCTCCACGTTCGGCACCTGCACCAGTCCCTTTCCGTAGGTGTGCGTGCCGATGACGATGCCTCGCTTCAGATCCTGCAGTGCTCCGCTGGTGATTTCCGATGCCGATGCCGTCTCGTTGTTCACCAGTACCACGATGGGCATGATGGTGTCGATAGGCTCCAGGCGCGTCTTGTATTCCGAGGCAGCGCGTTTCAGCTTGCCCTTCGTCTCTACAATCTTGATGTCCTTGGGAATCCACATGTTCAGGATATCGACACACTCGCTCAGTGAGCCGCCACCGTTGCCGCGTAAGTCGAGTATCAGACTCGTAGCTCCCTGCTTCTTCAGGTCTAAGTATGCGCGTCGCATGGCTTTTGCAGGCTCGCCGGTGAACGTGTTCAGACAGATATATCCGATATGGTTTGGACGCAGGTTGTAATACGTAATCTCCGGCATCTTGATGCTCCGGCGCGTAATCTTGAAACTCAGCGTCTTGCCCGTCGTAGGCCGCTGCACTTTCAGCAGGAACGTGGTGCCTGCCTCGCCACGCAGATGACTGCTGACGAAGCCCACGGGCTTGTCTGTCATCACGGTATCGTCAATCTGCAGGATGATGTCGCCCTTCTTCAGCCCTGCCTCCTGGGCAGGCATGCCCTCATAGGGCTCTTCGATGACGATGCGCTTCAGTCGCTGGTGGTAGCGTATCAGTGCTCCGATACCGGCATACTTGCCTGTCAGCATGGTCTTCAGCTCCTTCTGCTTCTCCTCGGGGTAGTACTCCGTGTAGGGGTCCAGCGACTGCAGCATGGCATTGATACCTGTTGTCACTACCTTGTTGGCATCCAGCGTATCGACGTACATGAGGTCCAGGTTCTTGTACAAGGCATTGAAGATGTCCAGGTTCTTGGCCACCTCCAGATTATGGTTCTTGACGTTCTGTGCCGATAGCGTCATCACAGCGGCTGTCAGCACAACCAATAACGTGTAAAAGCGTCTCTTTTTCATATAAAAATGTGTTTATTGGCTGCAAAATTACAAAAAAATACGCTTATCATGAATTTTTTTCGCAAAAAGTTTGCGCAATTCAGAAAAACTCCGTATCTTTGCACCCGCTTAACCGCAAAACCTGCTTCAGTAGCTCAGTTGGTTAGAGCACCTGACTGTTAATCAGGGGGTCGTTGGTTCAAGCCCATCCTGAAGCGCAAAAAGTAGAGCACCCACAAAATGTTGGTTAGCAAGGAGTTAGAGAAAACCTAACTCCTTTTTATTTTCTCAAATATTTCAAAATTGCACCCAATTTGCACCCAATTTCAAAAAAAACACATACTGCTTGCACCCATTTTTTTGCAGATGGTCTCAATAATCTGCAAAGAACATGAAGATGGCCGTCAAGTTCTAATGTTGACGAATTAAACACATATAGCACATCAACCGTCAACATCTATCTACAATCTTCACATTATGTAGGATCCTGTATCTAGTAGAGCGGATGGTCTCTTAGGTGATGCCCATGATGCGGCGGAAGTCATAGTTTTCCAGGCCCATCTATTCTGCCACCTCCAACCTATACCCGCGCTTCTTGAGGGACACGATGGAGATGCTGGTGTCGGGTTCGAGCATCTTGCGGATATAGGTTATCTGGACGTTGAGGGCGAGGGAGTTGGCATAACTGTCGTTTCCCCAGACGTGTTCCAGCAGATACGAACGTTCTACGGTCTGGCCGATATGTTGGGCTAAAATGGTGAGAATCTCCGACTGGCGGGCAGATAGGTGCTGCACTGTTCCGGTAAATTCTATCGTGGAGAGGTTACTGTCGAAAATGGTCTGGCCGATGACTATGCGCGATGGTAACGAAGCCTGGCGATGCTCGAAACGCTCACGGATCTTGGCAATCAGTTCTTCGGGATAGAACGGCTTTGGAATATAGTCATTGCCT
>CACYOC010000061.1 GCA_902775975.1 uncultured Bacteroidales bacterium | reverse complement strand
CCGCTCGTTCGACACCGTGAAGTTCTACCGCCGCCAGATTTTCGAGAAACTTGGTGTGCAGAACATCACCGAAGCCCTCTCCCTCGCCACCAACTACGGCTTGGTCTGAGTAGCCTAACCTTATTTGAGTTTTTTCCATCCCCAAAAGCCAAAGTAAGATGAAATTGACAAGAGTATTATTGCTAATCCTGATTTCTGCTCTTTTATCTTGTAATGGGAACAGAAGCGCGAACATCATATCAGATACAGACTCTTTGGTTATGACCAACCCGAAACAGGTTTTGACCATCTTGGATTCCATAGAAAATACAAGTAATTTAGGAAAAAAAGAACGGCTACATCTGGTTTGGAACCGAGCCTTGGCACACAGGGCTTTGGGAATGTCGATGGCCGAGGACGAACAGTTGCAAGAAGCAATAGCCTACTTTAGAGAAGATAAAGAGAAACAGGCGGACAGTTATCTTTTGGAAGCTTCTTATCTGAACTGGGCTGGCAAGGATGAGGATGCCATCAAGACAATAGAAAAAGGAATCGCAGCAATTTCAGACTCGGCGAAACGAGTCCAACTGTTGGCAGCAAAAGCAAGCATCTTTGAACACCAGGGGAAATACGGCCAAACTGTAAATGTGCTGAAAGAAATATTAAAGAGTGGTTTGACAAAGCGTGAACAGGCCATTTTCAACTACAAGATAGGACTGAACCTATCTCTGATGGGCGACAGCCTATCAGAACAGTTCTATGAAAAAAGCATCCAACAAGCCATGGAGAACAGCGATACGGCCATGGCGTGTGAATTCATGCGCAACCATGCCGACTATTTGGCCAACAACGGCCAATACTGTCGTTCCAACGACATTTACCATCGTATAAGTCGTATTCTGCCACAAGTGGCAGAATTATCGGCCATTCAAATGGCCATGGCGGGCAACTACATCAATCTTCATCGTCTTGACTCCGCCCGAATATGCCACGACAAGGCCATCAAGAGTGAGACAGAATTGGATGCACAAGGCTTTACCGACATCGCACGAAAGGCTGAGTTGGAACAAGAGCGCGTCATACTTGACTATACTGATGGGAAAGCCGTGTCGTTTGTGGATTTTGCTCGCTATTGCGACTCTATCACGATGGACATGCAAATGAAAGAGAACACTTCCACTCGACGACTGGAAGCCAAGAACCATCTGCAGACAGCCAATTACGAACTGAAACTCAACCAACAGCGGATGGGATGGTTGTTGTCGGTGGCTACACTGCTGTTGATTGGCGGCGGCATAGGTGGCTGGCTATACCGCAGGAACAAAATCAAGCAATCGGCAGAGGCAGAGGACAGGATAGACACACTGGCACGAATGCTGGAAGAAGCACAGAAAACCATAGCAGAAGAAGAGTCCGACATGAAGTTCATATCGAGCAATGCAGAAGAGTTGGAGCGTCCCAAGTCAGACGATGATGCTTTCTTCAAGAAAATCCTATTGCAACAGTTGGGAATCATTCGACTGGTAGCCAGCACCCCAACCAATCAGAACCAGGCTCTTCTGAAACGCATTTCAGGCATCAGTGGTGGTGAGATACCTACTAACAGCCTACTTGTTTGGTCAGACCTATATCCCGTCATTGACCGGCTGTATAACAATTTCCATACTCGGCTAATGGAGCAATATGGCGATGCACTCACAGAAAAAGAGGAGCAAATCTGCTGTCTGCTCTGTGCGGGATTCTCGACGAAGGAGATAGGTGTCATCACACAACAGTCTGACGCGACAATATACGTTCGCAAGACCTCTATCCGAAAGAAGATAAGAGCAGCAGAGGGGCAAGATATTGTAGCCTGCGTGAACGAACAGAGATGAGAAAGATTGAAAAATGAGGATTATACATTCTCCCGCCGACGAGTTGGTTGGATAAAGGCCGAAACGTGATGGATGAAGCGTGAATCAAAGACATTAAGGGTTGTTTAAGATTCCGAGAGTCATCATTAAGATTTTTGAGAAACGTAACCATTGATTTCCAATGCGTTACGTTTCTTGCATTAAGACTTTTTATTTGACGATTTAGTCGTTTTAAGGTGCATTTGCATGGTAATTTTGCACCGACAATAATCAAATAAAAAGCGTATGAAAAGAAAGTGGTTTTATATTATCTGTTGCTTCGCCATAGTGATGCTCTGGGCGTATGCGAAAAGCGGACATATCAATATGCCTGGTCATGGTAACAGAGAAAACAAAAATCTTGAGGAAGCCGTCGTAAAGCATGCTGCTTCCTTGCATGCCGATGGCGGAATGGTTGAATTTGTCTGCAAGTACCTTTGTGAAGACTATAAAGAGAATGGTGAAGTACGTTTTTCTGCCAATGTCATTTATTATGTTGTTTCTGCGGATGGTACAAAAGAGAAACATACCGCCCATATCGTATGTAACGAAGACAAAGACAGAATCATCGAGTGGAAGGACATCACTGGTAAATGAACAATTCAACAAGCCCAATCTCTGATGAAATCCCTATGTTATCAACTTCTTTTGCTACCCAAATGGGTAATTTTTCGTACAAGTTTGTCAGAATTACACATTTGGGTAGTGGATTTCTCTTTGATACTTACATTCTTTGCATCGAAAAAGAATATCAAACAAGTAAAAAAGTCAAACGTAATAAAAAAACTAGGATGATGAGAAAGATTACATTCATATTCATAATGTGCCTCGTGACGATAGCCTCGAATGCACAGTGCATCAGCGGACGAGTGAATGACGAGCATTCTCAACCGATGCCGTTTGCCAATGTCGTACTCGTCAATCGTGCCGACTCCTCTTTCATTGCAGGAGCCGTAACGAAGGATGACGGAACATTCAGCATCGACACCTACAAGAAAGACGGTCTGCTGAAAGTGTCCTGCATAGGATATATGACAAGGTATATTGACGCTCGGACGGGGATTGCAAATCCCCTAGAACTGGGAGACATCCAGATGCAGCCCGACACGCAGATGTTGGGCGAGGTGGTGGTGAAAGGGCAGATGCCGACGCATAAAATGACCACCGAAGGTGTGCTGACCACAGTGGAGAACACGCTACTGAGCAAGGCGGGAACAGCCAACGACGTGCTGCAGCAACTGCCCGGCGTGCAGAAGAAGGGCGACGGCATAGAGGTGTTCGGCAAGGGTACACCGCTCATCTACATCAACGGGCGGCAGTTACGCGACAAATCCGAACTGGACAAAATCAGTAGTGAGAGCGTCAAGAGCGTGGAACTCATTACCACCCCCGGAGCGAAGTACGACGCGCAGGTGGAGTCGGTTATCCTCATCAAGACCCGCCGCCAGAAGGGCGAGGGATGGAGCGGCGACGTGCAGAGCCACTACCGCCAGGGCTACAATCCCGACCTTGACCTCGGGCTGAACCTCAACTACCGCCACAATGGTCTCGATGTATTCGGCAGCGTGTGGTACAACGATGACCAAAACCGCCAGCGCAACCTCATCAACCTCGATGTCGTGGCTGACACGCTCTGGCACATGACCGAACAATTCAATTCCGACACGCACCACCGCTCGTTCTACGTCTCGGCGGGCGTGAACTACATATTCAATGACCAGCACTCGATGGGCTTCCGCTACGATACAAAGGCGTGGCTGAAGCCCAAGATGACGGGCAGTTTCATTGCCGACGTGACTGCCGACGGGGCTTTCTACGACCACCTCGACAACAAACTCGAACAAGAGACGATTTCTAACATGCCGCATACGCTCAACGCTTATTATAACGGACGAGTGGGCAAGACATCGATTGACTTCAACACAGATTACATTTTCCACAAAGACCGCACGTCGCAATTCACTAACGAAGTGAGTCAGGAGCACACGAGTCGCACTGTGACCAGCACCAATGTCGTCCGCAACCAACTCTGGGCATCGAAACTCGTGCTGTCGTGGTCGCTTTGGAAAGGCAGCCTACAGGTGGGTACCGAATACGACATCACCAACCGCAACGACGACTATGTGAACCCCGAGCAGGTAGTGCCCACGTCGCAAACGGAACAACGCGAGAGGAACTACATCTTCTTCGCCGAGTACAGTCGCTCGCTGCCCTTCGGTCAGATGCGCGTGGGACTTCGCAACGAGAACGTCAGCACAGACTACTATCTCCGTGGTATTCATCAGCCCGAGCAGAGCCGCTCGTATCACCATTTCTTCCCTACCGTGGCACTGATGGCCAAGGCGGGCAAAGTGCAGTTGATGGCCAACTATGCCATGAAGATTCAGCGACCCTATTATTGGATGCTGAGCAGCAATGTAGCCTACGCCAACCGTTTTACTTGGGAAAGTGGCAACCCGATGCTGCAGCCCACCATACGCAACGAGGTGGGGCTGATGGCGATGTACAAGTGGATGCGCTTGGCCGTCGATTACAAGCATACCACCGACGAGATTGTAAATGTGGCTGAGACCGTAGCGGGCAATGAGGCCACCACCATCATCACTCGCGCCAACGTCCATCGCTCCGACGGCCTTCGTGCCATGCTCACCCTCTCGCCCCGTTTTGGCCTCTATCATCCGTCGCTCACCGTCGGTGTGATAAAGGACTGGATCAAGATTCCGTCACCAGTAGGCAATCTCAGCCCGAAGAACCCTATCGGCCTCATCCAGTCGAACAACGACTTCCAACTGTCGCCAACCCTCACCGCTTCGGCCAGCCTGCAAGTGACGACCACGGGCGACCAGCAGAATATGACCGTTACAAAGCCCGGATACGTGGCCGACGTGAGTGTCACAAAGACGTTCTTCGACAACCGCCTGTCGGTGAGGCTCGGTGGTCGCAACCTGTTCAACTCGCAGCAGCACATCAACATCCGCTACGGCCTTCGCTCTCTCTATCAGGAAACCCACAAAGACTCCCGCAAGTTTGA
>CACYOC010000060.1 GCA_902775975.1 uncultured Bacteroidales bacterium | reverse complement strand
ATAACCGGACTGTCCACTCTATAACAATCATTCCTCTATGCAAACGTTTAAAACCGACGTGGCGGTGCTGATGCTCTTCTTCAACCGCCCCGATAAATTTCAACAAGTGTTTGAGCAGGTGCGCCAGGCACGCCCCAGCCATCTCTTTCTCTACCAGGATGGCCCACGAGGCGAGCGCGACATGCCGGGCATCATGGCCTGCCGCAAGATAGCTGAAAACATCGACTGGGAATGCGACGTGCAGCGCCACTACTGCGAGAAAAACCAAGGCTGTGACCCTTCGGAATACCTTTCACAGCGTTGGGCGTTCTCGATGGTGGACAAGTGCATCGTGCTCGAGGACGACGATGTGCCCTCGCAGTCGTTTTTCCCCTTCTGCAAGGAGATGCTCGACCGCTACGAACATGACAACCGAGTCTGGCTGATCTCTGGATTCAACGAGGACGAAGTGTCGGCCGACGTACCCGACGACTATTTCTTCACCTCCACGTTCTCCATCTGGGGATGGGCCTCGTGGCGCAGGGTCATTGACACTTGGGACGGAACATACTCGTTTCTCGATGACCCCAATGCCGTGAAGCTGCTGAACGACATCATCAGACAGCGCAAATACAGAAAGTCTATGATGGACCTGACACGCAAGCACAAAGCATCAGGAATCCCCTACTATGAGACCATATTCTGGGCAAGCATGATGCTCAACAACGGACTCGCCATCATGCCGAAGCGCAATCTCATCAACAACATCGGCCTCACCGCCGACTCCACGCACTATTCTGCCAGCGAGAAAACGACACCACGCGGACTGCGCAAGATCTTCACCATGAAACGCTTTGAGCTCCAATTTCCACTGAAACATCCGCGATATGTCATCGACAACGTGGCATATAAGGAGCGGTTCTACCGCCGCAGTGCTTGGGGACATCCTTGGATAAAACTGGGACGGTCGTTGGAAGAGCTCTTCCTCAACCTGCGCTATGGAAACTTCCGCGTCATCGGCAAAGCCATTGCCAACCGATTGCATAAGATCATCGGACGGTAGACGAAACGAATAACGATCAATAAACAAACGATTATCATAATATGGCAAAACTCGCATTTCTTATCTCCGCACATAAAGACCCTGTCCACTTGAAGCGGCTTGTCGACAGTCTGCCCGACGGCTCGGAGTTCTTTATTCACATCGACGCCAAAAGCGATATCCGCCCGTTTACCGAGCGCATCGACCAACCCAACGTTCACTTCATCGAGCACCGCGTCAATGTCTGCTGGGGAAGTATCAATGAGGTGGAGTATCAGATGGAACTGGTGCGCGCTGCCCTCGCCGCCGGCTCCTTCGACTATCTCGTTACGCTCAGCGGCATGGACTACCCCGTGTGGAGCAACAGCAGGATCATGGAGTTCTTCGACAAGGCCAATGGCAAGATCTTCCTGCAAGGCATCTCCATGCTCCACCAAGGTAAGCTATCGCAACAATACGCTAAGCTGCGCTTCTTCACCGATAAGCCGTGGGCCAACGGCACGCTGCTCAGCAAAGCACGCAACGGACTGCGCGAGGCTGTGTCGGCACTCGGCGTGCGCAAAACACTGACCATACACTGCCCCGACAAGGAATATACGCTCTACAAAGGAGCCGCCTGGTGGGCCATCACACCCGATCTGGCTCTCGACGTGCTCAACCAGTGGGACAACAATGAGCATCTCGTGGGATACTTCAAGACGAGTTTCTGCCCAGCGGAAACCTTCGTGCAGACCGTAGCCTTCAACTCACCGAAATACGCCGACCGCTGTATGCTGGCTCAGGGACGCTACAAGAGTCTGACAGCATTGACGCCTCTGACCTTCATCGACTACAGCACCAACATCAAAATCCTCGATGAGTTTGACTTCGACCGCATCACCAAGTCGGGAAAGATGTTTTGCCGTAAGGTCGTCACCGGCGAGAGCGACTTGCTCATGACACTGATCGACGACGCAAGGAAAGAACCGGGGACGGAAGCGTAGCCCGCCTGCAACGGTCAGTCGTTCAGCCGGGCCTTGAGCATCTCGCCATTGCGAAGCTTGCTGCCCATCTCACGGCAATGGGCAATGTAATCGCGGTGCTCAGCCTCGGTGACGGCGGCGATGCGCTCAAGCAACTCTTCCAGACTGTCGACAACAAGGCCCAGCCGGTTCTGCTTCACCCAGTCGGCCACTGCAGCCTGGCTCCACACGATGACGGGCAAACCGGCTGCAATATACAGTGAGAGTTTGTGAGGAAGGTTATAGCGCAGGTAGTCGCCGAGCACACCACTGCATGTGGTGATGCTGTCGCCGTCCCATACGAGTCCCCAACCGCCATGGATGGTGCCCGTGTGGTCGCCTTGGAACACGCCACAATATTTAATATGTGGATAGGACGAAAAATCGATGTCGCCCTTCAAGCCATAGAGATTGAACGTCAAACCGCTGAAAGGATGACGGCACAAGGCGGGAAGAAACTCCGACTTCCGGAGATTTCCAGCAAAGACAACCTCGTTGTGTCTGGCAACAATGTCGTCGACGGGCAAGAAATCATCCTCGGAATAGTAGTCGAAAATATGAAGCAACACGATGGGAGTCTTCACGCCGTGGTCGATCAACCACTGTCGCATCGGCTCGGTATGGGCGATGATGAGGTCGGCAGAGTTGAAAATGCCAATATCCTGACTGGGATCGCGGTGATAGCGCAGCGACTGAACATCGTGGATGATGAGGACGATGCGGTTGCGAAAAGCATGGAGCAGACGGGCCACAATAGGGAAACCGTTGCGCGCCGAAGTGGGATACTGATAGTAAAACTCGTTGTGCCCGCCCCGCCGGACCAGCATCTTCACGTGGAGCCACAGCCCTTGCAGGTTAGGAAGCAACGGCAACTTATAGTTCTTGCAGACGAGATCTTCCACAGGAAAGCCCAAGCGCTCGAATGTCTTATTGTTGTCTTGGCGTGCCTTGCCCAAAGCCACCTTGTTGGCCATGGTGCCTAAATAAAGCGTATAGTTGACGATAATCTTACTCATCGTGTGTGACAGTTAATTCTTGGATATATGTTTATGCGTACAAAAATACGACATTATTTCGACTTACGTCGCCTTTGGAACGAAAAGTTTTTGTAATTTTGCACCTTTATGAAGAATCCCTTTAATATCTTTGCCTTGCGCAATAAGCCCGAACGATGGCTTGCCCTGGTCTCAGTCCTCGTTTTCGGCGCACTCAACGCCCTGCTCGTCTATGCCCCCACCGTCGATTCGCTGACCACCGAGCAGAAATACCTAGAGCAGTATCCTGGCGATGACATCATCGATGTACTGGGCATCAGCTACTATTGCGACGCTCCAGAAGGTGACACCACCCTGGTTGCCAACTACGCTCAGCAGCTTGACCGCCAGCTCGCCATGCTCGCCGCTATTGGCAAGCAGCACGGCAAACCCATCGCCGTGGCAGAGACCGGCTATAACGGCATCAAGACCGAAGACTGGTGGACGCACACGCTTGCCACCGTCCTGGAGAAGCATCCCGTCAGCTACGTCCTCTTGTGGCGTAACGAGCGTCCCGACTACTTCTTTGTGCCCTACCCCGGTCACACCTCTACCAGCGACTTCGTCCGCTTCTACAATCTGCCCGCCACCCTGTTCCGCCACGACATCAACGGGCCCTATTACCAGCAATAACTATTTATAAGCTATGAAACAAACTATGAATATGTTGGCAGCATTGGCATTGATGCTATGCGTGACCAGTTGCGGCACCAAGCAAGAGGTGAAGCAAGAACCAGAAACTGCCGCCGAGGCCGTGAAGAAAATGATTGCCGGATGGAACGTAGGCAACGACATGGACTGCTTCGACTCCGACATCAAGCCCGGCTCACCCTTGGAAGAATACGAGCGTAGCTGGGGACAGTCGCCCGCCAACGAGGTGCTGTTCAAGAAACTGGCAGAGAAGGGCTTCACAGCCATTCGCGTACCTGTCACCTGGTGGCAGCACATGGATGCCGAAGGACGCGTGGACACCTTATGGATGGCCCGTGTAGAGCAGATTGTCAACTGGGTGCTCGACAACGGCATGTACTGCATCATCAACGTGCACCACGACACGGGTGCAGCCGTAGAGGCGTGGATCAAGGCCGACAGCACCAGCTATGCCACACAGCACGAGCGCTACAAGACACTGTGGACCCAGATTGCCAACCACTTCAAGGACTTCGACCAGCGACTGCTCTTCGAGGGCTATAACGAGATGCTGACGGGCAGCAATCCTACTGCCGAGTGGTCAGAACCCAAAGACCTGAAGAACCTGCAGTACGTCAACAAGTTCGCTCAGGACTTTGTCGATGCAGTCCGTGCTACGGGTGGCAACAACCAGTATCGCAACCTCATCGTCAACACCTACAGTGGTTCGCATACGCCCAACACCCTACCCGCTCTCGTCGTTCCTACCGACCCGTGCGGCAATCAGAACCACCTGGCTGTCGAGGTACACAGCTACGATCCGTGGGACTGGGTGAACAACTACGACATGCATTGGACCGAGGAGTGCACCAAAGAGATTACCTGGCTGTTTTCCGAGCTCGACAAGCACATTATCTCCAAGGGCTATCCCGTCATCATTGGCGAATACGGTTCTAACGGACAGGCAGAGAAGACCATCAACAGAACCTGCACCGACGAACAGAAGCAGGAGGCTGGTCGTCAGGCTGCTGACATCATTCGCCTCTGCAAGCAGTATGGTGCCGCTGCCTTCTATTGGATGGGCATCATCGACGGTCCCGACCGTTCTGCCGACTCTTTCCAGTGGAGCATGGAACAAGTGGCTGATTCCATCATAGCAAACAAATAGAGATTCCCAGATATAAATTATGCCAGGGGGCCATCACAGCTTCCCTGGCATAATTAGTTTTTACATACAGCTG
>CACYOC010000059.1 GCA_902775975.1 uncultured Bacteroidales bacterium | reverse complement strand
CCTCGACTTGCATGTGTTAAGCCTGTAGCTAGCGTTCATCCTGAGCCAGGATCAAACTCTACATTGTATAAAATTTATGCTTCGCAGAAATTTTATACACTTTGTGTCGTCGCTCGGCATAGATTGTGTCCACTTCTTTGACCAAGGTCAAAGTGTGGCACGCAATGGCTCTGCACTCGCTCCTAACAAAGTTGTATAATTCTGCTTGTTTTCTCTGTCCCAGAACGCTCTATCCGGTAGTTTAAAAGCTTCATACCTTATTATTAGAATGACGGTTCGTTCAATTACCCAAGAGACCGAAGTCTCTCGCTTCTTGTACTACTTCTTTCTCTGTCTATGTAAGTCTTTCAAAGAACTCTTTCTTTTGTTGTCGCTAACAGGTTTCCATGAAAGCGGATGCAAAGGTACAAAGTTTTTGCGAAACTGCAAACAAAAGAGGAAGAAAAGTTGTGATTTTAACAATTATTTTGTTTTACACCCGGTGTATCTGAGCAAAAGTAGGGACTACACCTTATTATATATATGCACGCGAAAAAACAACCACAACCCTGACTCTCCCCCCGAGGAGGAGGGAAGAGGAAGCAAGAAAGAAGCCCACCCCCGACCCCTCCCTAAGGGAGGAGAGGAAGAAAGAAGAGAGGAAAAAGAAGAAAAGTGCATAAATGTTTGGTAGTATGCAGAAAAATGTATAATTTTGCAGCCAAATTCGTATAAATATACTAATATGAAGGTCAAGAACACCCGTTTGGAAGCTTTACGCATGATTATCTCCAGTCATGAGTTAGGCAGTCAGGATGAGCTGTTGGCAGCGCTCAAGAAGGAAGGTTTCCAACTGACGCAGGCCACGCTAAGCCGCGACTTGAAACAGTTGAAGGTGGCAAAGGCAGCGACGATGCGTGGAAACTACGTGTATGTGTTGCCCAACGACACGATGTACAAACGCATCTCGACGCCTCAATCGGTAAAGGAGATGATGCAGGTGCCTGGGTTTCTGAGTATCCATTTCTCTGGAAACATGGGAGTCATCAAGACGCGTCCCGGGTACGCCAGTTCTATCGCTTACAACATTGACAACAGTCACATTGAAGAGATATTGGGTACCATCGCTGGTGATGACACCATATTTATTGTCATCAAGCAGGGTACAACGAAGGACGAGGTAGTGGACGCCTTGAGCAATGTAGTGCCGAATATGAGGTGAGAAGTAAGAGTCAAGAAAATAAGTACACATTATTATATAATGGAACAGAAAGAAGATATAGAAGTGTTAGTGGCAGGACCGGAGCATGAGGTCTATGTAGATACCATCCTGCAGACCATAGCCGATGCCGCCAAAGTGCGTGGAACGGGTATTGCCAAGCGTACGCATGAATATTTGGCGAAGAAGATGTTTGAGGCCAAAGCCGTCATTGCCCTTGCGAAGGACGGTCGCTTTGCCGGTTTCAGCTACATCGAGACATGGGAAAACCAGCAATACGTGACCACCAGCGGTCTGATAGTACACCCCGACTTCCGGGGTCAGCACATTGCCAAGCGCATCAAAGACCTCACCTTCACGCTGGCTCGTACCCGTTGGCCACACGCCAAGATATTCTCGCTAACGAGTGGTGCTGCTGTCATGAAGATGAACACCGCCTTGGGTTATCAGCCGGTGACGTTTGCCGACTTGACGGACGATGAGGCCTTCTGGAAGGGTTGTGAGGGCTGTGTCAACTACCCCGTGCTACGTGAACGCAATCGTAAGTTCTGCATTTGCACCGCCATGCTCTTCGACCCCACGGAGCATCTGCCTGCCAAGTTGTCTGACGACGTGCTGTCACGCATCAAGCACTTACAAGAATTAGAAGAACATAAATAATCAAGGAATATGAGCAAGAAGAAAGTAGTAGTAGCATTCAGTGGTGGTTTGGACACCAGCTACACCGTGATGAAACTGACGCAGGACGGCTGGGATGTCTATGCAGCCTGTGCCAATACGGGAGGTTTCAGTGCAGAACAGTTGAAGACCAACGAGGAGAACGCCTATAAGTTGGGCGCCAAGGCCTACGTGACGCTGGACGTGACGCAGGAGTATTACGAGAAGTCGTTGAAATACATGATTTTCGGTAACGTGCTGCGTAACAACTGCTACCCCATCTCCGTCAGCAGCGAGCGTATCTTCCAGGCAATAGCCATTGCCCGCTACGCCAAGGAGATTGGTGCCGATGCTATTGCTCATGGTTCAACAGGTGCCGGCAACGACCAGATACGCTTCGACATGACCTTCCTGGTGATGGCTCCCGGTGTAGAGATTATTACTTTGACCCGCGACAAGAAGTTGACACGTAAAGAAGAGGTAGATTATCTGAACGAGCACGGATTCTTTGCCGACTTCACGAAGCTGAAATACAGTTATAATGTGGGCATCTGGGGCACCTCCATCTGTGGCGGTGAGTTGCTCGACCCCACTCAGGGACTGCCTGAGGAAGCCTATTTGAAGCATGTTACCAATCCAGAGAAGGAGTCGGTGCTGAAGATACAGTTTGAGAAGGGCGAGATTGTCGGTGTCAACGGCGAGCACTTCGACGACAAGGTGAAGGCCATCCAGAAGATCGAGGAGATTGGTGCTTCTTATGCCATCGGCCGTGATGCCAACGTCGGTGACACCATCATCGGCATCAAGGGTCGTGTCGGTTTTGAGGCAGCCGCCCCGAAGCTGATCATCGAGGCACACCGCCTGTTAGAGAAGTCAACGCTCAGCAAGTGGCAGCAATACTGGAAGGACCAGGTAGCCAACTGGTACGGTATGTTCCTGCACGAAAGCCAGTACCTCGAGCCCGTCATGCCCGATATTGAGGCCATGCTGACCAGCAGCCAGCGTAACGTCACCGGCACTGCCATCCTGAAACTGCGCCCCTTCGGTTTCGAGACCGTAGGTGTTGACAGTGTCAACGACCTCACCAAGAGCAAGTTGGGCGAGTACGGTGAGACCCAGACGGGTTGGACTGCCGACGAGGCGAAGGGCTTCATCAAGGTCAGCTCTACCCCACTTCGCGTCTATTACGGTATCCATAAAGACGAGAAGAGATAAAAGAGACCCTCCCCCAACCCCTCCCTGTATGGAGGGGAGTAATTACCTCTAAACGTATCATAAAATGGAGAATCATATTGCAAAAGAATCTACTCCCCTCTCTCCTAGGGAGGGGCAGGGGGGTGGGTCTGCTATTAAGGTAGGTATACTTGGTGCAGCTGGTTATACGGGTGGTGAACTTATCCGCCTGCTGCTGAACCACCCCAAGGCAGAAATTGTCTTTGCCAATAGTGAGAGCAATGCCGGTAATCTGGTGAGTGACGTCCATGAGGGATTGGTTGGAGAAACCGACTTACGATTCACGGCAGAGATGCCCTTCGAGGAGGTTGACGTGGTGTTCTTCTGCTTCGGTCACGGCAAGAGCGAGCAGTTCCTGAAGGAGCATAGCATTCCTGCCAACGTGAAGATTATCGACCTTGCCCAGGACTTCCGCATCAAGGGCAGTCACGACTACATCTACGGCTTACCGGAGACCCATCGCGACCAGATTCGCAAGGCCCAGCACTTGGCAAATCCTGGCTGCTTTGCCACCTGCATCCAACTGGCCCTGCTGCCGGCACTGAGTGCGGGCATCATCAGCGGCGACATCCACGTCAACGGCATTACCGGTTCTACGGGTGCCGGTCAGAAGCCCGGTGCCACCACCCACTTCTCGTGGCGCAACGACAACTGCTCGGTGTATAAGACCTTTACCCATCAGCACCTGTTAGAGATTAACCAGACCGTACAGGAGCTCTCTCCGGGCTATGACGGCAGGGTACTGTTCATTCCCCAGCGTGGCTGTTTTGCCCGTGGCATCTTTGTCACCGCCTACGCCCAGTGCGACAAGTCGTTAGAGGAGGTGCAGCGGATTTATGCCGACTACTACCGCGATGCCGCCTTCACCCATGTGGTGACGAAGAGTCCCGACATGAAGCAGGTGGTGAACACCAACAAGGCCGTGGTGTATGTTGAGAAATATGAAGACCAGCTGTTGATGATTTCGTGTATCGACAACCTCTTAAAAGGTGCCGTCGGTCAAGCCGTGCAAAACATGAATCTTATGTTCGGCAACGAAGAGACCGACGGCCTACACCTGAAGGCCAGCGCCTTCTAATGTACTACCACTTTCCGCTGGTGTAGGTAAACACCCTTCCTGGTGGGCATGCCACCCAGCTTACGACCACTCAGGTCGTACCAGCCAGTTTCTGACGACACCTTATCGCCAGGCTTTGCTGGTTGCACACATGTAGTAATAGAATCAAAAGTTGTTGCTACCTCATCCATCTCTCCATGGCCCGTATAAAGCAGATAAGCTTGGAAAGGAGCGAGGTATGGTTTTTGTGCCATCTCCGGATCTGAGGATGCCGTTATGCGCCATGAGTTGTCGGGCTGCAAGATATAAGCCTTCATTGCCAATCCCTCCTCATGCGTCATGGTATGCATCGTTCCGCAGAGCGTGAAGTTGTCCCTCTCCACACTGCCAGCCTCTGCAGTATGAGAGAAGGTGACATTCGTCATACCGAGGTCAACGACATACGCAGAAGCCTCATCCGTTCTGTGATAGGCATGGGCAGCCGATTGCTCATTCACCACCAACACATAGGGTTGATAAGCTTCCATGACGCCTTCAACCTCTTGCAGGGTGACACCTTCCCCATCCGTAACATCCAAGAAATACGCCGTAGTGTTCTCTGGCACAGGAAGGTCGTAAGGCAAGCAGACGGTGAACGTCTCCTCCTTCACCTCACGGACATAGACCACTTTGTCTGCCTCCACATCAATGGGCAGGTCGAAATTAGAGATATCTGTCAGGTCCATCGTTTCACATGTGCCGTCACCGTTAACCACATTCGTCACACCCTCGGTGGTACTCACGCCTTCAGGCAGCACAACAATGATATCCGATGGCATATCGTTAAAGGCCTCTGAAGACACTTCGGTTACCCCGTATTCCGTACTATTCTCGTCTACGAGCGTAGTCGGGAGCTCAGCCGTGCCCTCGAAGAATCCCTCAGGGAGTTCGTTAATTACCACATTGACGTTACCCTCATCGTCCACTACGATATCGGCATTGGCTTCACCACCACTTTCATAGAGTAACTGTTGGGGACGGATGACTGCGGAGGCTGTAGCGACCTCGGTATCGAAGTGATTATCATCACCTATAACTTTATAATAGACAGTGTATAACGCAGGCTCTATAGCTATGGGGAGAGCGGTATCATAAGACTCGCCGTCCAAGCTGTACACCAACACACCGCCTATGGTCTCGCCACCACTTACCAACACCTGTGCCTCTCCATTGTAGTCGAGTTCCAGTGCCTTAGGCGTAGTGACGACAACTGCATCAGCCTTCATGATGGTGAAAGGCGCCTCACCGCTTACGATATAGTTACCACCCTCCACATCCGTGATGATAACCTTTGCATCACCGGCATTCATATTCGACTCGTAAGTCACTACATATTCCGTAGCGGGAATGACCGTTTCGCCATCCTTTACCGTTACCGAAGGACACTTGGCCTCACCGTCGTAAACAAA
>CACYOC010000058.1 GCA_902775975.1 uncultured Bacteroidales bacterium | reverse complement strand
TGTCAGTCATGAAGGCAGATTTTCAATATTCCACAGACTTCTACGGGATGAATGCCCATGAGTTGAGCCACACCTGCATGCATCTGCTTTGCTTGGCAGGGGAGGCAAGTTTTGTGTTCAACGAGCATTGCTACCACATTATCAAAAATGACTTGGTTGTGATACCGATGCCTGATCGTATCAGCAACCTGGCGGCACATGATGACTTGCAGGTGGAGTGGTTTGCTGCCGATTACAAGTTCCCATCGGTGGCAGTATCTCGCTGAACCAAGACCCCGTTATCAAACTGACAAATGAACAAGCACGACATCTGCTTGATGACTTCCATCGTCTTCGTGACCGTATGAACGACAGCCATTTGCAGTTCTATCGCGAACTGATGGGCAGTCTCTGCCTGACGATGATGTACGACATCTTCGAGGCCCATGCCCAGCGTGATGTCACAGATACCCATACTGACCGCACAGCCTACATCGTGAAGCAACTCATGGCTCTGCTGGCTACGGGCATCAGCCGAACAGAGCGTGATGTGAGCTACTATGCCGAGCGGCTGAACGTATCGCCAAAATATCTTTCTGCCACCATCAAACGCGTGACGGGACACAGTGTCACCTCATACATCGACCGTCATACCATACCTATATTAAAAGACTATCTGAATGATGAACGCCTGTCCCTCACCCAGATAGCCGACCTGATGAACTTCACATCGCTCTCTTACTTCAGCCGTTACTGCACCAAGCATCTTGGCCAGTCGCCCAGCGATTACCGCCTGAGTCTGCAGCCGAAATAGCTCAATAACTTATACAAAAAAGTAAGTAAACACTGCAATAATGATTGAGTTTAATTATTTCTGAATGCTTCTTACTTACCCCTATTCACTATTTCCTCATGGAAGAAATAGTTCACCACCACGGGCGGCTGGCCATGACGGGAGCGCACGGAGTCGTCGTTGCGGACGTATGGTAGTCCCTCGGCCTCGCAGAAGGCGCGCATCTGCATGTCGAGCTGCATCCAGTAGGAGCGGTCTTTCTTCGTGTAGATGTCATGGTAGAGCTGGTCCAGTTCGGGGTGATGCTCGTGAATCCACGCGAAAATCTTGCCTTTGTAGTCGCCACGCAGATTCAGGTTCTCCAGCCAAACGAGGTTGCAGCAGTCCTTAGCCTTTCGGATGATGGCTTCGACATCGGTGATGCCGGGGAATATCGGAGAGATGAAACAAGTGGTCTCTACGCCAGCCTCGTAGAACTGGCGCATGGCATCCAGGCGACGCTCGATGCTGACGGCCACGTCCATCTCACGGCGAAACGACTCGTCGAGCGTATTGATGCTCCACGAAACGCGGGCATGGGGAAAGGTCTTGATGAGGTCAAGGTCACGCAACACAAGGTCAGACTTCGTGGCGATACTTACGCTGATGCCGCTGCCCTGAAGCTGTTCCAGCAGGGCGCGCGTCCGCTTGTACTTCGCCTCATGGGGCTGGTAGCAGTCGGTCACGGAGCCGAAGAAGGCTTCCTTGCCTGCATACCGTTTGACATTCTTAATCTCTGGCCAGTACTTCACGTCGATGAACTCGCCCCACGGCTCCGGGTGGTTCGTAAACCGCTTCATAAACGAGGCATAACAGTACTTACAGCCGTGCAGACAGCCCACGTAGGGGTTCACCGAGAAGTCGGCCACTGGCAGATTGGACTTCGTCATCACCGACTTCACTTCAATTTCTTGTATCTTCACCATATTGTTTCTTATTTTGACGATGCAAAGGTACTACAATTTCCCCAGACCATTGCAAGACAAACAGCGACTGAAATGTCACTTTTCGGGACTATTGATAATTCCCTGCAATATGACTTGTCTGGAACCCGATATTGGCACGCCGGGCTTGCGCCATCTGCTGACTACGGGGAATGCGATATAGACGGCCATCCTTGCGGAACAATGCCCCCGTCTGCTTGAAATGAAATGGGACGTTTGATTCGACGCACTGGCGGCGGATGTCAAGCACCCATTCATAGTCGCACACACGTGCATCACGGCCAGACTCTCCACCAACCGTCACTTGTTCTACCCACAGGCCAAGACCACCACGGAAGTCAATACGCTCCAACAGCGGTTCACAGATGATAGCCTTATGACGAATAGGCAGTTCACGAAAGATGGGCAGTCGCTCGTCTGTACGACGCTGATTCTCCATCGTGCAGCAGATGGTGACATTTTCATAGCCATCGCCCCAATCCTCTGGCAAACAACTGGCTATCCGCTCTGGCCGCTTGGTGACGATGTAGAAGTGCAGGTCACTCCTACGCTGAATCATCAGCCAAGCTTCTTCGCGCCAAGCATCACCCTCATCGATAAAGAAGTCTGATGTGAAACACGTCCACATCAGCGTGCCTGGTGACACTTTCCACTGTCCTTGCCTGTCACGGCGGACGGGCAGGTTGAACGAGGCTGTCTTATGCACCACGTTCGAGTCTTTCTCAAACTCTGCATCGCGCCGATAGACATAGCAGTGCTGACAACCTTCGCTCTTCTTATGGCATCCATGCCACAGATTCCACATCTGGCTCATCTCTGGCACACCTTGTCAATGCACCATGCGAAGCCTTTGGCGATACGGCGGGCACCATCCACGAAATGATTGCCCGTGTTCCATTCCAGCGTCGTGTGGTCGGAACCGAGCGTCTGCTTCAGGTGTTCATGTTCCCAACGGATGTTATTGCCCACCTGTGATATGGCCTTGTCTCGACAGTGCTCCTCGCGGTCACCAAGGCTGAGATAGACATAGGGTGACTTGACGGGATGCTGGCTGGCATAGTCTTGCCATCCTGCAATCCACACCGAGGGTGACATCGCTGCAATGGCTGCAAAACAATCGGACTCCGAGCCTGACCAAAGGGAAAAGAGACCGCCAAGGCTGTAGCCGCCTAAGACAATGGGAATCTCGCCGTATTCCTGATGCAAATAGGGAATCAATTCTTCTGTGATATAACGGAGCGACTCTCCCGCATGTTCGCCCACGGCCTGACGCTTCGAAACGGCAGGGTCGTGCCACGGTGTGAGTTCCACCTCCCAGTCGCCGATGGCAAAGGCTGCCATCACGAACGATGTTCCCGAAGCCTTGCTAATCATGGCCACCTCGCTGTCAATGCTGTCACGCTCCTGTGCGCCCAGCGTCTGGATGAGTAACACTTTCGGCTCCTCGCCTTCGTTATACAGCAGGCACTCACGCCCGCCAATTTCTACAATTTGTCTCATATTCGTTGCAAAATTACGATTTTATTCTGAAAAGGACAAATGCATCATGTCCTTCATGTCACTGAAGCCGAGAACCGAGTAGAGCAGACGACCAGCCTCAGAGGTTTCGAGGTAGATTTTCTTGATGCCACGCGAGAGTGCTGCGCCCACCAGCCAGCGGACGATACGTTTGCCCGTGCCGTGACCCTGATGCTCAGGTCGCACGTAGATGTTCATCAAATAAGCACAATGGCCTGTGGGATTGTCAGGCGAGGGCATCTCATCGTAGAGGCACAATCCGCCACAGCCCACGATCGCCTCGTCTTCTACGGCGAAGCAGGCGATATGACTGCCATTGTCCAATGCCTTGCGATAGTAGTCAATGTTCTGCTTACGGAGTTCGGCGGTGTCAGCATCGGCGGGGATGGAGAATACGCAATGCAGCACCTCCATGCGCCATTGAATCAAAAGGTCAAGGTCATCGAGCGATGCCTGACGAATGGTGATGTCGTTATGCATACAGCCGTCCCTCCTTTCTCACAACGGGCAGAGCGCGACGGTCCACCTTGCCGTTGGGAGTCATCGGCAGCGAGGGCATGGTTACGAAGAACTCGGGAATCATAAACGAAGTGAGATGGTCGGCCAGCGAGCGCTTCAGCGTGTTCAGACTGAACCGCTTGCTGCGAGGTACGACATAGGCGACGAGGTACGACAGCCCGTCGGTGTCGGTCTGCGGACACACCACGGCAGTCTCCACCTCCCGCTGGTCGCACAGCACGTTCTCTACCTCATCGCTCTCCACGCGCTTGCCCATAATCATCACCTGCTTGTCCTTACGGTGGAGGAAGGCCAGATTCCCGTCGGGCAGCACATAGCCGAGGTCACCACTGCGATAGACGCGACGGCCATCGGGCATCGTGGTGAAATTGGCATTTTCAGGCACATCACCCTGATATCCGAGGGAGATGCCGTTGCCGAAGATGCAGATTTCGCCTGTCTCGCCGTCCTTTACGGGTTGCAGACGGTCATCGAGAATCTTGATGCTCGTGCCGAGGACGGCCTTGCCAATCGGGAATGTCCCGTCGGCCAACGGCTGGGCATTGTCCACACGTAAGTAGGAGGCGCAGACGGTGGTCTCGCTGGGGCCGTAGGTGTTGTAGATCATCACGCCCTGCGTGCGCAGACGATCGATGTATTTGGCACGGATGACATCGCCACCACTAATCAACAGGCGCAATGAATGAGGAATCCTTGGCAGTTTGTTCATCTCTAATAATAAATAAGGAAAGCTGCTGAGCATCGTCACTCGGTTACATTCGATATAGTCCATCAGCCGGTGGATGTCGGCCTTGGTCTCTTCCGAGGGGATGCAGAGCGTGGCACCGCTGAGCAAAGTCGTAAAGACCTCCTCCACGAAAATGTCGAACGAGCAGACGGAGTGTTGCAGCATACGGTCGCCCGGCTGGGGATGAAACTCATGCTGGAAGGCACGGACGTAGTGCAGCACATTCTCGTTTGTCACCATCACGCCCTTGGGCTTGCCTGTCGTACCGCTGGTGTAGAGGATGTAGGCGAGGTCGCTCACCTTATTTATATTGTTATGTATATGCTGTATGCCCTTGTCCGTCATCACAAAGTCACAGTCCTCCATCATATACTTGATGCGCTCCTTAGGGAACGAGGGTTCGGCGGGTACATACGCTGCCCCCGACTTCAATGCTGCCAGGATGGTGGCTATCATCTCTACCGAGTGGCTCATCACAATGCCCACCTTGGCAGGCTGCTTCACGGGGAAACCATCAGCGATTTCGGTTGCCATTGCGTCCAGTTCACTATACGTCAGACACTTCTTTTCGTCCATCACGGCCACTGCATCTGTCTGTGCCGTCACTTGCTGTTTGAATACATCATAAATCGTTTCCATATTTGTCTTGCTTTTTAATTGTTTCTTGTTTTCGGGTGCAATTCTGTGCGAACCGAGAGCAGAGCCAAGCTTGCTTGAGCTATGCCGAGGTGATGCCAGAATCGCAGTGTCATTTTTGACGCTGCAAAGGTACGGCGAAAATCCCAATGCATTGCAAGACAAACAGCGACTGAAATGTCACTTTTCGGGACTATCCTTTTTCTCTATACTCCAAAGGTGTCATCGCCATGTGTTTCTTGAACAGGCGGACGAAGTATGTGGCGGTATCAAAGTGCAGTAGGTCTTGGCCGACTTGCCGAGCGACTGGCGCACGATTTTGTTCAGGTAGTTGGGCGTGATGCAGAGGCGGTCGGCATAGAACTCCGTGCCGTGCTCTTCGCGGAAGTGGTCACTTACATGTTGCACGAAGTCGTCCACATAGCGGCTCACGGGGATGTCCGTCAGACTGCGCTGAACGGTCTCCACTTGCTCAGCATCCACCATCGGCACTCGCTGTAGGAGCATCATCGTCTCGTAGAGCATGGCCCGCAGGATGTGCTGGTCTTTCTGGGCATAGTCCGTTATCTCGCGGCGCATCTCCTGATAGAGAGTGAGTATGCGCTCGAAAGCGGCCTCGTCAGCCATCAAGAACGGACTGCTGCGGTCTGCCTGCAGATAGCTGAAGCGTTCGAGGAAGTGAGGGTCGCTGAAGAACGAGAGCAGGAACTCCTTCTCGAATATCAGGTTCAAGGCCTCTATCTGCGGTTCTGCCTCGAATGACCATACCTCGCCTGGAATGGAGCAGATGATCAGTCCCTTTTCCAGCCGGCGCGATTTTCCGTTGACGGCAATCACGTCAGAACCTTCCAGCACCAGTGTGATGCTGTAGAAGGTCTCACTGAACACGAGTGTGCGCCTGATGTCGGGCATCATCTTCTCGTAGCTGATGACATCCACCAACAGTTCGTCGCCATACTTGTGCTTATAGAATTTATATACAGGTATTTTCTTCATTTTTGTATTTCAGCCAGAAACTATGATTTCAAGCTATTCATAAAGAATTGCTCTGATGTCCAGCAGCGATATACGAGCAGTATTTACTGAGTAGATTGGCTAATGGCAAATCACCTTTCTGGTAGCGCTCTGCATCAAGTTTCAGAACTCTTTCGCAGACAGGCTTCTTTCCCTTGAACAATGCTTTGATGTATTGAATGCCATTCTCTTCAACAATGTTTACATCCGTGAAGAATTGCGTCATGTCCTCAGCATCATAGACGATGGAATAACTTGGGCGTTTGGCTCCTGGAATGTCCTCTTTCAGGATGTTCTTGTCAACTAAATCCTGGATATCACGTATGGCTGTGTCCTTCGAGCACTTTGCCAATGTCGCCCAAGTCTTTGATGTTATCTTTGCTTCATAGCCGTCAAGAAAGAGATTGAGCATCTGGGTCTGACGTTCGGTCATTGGTACTGCCGATGCCTTCTGCCAGAAGAAGCTCTTGTTCAGGATTGTGGTGACGATGGTGTCAGCCTCGTCGAGTGCATCCACCAATTTCTGCATGTACCACACCAACCACTCCGTTATATCGCCATTGCCATGCTGCATCCGCTCCAGAATGTCATAGTAGTGATTCTTGTCCTTGTTAATCTGTGATGAGACATTGTAGAAACGGAACTCGCTCTTCTCACCACGAGCAAGCAGCATGTCTGAAAGGATGCGGGCCAACCGCCCATTACCGTCCTCGAAGGGATGAATGCTTACAAACCAGAAATGGGCAATAGCAGAACGGATGACGCTACTCACAGGCTCCTCGTCATCAAACCAGACGAGAAACTTTTCCATCTCCTTTTCAACACGGTCTGGAGAAGGAGCAATATAGTGGATTTTCTCGCGCCCAAACATTCCGCTGACAATATGCTCCTCGTTTGTACGGTACTGGCCAATTTCTATCTGACTTCCATCACTGTAGCCTGAAGGGAAAAATGCAGCTTGCCAAGCACACAGCTTCTCTTTACTGAGGGGCATGTCATAGTGCTGAACCGCTTCAAGCATTACACCAACTACAGAATCGACGTAATGCGATGGTGCGGTGTATTTCACGTTCTCAATCCCAAGTTTCCGGGCAATGGAAGAACGAACCTGATCAACGTTCAGTCGGATACCTTCTATTTCCGAAGAATATACTACGTCGTAAGTCAGATTCTCTGCCATAGCACGGAGTTTGCTGTCAAAGCCCAATGAACTTAACCTGCCATAAAGCAACCCCTGCTTACGGAATACTTTCTCCTGAAGGAGTGACACTTGGGACATGTCCCAACGGAAGTCCGTCCATTTATCTCTTTCGTGTATATACATAACGCATTCCTACTTTGTGCGACAAAATATTATATATAACGCCGCAAATTCTGCGACAAAAATACGAAATTATTGTCGAATAGCCAAACAAATCTGCAAATAATCGCATATTATGCGACGTTTTTGTCTCCAAAACGTCGAAAGCATTCTTGGAGACACAAAAAGGGACCTGTCCAAGCGGACAGATGCCTGCGCGGCAGCCAGACGTGCGATGGGCACACGGAAAGGAGAGCAAGATGCGTAGTTCATGCCAATCTTTGCGCAGAACTTAACACTTGATGGCTCACCACCATGCTCACCGCAGATACCGCAACGCAGATCGGGACGAACCTCGCGACCAGCCTTCACGGCGTACTTGATGAGTTTGCCGACACCCTTCTGGTCGAGCACCTGGAATGGGTCTACCTTCAAGATCTTCTTATCGAGGTATACAGGCAGGAACGATGCGATATCGTCGCGGCTGTAACCGAAGGTCATCTGAGTGAGGTCGTTGGTACCGAATGAGAAGTACTGAGCCTCGGTAGCAATGCGGTCAGCGGTCAGGGCAGCACGAGGAATCTCAATCATCGTACCTATCTCGAACTCAACCTCAATGCCATACTCCTGGAATACTTCCTTGGCGGCATACTGGATAACCTCCTTCTGCTGCTTCAGCTCGTAGAGCGTACCAATCAGCGGAACCATAATCTCAGGCATCGGGTTCTTGCCTTCCTTCTTCAGTTCGCAAGCAGCACTCAGGATGGCCTTTGTCTGCATAGCAGTGATTTCGGGGAAGGTAATACCCAGACGGCAACCACGGTGACCCAGCATTGGGTTGTTCTCAGCGAGAGAAGCTACACGGCGCTGGATAGTCTCGAGCGATACGCCCATCTCCTTAGCCATCGTCTCCTGTCCGGCAATATCGTGGGGAACGAACTCGTGCAAGGGAGGATCGAGCAGACGGATGTTCACGGGCAGACCGTCCATAGCCTCGAGGATACCCTTGAAGTCAGCCTTCTGGTAAGGCAGCAGCTTAGCAAGAGCCTTCTCGCGTCCGGCAACGCTGTCAGAGAGAATCATCTCACGCATAGCAATGATCTTCTTGTCCTCGAAGAACATGTGCTCAGTACGGGTCAGACCGATACCCTTGGCGCCGAACTGGCGAGCCACCTGTGCATCGTGTGGAGTATCAGCATTGGTACGAACCTGCAGCTTGGTGTACTTGTCGCAGAGGTCCATCAGTTCCTTGAAGTCGCCAGAAAGCTCAGCAGCCTTGGTGGGAACCTCGCCAGCGTAAACCTGACCAGTGGTACCATTCAGAGAGATGTAGTCACCCTCCTTATATGTAACGCCGTCAATCTCGACAGTCTTGTCCTTATAGCTAACATTCAGAGCACCTACGCCCGATACACAGCACTTACCCATACCACGAGCCACAACGGCAGCGTGAGAGGTCATACCACCACGAGCAGTCAGGATACCTTCGGCAGCAGCCATACCAGCGAGGTCCTCAGGAGAGGTCTCGATACGTACGAGCACTACCTTGTGGCCGTCCTCGTGCCAA
>CACYOC010000057.1 GCA_902775975.1 uncultured Bacteroidales bacterium | reverse complement strand
TTCAGACTCATTTTTTCGATATCTTTGTCATATTCTTCGCAAAAATCATCAATAATACAGAAAATATCTGTAATTTTGTCCTTGGTAATCTCCATAATTCTTATTGCTTAAATCTTTGTAACTATTTGATTTACAACTGTAAAGATAATAAAATTATGCGAGATTACCAAACTTTTAAGACTCTTTTCTTATCCCGAACTCAGTTTTTTCAAGAAAGTCTTTGTTGTGAAGAGTAATGATTTCGGTGCTTTCTTTCGTATTCAGGTCAGCAAAAGTCTCGAGGAAAGACTCCAACTGTTGTGCGTCGACATGATTCTGTGAACAGTAATAATCCAGTGTCTTTGATTTCTTTAGAGTAGAGAATTGGTGGAACAAATCCTCATATTTAGCGCATAATGGCTTATAGTCACTACATGCAAGATAAGCATCTCGGTCTAATAATACATGCAGTTCCTTCTCAAATTCCCCAACGCGTATAGTTTCTGGAGAACCTGATTCTACCTTGTCATCAGACTTGGGCTGTATTCCAAATATTCTACTGAATATCGACATCTTTTTTTATTTGACTTCTATGCTTAGGAAAATCTGCAAACTCGACACCTAGATTGTCGAATAATATCTTTTGCTCGTCGGTAATAGGCACAAATCCATGACCAATCTCTCGATACCATTTTCTCAGTGCAATCTCATCATGTTCGCCATCCATAAAGGGATAGTGCTTGTTTTGGATTACGAACAGACGGAAACGGCAAAGCGTCTCAAAGAAAGAGCCTGATGGAAGCTCAACTATCTGTCCGTCTTTGTCGTAATCGAATTTTTGAGCGACAGTCACCACACCCGCTTGCTTGTCAACATTCATACCATAGCCTTCTTTTAAGAGACGGCACAGCATGGCGACAATCCTGTCTCGATGCTTTGTGTCTGGAGTCACATAATCACTTAGATGGATTTCAAGAGGGCCTTGATAATTCCAGTAAGCCTTCTCCGTAATCTCTTTCAGCACCTTACGCCATTCTATCGATTTCCAAATATCTTCATCTATGACGTAGATGGTACCTTGAATTGTAATCTGATTCTTCTGCTTTTTCTTTTTCTCTTCTTTAGGCTCTGTTGGAGGGACAGGGGCAACAACAACCTCTGGAAATGGAAGTTCTATTTTTTCTGGTGCATATTGCTTTATCACCTCAATAAATCGTTTGCCGTAGGTGTCACGCTTATGTTCACCTATCCCAAAGGTATTGCCAAAGGCTTCAAGCGTTGTTGGCATATCGGTGGCCAACACATGCAGCGTTTTGTCAGACATCACTACGAATGCCGGAGAGCCTATTTCGTCGGCAATCTCTTTCCGCAGTACCCTCAGCCGCTCAAACAGTTCCATGTTCTCACTCTGTCCGCTAAAGGGCACAGCCTGAACCTGTTCTTCCAGCATCTGCTTGCGACGGCCCTTCACGCTGAAATCTTCGCGGCTGATGACTGCCAACTGTACCCGCTTCCTACCACGCACCACATCCTGTCCGAGGGGTGTAACATGCAAATGGTTGTCCTCATTATAAGCAATCTCGATGTATCCCATCTGCAACATCTGCAGCAGATAGTCGTTCCAGTCTCTTATGGGCACATTTCTGCCTGCCGCAAAGGTCTTAATCTGGTTGTATCCACGCGCTATGACTTCCGGTGAGAAACTGCCGTGCAGAATGTCTATCGTCAGCGTGAATCCCACTTGCTCGCCCGTCCTCAGTATGGCAGAAAGTGCCTTTTGAACCAGTTCCGTTCCATCGAATGTCTGAGGTGGCGTATGGCACACATCACAGTTGCCACAACTTTTGTCGCTGGTCTCACCGAAATAGTTCAGCAGGATACGTCGCCTGCAAACCTGCGCCTCGGCATATTCCTGCATCCGCTGCAGTTTCTCCGCATTGATTTCCCGCTGTCCGCTTTCCTCTGCGAAACGCTGCAGCGTGATAATATCTCCAATATTGTAGAACAGGATGGTCTCGCAAGGCAGTCCGTCACGCCCACCACGTCCTATCTCCTGATAGTAGTTCTCAATGCTCTTGGGCAAATTATAATGTACCACAAAGCGCACATTGCTCTTGTCGATACCCATTCCGAAAGCAATCGTGGCACAGACCACCTGAATGCGGTCGTTGATAAAGTCCTCCTGCACCCGATTGCGCTTATCCATAGGCAGTCCTGCGTGATAGACACCCACCGAGATACCTTCCTTCTGAAGCTTCTCTGCCAGTTTCTCACAGGTTTTCTTTGCCAGACAATAGATGATGCCACTTTCTCCCCGATGACGGCGTATCAGGTTCTGAATGGTGCGCAGTTTCTCTTTTGCCGAATATCCACGTCTGACATCTAAGCTCAGATTCGGACGGTCAAATGAACTGATGAAGATTTCCGGCTCCTTCAGGTGTAGTTGCTCTATGATGTCAGCCTTCGTTATCTTGTCTGCCGTAGCCGTAAGCGCCATGACAGGCACATTGGGGAACAGCTCATGCAAATTGCCCAACTGAGTGTATTCTGGTCTGAAGTCATGTCCCCACTGCGATATACAATGCGCCTCGTCAATGGCAAAGAGCGATACCTTCAACATTGTCTGCACCCATCTCAGTTCCGCCATCAGCCGCTCAGGCGAGATATACAGCAGTTTCACCTCTCCACGCAGACAACGCTCTGCTATCTGCCTGTTGGCAATCTCGTCGTTGGCACTGTTCAGCGCCTCCGCTGCAATGCCGTTGGCTCGCAGTGCCTCCACCTGATCCTTCATCAGCGATATAAGCGGCGACACCACGATAGCCGTACCCTCCATCATCAGGGCAGGAATCTGAAAGCATATCGACTTGCCGCCACCCGTAGGCATCAGCACTAATGCATCCTTCCGTTGTAGCACATGATTGATAACATCCTCCTGCAAAGGACGGAAGGAGTCGTAGCCGAAATATGATTTCAGTGCCTTATATAATACCTCATTACTCATTTTTGTCATTCTCCCTAATAAGTTCTACCATTTTTTATTAAGTGCTTCACTACCTCCCAATCCGCTGGCAGCCAGTTGACGCTCTCCAGCTCATCCTTGTGGAGCCACTTCGCAGCCTCGTGCTCCTTCAGCTCCAGATGCCCGCTCCCCACGTGGCAGACGTAGCAGTGCATGGTCAGATGGAATGACGGATAATCCCACTCCACCGTCTCCACGAACCGCTCCACCACGATGCGCGTCTCCAGTTCCTCCCATATCTCGCGCTTCAATGCTTCCTCAGGCGTTTCCCCAGCTTCCATCTTCCCGCCGGGGAACTCCCACCAGTCCTTCCACTCACCATACCCCCGCTGCGAAGCGAAGATACGACCTTTGTCATCATGGATGATTGCTGCTACTACTTCTATCTGCTTCATATCTCTTCCAATCCCAGCGATTTCAAATACTTGTATGTGCCATCATAGAACTCGGGCAGGCGCGTCGGGTCTTCAGGGAAACCGTCGGAGCCCAATTTGCCGTTGCCCGTCGGAACACAGATAACAACACCTTGGCGGGCGCGAGTCAGCAGCACGCGGTAGGCGTTGAGCATATATTTGCGGTTCTCTTCGTTGTTCTCAGGATTCCACTTATTTTTGCCGTTGAATTTGTAATACGTCCAACAACCATCCTCGCATCGCATATCGGCATCCCACAGCACACAGGCATAGTCGAGTTCCAATCCTTGCACCTGTATCTCTGTGGCGGCGTCCTCCAGATAGTTTGATGAGCGGATATCCGTCTTGTCTTCGAGAAACCAATGCACAGCATTTTCGTCGCCTTGCCCAAGTATATGTACGGCCAGCGGCTTGAAGCGTGCGGCCACTTTCGTTACCAGCACGCCTGTCTGCTGGCTGCCGCGTGCCTGTTTGCGCAACCAAGCGCGAGCCTGTACCATGTCGCGTGTCAGCACAATGGGATATCCTTTCTGCTTTACATCTTGGTAGAGTGATGCGGCATCGGGAGCGAATGACAATAGTGAATGGATGAAAGCAGATAACGTCTCAGCTCGGAACGACCTTAAACTTACGGCCAAATGCAATTCGTCGGAGTAAGTGACCTTGTCATTTTCCTGTAGTAAGTCGTTTACACGACCTTCTGCATATTCCGGTTCTGTCAGCTTGTTGGAGATGAAAACGTTCCAATGCTTGAATCGATTGTTCAAGGCGTTGATCCATTCCGTGATGCCAGCCTCGCCTGTATTGATTTCCTGACCGCCACCCACTAGACAAATGATGACGGCCCAATCTTCGCGCTGATCAAGCGACCAGATCAGGAACTCCGCTTCCGACATCGGGAAGTTGGGCACTTTCAGTTTGTTGCCATACGTTCCTCCGCGCTTCAGATAGTCAGCTATACGCTTGTGCGTCCAGCTGCGTTGTGCTTCGTCGAAGATGGCTACGTGTTCCACTTCGCCATATCCGGTTGCTTCCAGACGTACAGCCTTTTCGGGATCGATCTCCACCACGCCGTTCTCCACGGGATTCTTTATCTTGGCCAGCATATTGTCGCGATAGCGGTGGATGATTTGTATGAATTCGCTTACTTCGCGTCGCGAATCTGTCATGTTCTTCTTTTCGCCTTTGGCGGAGCATTTCTTTTGGTTGTCGCGAGCCAATGCTTCTGTCAGTACCGCTACAAGCGGTCCGTTGCCAGACAGGTACACAGCTCCATTCTCCTTGTCCAGTTCACCATCCTTATATGTCTGCTTGATGGCCACATCAAGTCCAACCAGCGTTTTACCGGCACCCGGCACGCCCGTCACAAAACAGATGCTTTTCTGTCGCTGTTCTTTGCTTTGCTGAATAACATCAAGGATATAGTTGATGGTACGGTCGGTTGATACCTTGTCTGCCTCGTGGCGTGTAATGTCTTCAACAGAGTGGTTTTCAAACAGCGTACGTGCCGCCTCGATGATTGTTGGAGTGGGTGCATATGGGCTGATAAGCCAGTTGTCTATTACCTCTTCGCTTCGTTCTGCTCCAGCATGTTCCAGCACCCTCGCTATCAGTTCTTGTAGGTGTTCTTCGCCCGTGATCATCGGGTTGTAGATGTCGTCGTTGTAAACCGAAGGTTGAAACACCGTTGTGTATTCCTTATAACGTGTCGGAACCAATATAGGCACAATCTTTCTGTCGTGACTGAAAAGGTGGAAGTTTTTCAAGTCAAGCGCATAATCCATTACCTGCTCAATACCTGCCTGAAACTCTTCTTTCTTGCCCACTTTAAACTCCAGACAGAATATCATTCCTCGTAGCAAAAGGACCACATCGATACGCTTTCCAAGACGTGGAATATCATATTCAAAAACAATCTGTTCCGCCTCGTCCTTCCATGGTTCCAACACCTGCTGCATCAATGTAATTTCGCCCATCCACGCCTCGTCGGTAGTCGTCAGCGAGTCTCCATGATAATTATTGTGAAGAGCACCTAACACAGTCAGAGGGGATTGATTCAAGAACTCAGCGAATGTGGCAGTATATAGACATCTGTTTGACATATAAGTTTTTTCTATTCTTTTTTCTCTACTGAGATGTTCAAGTTTTTCTATTCATACCCCCACAAACACCTTGTCCCGATGGTACGCCAGAAACTCTCGGCTGGGCAGGTATTCTGTGAGCAACGTTAGCTTCTGACCTTTGATGCAACCGAAGTGCTTGTCGTAGTATGCTTTTGTCTCGTTCTCTTGCAGGGCGAAGGAGAGTATGACGCAGTAGCCATCTGGAGAGATTGTGATGAGACCTTGGTCAAAGGCTTTGTCGTACAGGGCAGAGAGGCAGATGCCATTACAGGGATTTAGTCGGTCCTTTTTATGAGATTTGTCTGCCCATGGTATGATATGGCTGGCAAGCAACAGCTGAGGGATGTCAATACCAGTAAGGGCGCAACGGCCTCCATAATTAGCAAGAATCATTCGTCGGAAATAGTCTTGGCCTTTTCGCTGCTTGGTAAGTGAAATTTTGTCTTCGCCCTCTTTTGTGATGTCAAAATGTGCAATGAGCTTAGTAGAGATGGTTCGCGGATTCCGCTCCTGAGCCACAATACCATCAGCCACCACCACTTCCTGCTCGTATTGTGCATATTGCTTTAGACTTCTGAGAGCGCAGAAGTTCTTCAACGGATAGCTCCGTTGGTTTGGCTTGCCGTAGTCAAAAATATTGGGTTCATTCCGTTTCATCTTCTTCACTTCTTGGCTAACGAATCGCAGCA
>CACYOC010000056.1 GCA_902775975.1 uncultured Bacteroidales bacterium | reverse complement strand
ACCAATGCTGGCACAGTTGTTTTTGAACAAGTACGGTATAGAAGTAAATGTTCAAAACATGAACAGTGGATATTTCAATTGTGAAAAGATTGGATAATCAAAAACCAAAACAAACACCTCGGAGAATCATGACGTTCGTCCGAGGTGTTTTATTATATTTCTGACGGAATTTGCAAATCATCCTCCCATCGTACCATAGGAGGGCGAAATGCTGATGTACAGGGCTTTTGAGCATAGGAGGATGGTAACGGGCATCCTACCATCATCCTCCCATGCATCCTCATTTACAACCGCTCCATCCAATGTGAAAGGAATACATCGCTTACACTATATTTTGATTACACAAAATGTGTAACACAAAATGTGTAATCCTTTAAGAAAGTTTATGATAGGAGGATGATGGGAGGATGGAGCGGTTCATCCTCCTACGCATCAGCCCTTTGTGTATCGAGGTTTGAGCCTCCTATGGTACGATGGGAGGATGATTTTAAAGTGAAAAGTGATAAGTGATAAGTGATAAGTGAAAAGTGAAAAGTGATAAGTGAAAAGTGAAAAGTGATAAGTGATAAGTGAAAAATGAAAAATGAAAAACGACAGGATAGACGAACCGTACTCTCGCAGGTGACGAAACGGCACTTTGACGCCGACGAAACGGCACTTTGACAGCGACGAAACGGCACTTTGTCGCTGTCAAAGTGCCGTTTCGTCAATCTTGTAGTGATGGGGTGTGCTTATAGCAGACCCAAGCCGCGAAGGATGTCGTTGAGGTTGGCGACCACCAGCAACAGGATAAGCAGGCCGAAGCCGACATACTCTGCCTTGATCATGAAGTCCTCGGAGGGTTTGCGGCGCGTGATGATCTCGTAGAGCAGGAACAGCACGTGACCACCATCGAGGGCAGGAATGGGCAGGATGTTCATGAAGGCGAGGATGATGCTGAGGAAGGCGGTCATCTGCCAGAAGATGTGCCAATCCCACATCGGCGGAAAGAGGTTGCCAATGGCTCCGAAGCCTCCCAACGACTTGGCACCTTCGGCGCTGAAGACGTACTTCAGGTCATCGACATAGGATGCCAGCACGCTCCAGCCGTACTTGATGCCTGCAGGGAAGCTCTCGAAGAAACCGTATTCGCGGGTGACGGGCTCATAGATGCCTGCCAGCGTCTTGACGACAAATCCCAACTTGAGGTCGGGAGTAAGCACGACGTCGGCGGTGTCACGTTGAGCGGTGAGAGTGTCTGCCGATGAGGCTGCGGCATGCTCATACACGATGGTGACGGTACGGGCTTTCAGGCTGTCGGCATGGGTGGTAGCTACTGCCAACAGGTCGGAACGGTGCTTCAGCAGGTCAACAAACTCGTTATAAGAATCGACGGGAGCGCCGTTCAGCGCCACGATGCGGTCGCCCTTCACCAGTTTTATCTTTGCCGCCGGAGTGGCAGGCAGCACGCTGTCAACCAGTGCGGGAAGCAGAGGACGGACAAACGAGGGGTCGGACTTGATCATGTTCAGCAGGTTCAGGTCGCCGGGCAGGGCGATGCTCACCTTGCGGCCGTCGCGCAGCACATCGACACGATGCGCCTCAGAGATATCGCGATAGAGGTTGGCAGAAAACTCCTTGAAGTCTTTCTCGTCGGTACCCAGCAGGATGTCGCCGTCACGGAAACCGTACGACTTGGCCTCCTGGTTGAACTTCATGCCCAGCGTCATGTCCTGTACACGGATATAGCTCTCGCCCCAGTAGAACAGGATCATGCTGTAGATGAACAGCGCCAGCAGGAAATTGACGAGCACGCCGCCAATCATAATCAGCAGTCGCTGCCAGGCGGGTTTCGAGCGGAACTCCCACGGCTGGGCGGGTTTCTTCATCTGCTCGGTATCGAAACTCTCGTCGATCATGCCCGCAATCTTGCAATAGCCGCCTAAGGGAATCCAGCCGATGCCGTACTCCGTATCGCTATTCTTGGGCTTGAACTTAAAGAGACTGAACTTCCAGTCGAAGAATACGTAGAATTTCTCCACTCTTACGCCGAAGAGCTTGGAGAAGAAGAAGTGGCCGCCCTCATGCAGCAAGACGAGCAGCGAGAGTGCCAGTACCAGTTGTAATGCTTTAATTAAAAAGATATCCATAATTTAAGTGATTTCGATTTTCGGTATTTCGACATTTCGACATTACGACTTGCCTGCCAGCAATTCCATTGCTATGCGCCGGGCTTCCTGGTCGGTTTGGATGTAGATGTCGTAGTCGGGATGGTTGCTGAAGGTGCAGCGCTGCATGGTCTCGGCAATGATGTCGCTCATCTGCAGGAACCGGCAGCGGTCTTCCAGAAAGGCGCGGTTGACGATTTCGTTGGCAGCATTGACGATGCACGGCATGTTGCCGCCCTTCTCGATGGCCTCGAATGCCAGCGCCAGACAGCGGAACTTCTTGAGGTCAGGCTCCATGAAGTCGAGCTCCTTGATGGCGAAGAGGTCCAGACGGTCGCCACTCAGCGGCAGTCGCTGAGGGAAGGAGAAGGCATACTGGATGGGCAGTCGCATATCGGGAACGCCGAGCTGTGCCTTGACGGCACCATCCTGGAACTGCACGGCAGAATGGACAATGCTCTGCGGATGTACCAGCACCTGAATCTGACGGGCATCGACACCGAAGAGCCACTTGGCCTCGATGACCTCAAAGCCTTTGTTCATCATGGTGGCAGAGTCGATGGTAATCTTCGCACCCATATCCCAAGTAGGATGGCGCAGCGCATCAGCCTTGGTGACCGTCTGCAGCTCTTCCATCGTGCAGTTGCGGAAAGGACCTCCCGAGGCTGTCAGCAGAATCTTCTCCACGGGGTTGTCATCCTCGCCCACCAAGCTCTGGAAGATAGCAGAGTGCTCGCTATCGACCGGCAGGATAGGCGTGTGGAACTGGTTTGCCAGCTGACATATCAACTCGCCAGCCACCACCAGCGTCTCCTTGTTGGCCAAGGCAATCGCCTTGTGGGCCTTGATAGCATGGATGGTGGGCGAAAGTCCTGCAAAGCCTACCATGGCGGTCAGTACCATGTCGATAGGCATGGACTCTACAATCTCGTCGAGAGCCTGTGCTCCGGCATAGACCTTCACGTCGGGCAGGTCGCTCATCAGGGCTTTCAGCTCGTCATAACGCTGCTCGTTTGCCACGACGACGGCAGCAGGACGGAAGCGGTGTGCCTGTTCAGCCAGCAGTTCCACGCGGTTGTTAGCCGTCAAGGCATAGACCTCATAGAGGTCGCTATGCTCCTCGATGACCTGAAGTGCCTGCGTACCGATGGAGCCGGTAGAGCCCAGGATGCATATCTGTTTTTTGCGTATCGTTTCTTTCTTCATGAGCGGTAGCAAATTTTTCACTTTTCACTTTTCACTTTTCACTTTTCATTTTTCACTTTTCACTTAAATCTCCAGGAGACCTTCAGGAATGTCCATGACGATCTCCTCGCGCTGCGTATCAATATTCATAATCAGCTCGTCGCTGGCGGGAATCAGCTGACCGCCGCTCAGTTCGAAGAGCACGTTAGCCGTCTGGTCGTTGATGCCCTCGATGGTACCAATATGCTTACCTGTGGCAGCATCGACAAGACTAAAGCCTACCAGCATGGAGAGGATAGGAGTCTCGTCTTCATCCATCGCCAAGTCGCGAGGGAAATAGACGTCACACCCCGTCAGTTCGCTGGCACGCTCCTGGGTATCGACATCGCGGAACTTGACGAAAGCCAGATAGCCGTTGCGAAAACGGTAGTCGTCCATAAAGAACGGCACGAGGATGCCATCGATCTCGAGCACCAGATACTCCGTCTCCACACGGTCGAAGATGTCGTCGTCGAAATGGAACGACACCTCTCCCTTTACGCCATGAGCCTTACCCAAGCGGCCTATCTTAAAAACGTCTTCTCTCTTTATCATGATTAACTTTGAACTTTCATTGTTACTTGTAACCGTTGCATGACTCTCCTACTCCACCCTTTCTATGCAGGCTCCGAGGGTACGCAGGCGCTCTTCGATATGCTCATAGCCACGGTCTATCTGCTCGATGTTGCTGATGGTGCTCGTACCGTCGGCACTCATGGCAGCGATGAGCAGGGCGATACCTGCACGGATATCGGGACTCGACATGCGGCTGCCCCTGAGCTGGCGGGTGCGGTCGTGACCTACCACTACAGCACGGTGCGGGTCGCAGAGGATAATCTGGGCACCCATATCAATCAGGCGGTCCACGAAGAACAGGCGACTCTCGAACATCTTCTGGTGGAAGAGTACCGAGCCCTGTGCCTGTGTGGCGACGACGATGAGTACCGACAGCAGGTCGGGCGTCAGTCCCGGCCAGGGGGCATCAGCCAATGTCATGATGGTTCCGTCGATAAAGGAATCTACCACATAGTGCGTCTGGCGCGGAATGAACAGGTCATCGCCATCGACTTCCACCCTTACGCCCAACCGGCGGAAGGCATCGGGAATGATGCCAAGGTCTTTTATCGAGACATCCTTGATGCGGATGCCACCGCCACACATCGCTGCCATACCGATGAACGAACCCACCTCAATCATGTCGGGCAACAGGCGGTGCTCCGTGCCTCGCAGCTGTGTCACACCGTCAATTGTCAGCAGATTAGAGCCTATGCCCGAAATGCGTGCTCCCATGCGGTTCAGCATGTTGCACAACTGCTGGATATAGGGTTCGCAGGCAGCATTATATATCGTCGTGGTACCCATTGCCATCACGGCAGCCATAATGATATTGGCAGTACCGGTCACCGACGCCTCGTCAAGCAGCATGTAAGTACCGCGCAGTTCGGAACCGTTGATTTCATAAACGTTGCGCGACTTGATCTGACGGAACTCGGCTCCCAGTTTCTCAAAACCTAAGAAATGGGTGTCTAAGCGGCGGCGGCCTATCTTGTCGCCTCCGGGTTTGGTGATAACGGCCTTACCCATGCGAGCCAGCAGCGGACCAATCATCAAGACGGAGCCACGCAACTCGGCACACTTCTTGACAAACTCGTCGCTCTCCAGATACTCCATGTTCAGCTCGTCAGCCTGGAAGGAATAGGTGTGCTCCTGCTCCTGGCTGCCCTGTCCTCGCTCCACCTTCACCCCTATCTCACGCAACAGCTGGATGAGGTTGTTGACGTCGCGAATGTCGGGAATGTTACTGATCGTCACCTTGTCGGCAGTCAGCAAAGTGGCACAGATCACCTGCAGCGCCTCATTCTTCGCCCCTTGTGGCGTGATGGTGCCGCGCAGGAGATGACCACCTTCTATCTTAAATGAAGCCATGCCTATTTGCGTTTTTTGTTTCGTTTCGGTTCGTTGCCGGTAATAGCCTGCACACGTCCCAGGTTAAGAGTAGATAGATCGAGCTGGATGACCCCGTCGGTAAAGCGTACCAGGTCATCAGCCACTTTCTCGTCATCCACCGAACCGTGGCTCCACGTCATGAGGTCGCGCTTCATCTGGTTGGCAGTGATATATACCAACTCGTCGCGCTCAGGACCCTCAGGCATGGTCTTCAGCTTCTCGAAGACCTCTGTCATCAGACGACCATAGTGACGCAGATGAGCCTGGTTGTCCTTTGTAGGATGCGCCATGGGCTCGGGCTTCGCCATGATACGCTCTGCCTCGCTGACATCGTAAGGCCAGTCGATATCCAACTGCTTATGACTCATCAGATACAGGTGGTCCCAAAGCGTCTGCTTGAAGTCGTTACCATCACGCACTTGCGGGTTCTTGCTTTCCATCAGTCGGATAATGCTCTGAGCACAAAGCATACGCTCCTCCTTGGTGGGCAGTCCGATGGCTACCTCCACCATTTTCTGTACCTCACGACCGTATTCTGGCATCACCAGTTTCTCACGCTGAGTGTTGTAGTCTAATCCTTTTATTTCCATATTTTAAAGGTAAAAGTGAAAAATGAAAAGTGAAAAATTTGCTTCCGCTCTCCAAGTTCACCATTATTTTATTATTATTATTTTTCAATTATCACTTAAATCAGGGGCTTCGACTTGATAGCCACAAAGTCCTTGAGGTAGAACGGCACGAAATACGCTACATCTTCGAACTGTTCCTGCAGGAAGCGTCGCTCAGCCAACGGCTGCATCCATTTTGCCAGCGGTTCAATGCCGTCAATATAATGGGCGTTGGGGTGCTGGATAACCTCCATACACTTCTTGGCACCAGGACCGAAGAAATATACCGGACGCTCGTCCAGATACTCCTTGTACGTCTCGGCAGTCACCACATCGGCACCCACGGCACGAACGGTTTTCAGCGAACGGTCATAAAGGGCGGCATACACCTCCATGCGACGAGCATCGAGCATCGGACAGAGCAAGGGCTCTGAGTGGTGGGTGGTGGGTGATGGGTGTTGGGTGGTGGGGGTTGGTATCAGTTCGCGTAGCAGGACGGGGACGCAGAGCAACTCTAACGTCGGAACGGCAATCAGCTTCAGGTCGCGCCCACAGCAAAGACCTTTCGCCATAGACACACCGATGCGCAGTCCTGTATAAGAGCCAGGACCGCTGCTCACGCTGACGGCATCGAAGGGAATAGCATGGTTGTCGGTAAACGAGAGTGCCTCGTCTATCATGGTGCCTAAATGCTCGGCACCGGCAGCATGCTCACCATGTTTCTCTTGCTGAAAGATGACGTGACTGTCTTCTGACACAGCCACCGAACAAACGTTCGTGCTAGTTTCTATATGTAGTATGCAAGCCATTTTTCTATGAATATCTTGTCACTTTGATTTGCAAAGGTACAAATAAAAATGATAATTCCGCTACGTTTTCAGAGAAATTAACGTGTTAGCCGCTAAAATAACAGACGACAACCGAAGAACTCCGATTGTCGTCTGCCTGGTCGGGATGAGGCGCCAACATGTATTGAGACTGAAATTTATCATTTTTGTTATACTTTTACATAAACGCCTGAATTACAAGAGAAATAGAAATTAATCA
>CACYOC010000055.1 GCA_902775975.1 uncultured Bacteroidales bacterium | reverse complement strand
GTTCGTCCACCAGTCGCTGCATAATACCTTCAGCGGCTGGTGAACGACAGATGTTTCCCAGACAGACAAAGAGAAGTCGCTGCTTCATCGTACCACCACCTTCTTGCCCTGATGGATGTAAATGCCCTTTGTTGCAGGTTTCTCCGTGAGTCTTAGACCATTGAGATTGTACCAATGGGTATCCGTATTTTGGTGGGTTGTCGTTATTGTTTGGATGCCAGTAGTTTCCTTCAATACGTTTTTCCACATACCATTCATGGTATAGTAGCCGGTATTTTGGAAATCGAGGTCGTCAGTTTGTACTTTTTCCTGATCATCGGCATTCTTGGCGTTATTAAAGATGATACCCTCATTGCCGCCAGATGCAGATTTCTTGTCCGACTCTTTGAAAGTCCACTTCCATACAGCGTTACCATTGTGAGCTGTTCCAACTTTAGTGCATGTTACTCCAGGCCATGAACCGCCAGTATAGTTGTATTGCTTATCCCAGCGCCAACACTTGATAACTCGTGATGACATATCCCAGAAAGCAGGAACTTCAAAGAAAGCACATGTTTCTCCTTCGTTGACTACGCAGCAGTCTGGTACTGTTGTTGGCTCCTGTTTGGCATCAGTGTCAGTAACAGCATTGACACCAGAAAGATCAACTTCCGAGCTGGCGTATAATTTGAATAATACTCCCTCAACAGCCAGTTGGTAGCCTGCCGTATTGATAGTTGCTTCGTCAGTCACCAACATCAAAGTGCCTTTATCGCCTTTCACTTTCAAAACAAGTCCTTTGTCAGAAGTCTCTACACTCTCTATTGTGCTCTGATTGTTGATACCTGCAGCTTTACGTGCCTCTATCAACTTCTTCAGTGTTCCCTTGTAATCTTTCCAATGAGGAAGGAATAAACAAGGTGTACCAGGCATAGTCAGAATATAAGCATTAGCAGCACAGATGTTGTAATTTAGGCAGGTTTTCTCACGATAGGTGTCGTGGTTGTCAACAAAGGTAACCGCATAACGAGAATAATTCGTGTTATTAGCCAAAAAGGCATCCTTTAATTGGTCCCATTTGCTACCACCAAAAGCAGCGTTAATCTTGTATTTCAGTGGGAAGTCGAAAGCAGCGCTTTGAATCTTACCATCCACCTTGGTTCCGTCAATCCAACCTTTCGTGTTGTTAAAGTCTCCGTCCCAGTATTCGCCTACAGAATAGGTAGGATTTGCCGATGCATTGTAGATTCCAATATATGATGCTGAAAAGCCCTTTACCATATCATAGCGGAAACCTACATAACCGAGATTATTTAATAGGAAACTAACATAGGTCTTGATGTTCTGTTGAACAGTTGCATTGGTGTGGTCAAGGTCACGAAAACCATCAAATTTGTCGCCTGTGTCGTTTGCTCCAGTAGCTTTCTTGCCAGCATAAGCTCCAGTAGCCCATTCACTTAGATGACTGTTACATTCATCGTCCTTGCAAATTCCAGAGAAATTGGTGTTGTCCCATGTGATACTATATGACCCCTTGGTCTCATTGGGGAAATCGACCCAAGTGTTCAGACCGTTTTTGTGGTTAACCACCACATCTTCAATGATGCCCACACCTTTTGTCTGGAATGTGTTAATCATGGAACGAAGATCAGTCTCTGTTCCAAATGCACCGGTGTGGTCAAACCAGTAACAAGGGTCGTATCCCATGGTCTTCTCTCCGCCATGGTGAAATTTTGAAGTTTTTCCTGAGTTGGGAACCCATATCAATTTAAAATACTTACTCAACTCGTCAGCTTGAGACTCCAAGTTCGTCCACTTGCTATCAGTATACGAATCCCAATAGAATCCCTGTAGCATTACACCTTCGTATTTCTCGGGCCATCCCTGTGCCATCGTTGTCAGGGTGGTCAACGTAATCAATAATGAGGTAAAAAGTCGTTTCATAATCGTTGTTGTCGTTAGTTTTACTCTGCAAAGATACGAATTATTTTAATACAAACCAACAAGTTGGCAGAATAAATTTCGCGTACCCATGCAATCGGTTGCATTATCGCTTATAATTTGTATGCCTTCGGTTATTCTTGGGGCGGACTGCAAAGTGAATCCAGATGATGTGCGCCTTCTGTTCTATCAGCAATTCATCGAAATCCTCCTTGTTCAGATCTGAGATGTCGAGCAATATCGCTGCGTAGCGCAAGGCCTGTTCAATGCCAATACAGCGGATATCTACCGCACAACCTGTAAGGTGATTGCTCAACGTAGCGCCACCTACCGCTTTATTGACTTCTGGCGAACGGAATCCTGAGTTGATGATGATGGGGTCATCCCCTTCTCCATAAAGATTATTCCAACGTCTCCTCAGTTGTTCCAACCACCCACAAAGGCGCTTTAAGTTCTTCACTTGTTCCTCATTCGGAACGTTATCTATCTTAACACTTGTCTTTGTCAACTCCCCGAGCGTAAAGTGTGGCGTTAAGCGAGTGCAATCAAGCTTGCTTGAATTGCCGAGCGCAGCCACACTCGACGAAGTCAAATGCTCGGAGAGTTTCATCTTCTTATCCATTTCTTTTCTTCTTATTTACGTTAATCGGTGTACTGTTCGGGAAAGCGATGCTGTAGGCCGCGTCGAGGGCTTTCAGGTCTATCTTGTAATAGCTGATACCCGTGCGTACGGCTACGATAGCACGCAAGAGCTCGCGGTGTTTGCGCGGATATAGACTGGGCAGAGGCAACTCGTTCCAACCTTCCTGCGGTTCATCATCTACGGCAGCCAAATGGCAGACCTCCCAGATAAAATCGCTGGTGGCTTCATAGCCGAACCACGCCTTCAACACGTTGCGGATACAGAACCGCTTATACTGACCTCCGAGGAGGCGCCTCGTGCGCTCCAGCCTGCGCCAGAGCACCACGAAGCATTCTTCATTGTTCTCTATTGTAATCATAAACTTCAAAGTTCAAAGTTCCGCTCGACCTTTGGTCGCTTTGTACCTTTAGGTCAAAGAAAGTTCAAAATCAATTATGACCAAATGACCATGACCAAATGACCGCATTACAACTTACGATAGTTACCATCCTCTTCCAGCACTACGAGGCGCTGTTTTCGCCAGTTCTTCAGCATCTGACGCACGGTGTTGTGGTTCACGTTGGCACCCTTCACCGCTACCGAGTGCTGCATAGCCTGCTCGAAGGTGAACTGGATATCCAGTCGCTCAAAGATAGAGTCGTTCTTGCCGCGCTTCTGTCGCTCACCATACTGTCCGCCTGCATAGTCACGACTCTGGAAAGCGTTCTCTATGCGGTCGCGGAAGAAATACAAGGCGTTCTCCAACAGCGAGTCGGCTATCACGTCGTAGGCCTCCAGCATAGCGGGTGTCTGTGCCTTCAACAGCATTTCCTTCCACAGGCTTGGCTGTTGCTTTAACTTCGCCTCGGCACCACTCAGTCCGTGCTTCTGAATCAACGTCTCGCACACCTTGCAGAGCATCAGACAACAGGTCATGCGTTGCGCCGTCACACAGACGCGGAAGCGCTGACGGGCACGGGTGCGGTCGTCGTTTTTCATCGTCTCCACGCGGATGCGCTCCACCCATTCTCTGCCCTTCGCCTCCAACTTCGGCAATACCACCTCGCCGTACATCAACGGCAACAGGTGCGCTATCTGTTGGATGCGGTCGCGCTGGCGGTCGGTCAGCACGTAGGGCTTGTCCTCCAGCGGTGCAAAGGTGTTGTCGGGTGTGCGGGCTACGGCGATACGACTCTGAAAACCGTCGGTGTAGTTCGAGACAACACGATACAGCGCATCAGGTGTGCCACACATCGTGACGTTCCACAACAGCTTGTCGATATGCACGTTCACCGCCTCTGCACTGCGTGCCTCACGCTCATACTTGGTACCGTCGTAGCTCTGACGCAACATCACCGAGAAGTCGCTCATCGTCGATTTCCATTTCTGTGCCACCGTATCGGCCTCAGGCGTGAACGAGAAGGCGTGCTTGCCCTCGGTATTCGCCAGTCGCTCAGCGAGGTTCGCCACGGTGTTGTTCAGCGTCAGACAGCGCACGGGCAACTTAGGCTCCTCGGGCTGCTCCTTCTTGTTCTTTGCCGCCCGCTTCTTGGCGCGCCATTCGTCCTCCTGCATCTGGTACATCTTGTCCAGCGCCGTCACCTCGCTCATCCAAGCCTCCACCACGGGGTCTATACCGCCCTTGCCCGAGGCAAAGTCACCGGCGATATACGAGATAAGGTTCAGTCCCTTCTTCTGACCGTGAACATCTAGTGTCACACCCGTAGCCAGCGTGCCGATGCAGGGGCAGATAGCCGTCACCACGGGCATGGTCAACTGAGGACCAACGGCATCAATCGATTCCTTAATACCCTGCGGCATCTTCTTAATTGACAATTGAGAATTGATAATTGACAATTCGTTTTCGTTATCGTCAACGTTATCGTTTTTGTCCGCCATCTGCAGCGCATTCAGCACATTTCTCAATCGCAAGGGGAAGCCGTTGAACTCCGATGCCAGCGCGCTCTTAATCTTCTGGCGCTTTTCCTCCAACGGGAACCCGTCGTAGCAGGGAATCACCTGGTCCAGCCACTCGAAGTTCCTTGCGCAGATGTGCCTCAGGTCGCACGCCAGCTGATAGGTCAACGTATCGCGGTCGCCCTGCGTGGGCTCAAACCCGTGATTATTCAATTCCCAGTACTTCTGGATGATGTCCTTGAACGGGATGCCGTGGTAGTCGCTGGGGAAAGAACACGTAGGCTCTTTTTTATTTGAACACGAATTGCACAAATCTGACGAATTTTTCAGCGCTTCATTATTCGTGTGATTAGTGAGATTCGTGTTCGTTAAAATCTTCTTCGTGTTCGTTAAAACAGCTTCCGTGGTCTCGAAGATGGCATCGTCCAGATAGATCAGTTCAGCTTCCGTCGTAGTAAAGAACACGCGGGTGATGTCCTTCGCCTGCGCATCAAACTTCACACCCAGCAACTCTGAAGCCCACTTCAGATTCTCCTCCTGCGACAATTCGGGTCGGCGACTGAACACCAGATGGTATCCGCCTCCACGGGCACTCTCCTCCAGCATCCTCAACCCCAGCTCGTCCTTCTTGCTGAGTATCCGTTCGCGAACCACGGGCATCTCTTCGGCCGAAAGATGGTCGATATCCATCCCCACCGTCGTGCTCATCCTTTTCGAACCCTTCAGCGTTCCGTCCTCGTTCGGCAAGCACGAATAGTTCATCTGCACCAGACTCGCCTTCAAGGCACCGTCGCCCTGTCGGATGCGCGCCACATTCTCCTTCTGGAACCCGCCGTTGCGCAGACTCAGATACTCTTCACGGTTCGGAACGGGGCGCATCATCTTCACCCCGTTCTGCTTATAAATCACATGTACACTCATATCCTTCGTTTCTTCGTTCCTTCGTGTTTAGTTAGAATTAAAAATTAGGATAACCAAGTTTCGAGTTTAGGAATCTGAGTCCATTGAGGGTCCACGTCATATACGTGTGTATTTTCTTCTCACCCTTCAGCGAATAGCTGACGTGGGTGCGCAGGGCTGTCAGTCCGCGGTCGGCCAAGTCGTCAGAGATGTTCCAATGCCCGCCACGGCGATACTGGATGCCCATGTCGCGCAGCACAGCATTGAAGTCGTACACCTTCATGTTAAACGTCTTCGCCACCTGCGTAGCCGTCAGCGTGTCTTCGGCTTCCTCGTTCAGCATGCGCAGTCCCTCACCGATGATGTTGTCGGCCAGTCGCAGAATCTCCTTCGGTTCGGGCAGACAGAGTTGCTGGCGACGCTTCTGTTCCTGAAGCTCCAGTTCTTGCCATCTCAGCACCAGCTTCGCACGTGCCTCGTCGTTGAACTTGGTGGCGATGTACAAGCACTCGGTCTTGGTCAGCACATAGCAGGGGTCATGACGAACGGCACCGTTGCCGATTTTCACCTCTCGGAACATCAGCGCAAATTTGCGCCCATGTACTTTCTCCCATGCTGGCTCCATCTTTCGAATAGCCTTCATTAAGTCTTTGTGTTGTTTACCTGTCAGCTCGGCAATTTCGAGCGACGTCATTGTCTGTACCTTATTAATATTAATAATCTGTGTCATAATTTTGAGTCGATTTAGCGAGAAGAAGGTTGGAATCTTTGCGCATTTACCCGGGAACATCCTCCTCACTTCAACTCAGGGTTAATAATTTCCCACAATTTACCCTAATTTCGTTTCCTTTTTATGAAAGAAATTTTGGGAAATTATGATTAATTTAATGTTTAATCTTTAATTTTTAATGTACTAAATTCTATCGATAATTTCCGCGTCGGTCACCGGTTCGCTTTCAAAGAAGCGGTTGGCCTCCCACTCGCGGCGTAGTTCCAGACCGCGCAGGCGCCGTCCGCCAGCATACACCCAGCGCTTGAACTCACGCTGTATCTGCAGCTTCGTACCACCCTCGCGAATCCTTCTTAGCAGGGTCGAGCGGCGCAGCCTCCCGATGCCCACGTTGTAAGCAAAGCTCACCAGCGCATCCAGCTGTCCCACCGTCCAGGCCACATGCATGGCCTTTACCTGCCGTTCCACCACGGACACGTCCTGCCGAAGCAGTTCACGAGCATGCGCCTCCGAAATCCGGTCGCCCATGCGCACGCCCTTTGTGTGTCCATACCCGATGGTGGGCACCCCCGCGGCATCGCGGTAAGCCGTCAGCCGCAGACCCTCCATCCTCATCAGTTGTTGAAGTAATCGTTCTGTTGTTTTCATCGTTGTATCAATAAGTCAAATAACACTTGTGATTGATTCACGATGCAAAAGTAGACATAAAAAATGGGTGCCTAAAGAAGCTTTAGACACCCATAGCGGTATTTATAGAACTATATCACTTTTTCTATAACTCCAGTTCCTTACGTAGCTGATTCAGCAGTTTGAGGATACGTTCAGAAGCACCCTGCAACTCCCAGCGACTGACGTGAGTCTTAAAGAGAGAATTGTGGCAGAAGGCATTGGCAATCGTACCTGTAGTGCACGTATAGTCGCGCTTCTTTGAGTAAGGCAACATCTCTACCATTCGCTCAAAGCCGCTTTGCGTTAAGTCCTTTTGCTTGTAGTCGTCACGGCACACGCAGTACACCACCGCATACGCACTGTTCCCCCAGAAGTACTCCTGACAGTTCTCAATGGCTCGCGCCAGCATCACCACGTCGGGCTGGCCCTTGTCCTGAGCAACTGCTGCCTGCGGCTGTTGGTTGACTGGCGCCTGCTGTTGCGTCACCGTCGACCCTGGCATAGCAAAAACACAGCCCGTAATGTTGCCGTTGAATACCTGACAGTTAGAGCCTGCCGCAAAGTGGTTTACAACATTTTTCTGACTATCTTTTTCCATCTTTTCTTTTTCTTTTTTTCGTCTTTCTGTTTTCTGATAAACTTACCGTTCACCTTGTCGTTGAACACCTGCGAACTGCTGCAAACGTTCCATCGTCTCTTCACACTTACTGTCAAGCGCACGACGTGCATCGCGCACCTCTTCCTTCAGCTCCTCATAGTTCATTCCGCAAGCTCCTCCCTCAGATTAAAGAGTTTGTATACATAGTCAACAACGGCTTGTGTAAACGCACATATGATACTAAATTTGTCATAGCACTCAGATTTTTTAAATTAAACTTTTATGTTTCAAATATCGAGTGCAAAATAAAAACGGAGGTGTCTCAAAAGTCGAGACACCTTCTTTTTTTTAATATCTTTTAAGATTTTCGGCTATCATTTGCCGCATTTTCTCACGAAGTGTCAGACACTTATTGAAGGTGGATTCACAAACTTGACGATGCAGTCAATGCATATTGGCTTACTTGTTACTGTATCGATAAACACATTGGCTGGATGCATGTCTTCGAGGGCTAGACGATCGGATATGTAATTGACGCCCTCGCCGTTCCAATTGTCACGGAAACCTTTGGCAGCAACCATATCGTCTATCTCTTGCTTCGTGGCCAGTCGCAGACAGTTTACATAGGGCTGAGTCAGCACAATACGCATCAGGTTGTCGCTGTCGCGAGTAAAGCCAATCACTTTCATCGCAGTCTCAGGGAAGAGATAGTTATGCAGGGCGATAGCATCCAAAGCCTTTTGCCAAGTAGAATAAATGGAAGTTCGCTCTTTTACAACCGATGTGTTTCCATCACTATAATACACCTTTGCTTCGGCACCCTGTGCTATCTTGGGGCCAAACTCAGCAGTAAGTATGTGCTCCGAATCGTCCTCCCACAGATTCGCTGCTTTAGCCCATTGTTCAATGAACTTCTCCTGCTGCTCGTCTATTTCCCAGTTTGCTGGGCTTCCTTCGCGGCCTTCAGCATTGCTACTTGCTCTAAGGCTTGCTGACGCGTAGCATGCGATGATGGACGCCCCAATGAGAGGCGTGCCTCCCTTGCAGAGTCCTGCATGCTCTGATAGATTGAATCTAGAAAAATCTTCTCTCCCATTTTGTATATCTTTAGCGTAGTTATCAATCATTTGCAGCGTTCGGGCGGTAAAACCCTCGGCTGCGATGGCGGCATATATATCGTTCAATACATCCATAACCGGTTATGCTCTTTGCTTGCAAAGATACGTATATTTTCTGAGATTGATGTGATTCATGGCATTTTTTACACATTATTTACAATCACGTGGTCATTTGGTCAAGGTCATTTGGTCATTTTCGATTTCGGGAACGCGGTCATTGCTCACTATATATAAATAGAATATTTATATTATAGTGGCGGAT
>CACYOC010000054.1 GCA_902775975.1 uncultured Bacteroidales bacterium | reverse complement strand
CATGAACAACACTGTACTGCTGGCTACTGTTTGTGCCGCAAAAGATGCAGTTCCCGGAACAGATTTCATGCCTCTGCAGGTTGACTACAGAGAGCAGTACGCCGCTGCAGGTCGTTTTCCTGGCGGTTTTACCAAGCGCGAGGGCAAGGCCTCGGACAATGAGATTCTGACCAGCCGTCTGGTTGACCGTGTGCTCCGTCCGCTGTTCCCCTCCAATTACCATGCAGAAGTTTTTGTCAACGTGATGCTGTTCAGCGCCGATGGTGTTGACCAGCCCGATGCTTTGGCAGGTTTTGCAGCATCGGCAGCGCTGGCTTGTTCAGATATCCCCTTCGAGTGCCCCATCTCTGAGGTTCGCGTTGCCCGCATCAATGGCGAGTACGTCATCAACCCCACCTTCGAGCAGATGAAGCAGGCCGACATGGACATCATGGTTGGTGCCTCTGCCGAGAACATCATGATGGTGGAAGGCGAGATGAAGGAAGTGTCAGAGCAGGACTTGCTCTGTGCCCTGAAAGCCGCCATGGACGCTATCAAGCCCATGTGTGAGTTGCAGACGGCCCTATCTAAGGAATTAGGCAAGGATGTTAAGCGCGAGTATGACCATGAGGTCAACGATGAGGATCTGCGTGAGCGTATGAACAAGGAGCTCTATCAGCCCGCCTATGACATCACCAAGCAGGCTCTGCCCAAGCAGGACCGTGCTGATGCCTTCGAGAAGATTCTCGCTGATTTCAAAGAGAAGTTCTTTGCTGAGCATACAGAAATCACAGAGACTTCTGAGATTTCCAAGGATGAATACGAGGCCATGATGGATCGCTACTACCACGATGTAGAGCGCGACGCCATGCGCCGTTGCATTCTCGATGAGGGCATCCGCCTCGATGGTCGTAAGACTACCGACATCCGCCCAATTTGGTGCGAGGTTTCTCCGCTGCCCATGCCTCACGGAAGCAGCATTTTCACTCGTGGTGAGACACAGTCGCTGACCACTTGTACCTTAGGTACCAAGCTTGACGAGAAGCTCGTTGATGATGTACTCGACAAGAGCTACCAGCGTTTCCTGCTGCACTACAACTTCCCTCCCTTCTGTACAGGTGAAGCCAAGGCACAGCGCGGCGTAGGTCGTCGTGAGATTGGTCACGGTCATCTGGCATGGCGCGGACTGAAGGGCCAGATTCCTGAGGACTTCCCCTATACCGTACGTCTGGTCAGCCAGATTCTGGAGTCAAACGGTTCTTCGTCTATGGCTACCGTTTGCGCTGGCACACTCGCCCTGATGGATGCCGGCGTTCCCATGAAGAAGCCCGTCAGCGGTATCGCTATGGGTCTTATCAAGAACCCTGGAGAGGATAAGTACGCTGTACTGTCTGATATTCTCGGTGACGAGGACCACTTGGGCGACATGGACTTTAAGACCACTGGTACCAAGGACGGTCTGACCGCTACGCAGATGGATATCAAGTGTGACGGTCTGTCGTTCGACATTCTGGAGAAAGCCCTCATGCAGGCCAAGGCTGGTCGTGAGCACATCCTGAAGTGCATCACCGACACCATTGCCGAGCCTCGTGCCGAGCTGAAGCCTCAGGTTCCCCGTATCGAGGCCTTCGATATTCCCAAGGAGTTTATTGGTGCTGTCATTGGCCCGGGCGGAAAGATTATCCAGCAGATGCAGGAAGACACGGGTGCCACCATCACTATCGACGAGATTGATGGCGTCGGCAAGGTACAGGTCAGCGCTCCCAACAAGGATGCCATTGACGCTGCCATTGCCAAGATTCGCGCTATCGTTGCCATCCCCGAAATTGGCGAGGTCTATGAGGGTACCGTTCGCAGCATCATGCCTTACGGCTGCTTCGTTGAGTTCATGCCTGGCAAGGACGGTCTGCTGCACATCAGCGAGATTGACTGGAAGCGCCTGGAGACCGTCGAGGAGGCTGGCATCAAGGAAGGTGACAAGATCAAGGTGAAGCTGCTGGAGATTGATCCTAAGACAGGTAAGTTCAAGCTCTCTCACCGCGTACTCATCGACAAGCCCGAGGGCTATCAGGAGCGTCCTGCACGCCGTGAGCGTGGCGAGCGTCCCGAGCGTGGTGAGCGTCGTCCTCGTCCCGAGCGTGGCGAGCGTCGTCCCCGTCCCGAGCACCGTGAGCGCACCGAGGAGTTCCATGAGGATAACAACGAGCCCAAGGACTTCTCTGATGCTCTTGACAAGATGGACTTCTAAACCGTAAGTCATCCAATATACGGGAAATCCCGGCAGGTAACACCTGTCGGGATTTCTTTTTCACCTTATTATAATATATAAACATAAAGAGAGGCTGCACACTTGGTACTGCCTCTCAATAATCAGAACGATTAAAGTCTTACAATTTCGGACCAGCAGCAACGAGTGCCTTACCAGCCTCATTACCCTCGTACTTCTTGAAGTTCTTGATGAAGCGGGCAGCCAGGTCTTCAGCCTTCTTGTTCCACTCGGCAACATCAGCATAGGTGTCGCGAGGATCGAGAATCTTCGGATCAACACCCTCCAGCTCTGTGGGCACCTCGAAGTCGAAGTAAGGAATCTTCTTCGTGGGAGCCTTCAGGATAGCGCCACCCAGAATGCCGTCGATGATACCACGAGTGTCACGAATAGAGATACGCTTGCCAGTACCGTTCCAACCGGTGTTCACCAGATAAGCCTTGGCACCGCTCTTCTCCATGCGCTTTACGAGCTCCTCAGCATACTTGGTAGGATGCAGCTCGAGGAATGCCTGTCCGAAGCAAGCAGAGAAGGTAGGAGTAGGCTCTGTGATGCCACGCTCAGTACCAGCCAGCTTAGCGGTGAAACCTGAGAGGAAGTAGTACTTGGTCTGCTCGGGAGTCAGGATGCTCACGGGAGGCAGTACGCCGAAAGCGTCGGCAGAGAGGAAGATGACGTTCTTAGCCTCAGGACCTGCGCTCTTGCCGTTCACCTTCTTCACAATCTTCTCGATGTGGTCAATAGGATAGCTTACGCGAGTGTTCTCGGTAACGCTCTTATCAGCGAAGTCAATCTTGCCGTTAGCGTCAACGGTAACGTTCTCCAACAGGGCGTCACGACGGATAGCGTTGTAAATGTCAGGCTCGCTCTCCTTGTCCAGATTGATAACCTTGGCATAGCAGCCACCCTCGAGGTTGAACACACCCTCGTCGTCCCATCCGTGCTCGTCGTCGCCGATGAGCAGGCGCTTCGGGTCGGTTGACAGCGTGGTCTTACCAGTACCAGAGAGACCGAAGAAGATGGCGGTGTTCTTGCCCTCCATATCGGTGTTGGCAGAACAGTGCATAGAAGCGATGCCCTGCAGGGGCAGATAGTAGTTCTGCATAGAGAACATACCCTTCTTCATCTCACCACCGTACCAAGTGTTGATAATCACCTGCTCACGGCTGGTCGTGTTGAAGGCTACACAAGTCTCGAAGTTCTCCAGTTCCTCAGCGGTGGGCTGGATGAACATGTTCTTTACGAAGTGAGCCTGCCAAGCCACCTCAACGATGAAGCGGACGGCCAGACGGGTAGCCTCGTTGGCACCGCAGAAGGCATCAACGACATACAACTCCTTGTTGCAGAGCTCCTTGATGGCTATCTCCTTAACGGTCTTCCAAACGTCCTCGCTCATGGGATGGTTGTCGTTCTTGTACTCCTCGCTGGTCCACCAAACTTTGTTGTGGCTCTGTGCATCATCAACGATGTACTTGTCCTTAGGAGAGCGACCGGTGTAGATACCAGTCATCACGTTGACAGCGTTCAACTCTGTGTTCTGACCCTTGTCATAACCAGTCAGGCCAGCCTTGGTTTCCTCCTCGAAGAGGTACTCATACGACGGATTGTGGGCAATCACCTTACTACCAGTGATGCCATACTGTGTCAAATCTAACTTTGCCATAATTGCTAAATCTTTTATATTGAATGTTATAAAAATCTTCTGAATCGGTTGCAAAGGTACGAAAAAAATGAGAGTTAACTGTCAGAAGTTAAGAGTTTTTTACGTTTATAACGTATATTTTTAGTCTATATCAATGAGAATTCAATTTTTTTGTGTAACTTTGCAAAGTGAATATAACAATAAGATTACTAAGAAATAAAAAAACACTATGACAAGACGTTTATTTTCCTCCATGCTTTTTGCCTTTATTGCACTATGGTGTATGGCACAAGGCATTACTCCCGAGGCGGCTTTCCAAAAAGCGCAAGCTTTCATGCAAGCCAAAGGCCATAGTATTGAACAAGCAGTAGCCAGCCGTCCTAACAGCCGCAGGGCACAGGGACAGGCAGCCTACTATGTCTTTAATGCCAAGCAGCAGCAAGGCTTCGTCATCGTTTCCGGTGACGAGAGCACTGAAGCCATCTTGGGCTATGCTGACGAAGGCTCCTTTGACGAGACTGCACTGCCCTCGAATGTCAAGGCATGGCTGGAAAGCTATGCCCGACAGATTGACGCCCTTTCACAGGGAAAAGTGGAGGAGGGGACTCGTCGGGTATCTACCCATGCGGCTATAGCACCCATGACGAAGACTAAATGGGACCAGGATAATCCCTATAACCTACAGTGCCCCACACGTAGTGGAAATACCGCTCTTACTGGTTGTTCTGCTACTGCCATGGCGCAGGTGATGGCTTATCACAAGTGGCCTGAAGCCAGTGTTCCCAGTATTCCCGGTTACACCATTGGCGGTTATACGGTGAGTGCCACCGAGGCAGGAGTCATCGACTGGGCAAACATGAAAGACCATTACACTGGCAACGAGACGACCACTGAAGATAATGCCGTAGCCCGTCTGATGCGTCTGTGTGGACAGTCGTTGATGATGAAATACGGATCCAGTGCTTCAGGAGCTTTTCTTGATAATTGCGGCAACCAGCTGACCGACATCTTCGGATACAAGCAAGGAGCTCGCCATATCGATCGTGCAAACTATTCTGCAGCATCGTGGGACGAGATCATTTACACAGAGTTGCAGCAAGCACGCCCCGTTATCTATGAAGGTGCTGCTACCGGCGGTGGTCATGCCTTTGTCTGCGACGGTTATGACGGCAATGGCTTCTACCATATCAATTGGGGTTGGAGCGGAAGATACAACGGCTTTTACAAGTTGTCCGTCCTGAATCCCAATGGCGGTGGTACTGGTAGCGCAGGAACAGAGGACGGCTATACAATAGACCAGGGCGCCGTCATCGGTATCCAAAAGCCCGACGGCACTCCGGGGCAGGATCTTCGCGATCTGACTTTCTATATGATGAATGTTCAGTATGACACCTATTTGACGGCCAGTTTCTTCAATTGTACAGGTTCTGTAGCTAATTTTACCATGGGCTATGCTTATCGGAAATCGACAGAAAGCAACCTTACCTATACGGATCTCGGCACAGGGAGTCCTGAACCTATCAATGCTGAAACAGGAACAAGAAAAGGAATAAGGCTCTATGTAAACCTCAGCGATTTAGGACTGGCAAACAATGCCACTTACTATTTCTATCCCTACAGCTATATCACAGGGCAAAGGGTGACACATATCGCTGGCGATGGCAAATTCTATGCCGAGGTGACAAGAAACGGCACCAGCTATTCCGTTGTTTTACATCCCACTCCGAGTATAAGCGTCACCAACATGGAACTCAAGAGTTCTCCCGTTGTCAAAATCCCTCAAGAAGTTTGCTATACGCTGAAGAACAATGGCGATGAGATTGATGAGACACTTTATCTCTTTGCCAGCAAGACCAACAGTCGTCCCAGTACTCCTGTAGGACTGACTACCGCCTTTTTAGAAAAAGGTCAGACCGATGACGTCAGCCTCTATTTTACTCCGAGCAGCGCAGGCACCTGGTATCTTTTCCTCTGCAGACGCGTTGAGAACAACTACATCGAACTGGCCACCAACACCGTTACCATTGAGGCTGCACCGACCGTCACATACAGCCTTTCAATGACTGCTATCTCAGGCACAGATGAAAACGTCACTGCCACTGTCAAGAACGACACTTCGGCACCCTATTACCGTCAGGTTCTGATTTACCTCACTGACAGCAAGGGTAACCAGGTAGAACAGGTGGTATCTGGAAACGTGACCATACCCGCTAATGGAAGCATTGACGTGACAATTCCCGTCAGCTATTTAACTTCTGGTACCACCTATGGGGCCTATCTCTTTGGTTTCAAAACACACACCTCTACCACTTGGAATCAGTTCAGTGATTTCCCCAAGACCTTTACTACTGCCACATCCGGCATTGATGCCGTTTCCACGACTACTGGGCAGCAGCAACCCATCTACAACTTACAAGTACAACGGATGGCACAGCCTCAGCGCGGAATCAACATCATAGGAGGCCGTAAGGTAATAGTAAAATAAGACTTTAACACGATTGTCAAATTATGCAAGTCATCAATTTCTCGGAACAGAACAGCGTGATGAACCACTACATGGCTGAGTTGCGCGACAAGAAGTACCAGCAGAACCGCCTGCTGTTCCGTAACAATATCCAGCGCATTGGCGAACTGATGGCATACGAGCTGTCGAAGACCTTCGACTACAAGCCCAAGACCGTCACTACTCCGCTTGGCACGATCGATATTCCCCTCACCAAGCAGGAGGACATCGTGCTGGCAACTGTGCTGCGCGCCGGACTGCCTTTCCACGAAGGCTTCCTGCGCATGCTCGACAATGTCGATAACGGCTTCGTGTCAGCCTTCCGCATGTACATCAACCGCGAACATACCGAGGTAGGCATCCACACGGAATATATCGCCACACAGAGTGCCAAGAACAAGACACTCGTCATCGTTGACCCCATGCTGGCAACGGGCGGCAGTCTGGCGGCAGCCATCGAGAGTCTGACAGAGGCCGGCAAGCCCAAGAAGATTCATGTCTGCTGTGTCATCGCTGCTCCCGAAGGCATCGAGGTCATAAAAGAAGTCCTGCCCGAAGGCAGCACCATCTGGTGTGCTGCCATCGACCAGGGCATGAACGAGCACAAGTATATCGTTCCAGGCTTTGGCGACTGTGGCGACTTGTGCTATGGCGAGAAGCTGTCGAGCTTCCGCAAAGTGGCAGAGAGGGAGCGTAAGAAGTGACCTCTCACTTCTCACCTCTTAATTAAAATAGTACAGGAAGGCGGCGATACCCTCGAGAGCGGGTTTTCGCTGCCCTTCTATTTCAATGGTAAACTTAATCTCTGCCTTGCAGATGCCACGCAGATTCTGAATATTGTGCAGCTTAGTCACCAGTCGGACACGTGAGCCCGTAATGACCGGTTGTCCGAAGCGCATATCGTTCATGCCGTAGTTTACCAGCATCTTGATATTGTTGACCTCGATAATCTGATTCCACATGTATGGCAACAGCGACAGCGTCAGATAGCCGTGGGCAATGGTCGATTTGTACGGACTCTCCTCCTTGGCACGTGCCACATCGACATGAATCCACTGGTGGTCCAGCGTAGCATCGGCAAAAAGATTGATACGGTCCTGATCCACCTGCAACCATTCCGAATGACCTAATTCCTCGCCCAGATGGGCAGCAAACTCGTCGTACGAGTTAATGACTAATTTTCCCATGATTTCTTTCTTTTAATAAATATTTTGTGCAAAGGTAATCATTTTTCACGGAAAATAACTACCTTTGCACCGAAAATCGCAAGCCCTGATAGTTAAATGGATATAACAAGGCTCTCCTAAAGCTTAGTTCCGAGTTCGATTCTCGGTCGGGGTACCTCCTCAAAAGCGGCTTACCTTCGAAAGATTTCGCCTTTTTCTTTTGTCGTTTCGGAAATAATGCTTAAATTTGCAGCAGATTAAACTATCAAGGAGTCGAATATGATAACAACAATGCCACAAAAGACAACAGAGATAAGCACCGTAGATGCTTTGTGGGTTCTTATTCAAAGTCAGACAAAGGCTGTCCGTAAGGCTCTAGTTGAACGTATGTTGGCAGAGCAGTCTAAAACCACGGCTCAACAAACGATGGTTAAGGAAAGTCTTACTCGTGCCTTCGATGAATTGCACTCAGGCAAGGTTCATCATGATGCTCGCAATATCTTCAAATAGGCTTTATGAAAGTCACATTTGACTATCTTGATGAGTTTGAGCGTGGCGCAAAAGCATTACGCAAGAAATATCCTTCTTTTGAAAGCGATTACGATAACTTTCTTAATGAACTGGAGAAGAATCCGTTTTCTGGTGAATCGTTAGGGAAGCATACTTATAAAAATCGCATGTCAATAGCTTCTAAAGGAAAAGGCAAGAGCGGTGGTGCTCGTGTTATAACGTACAATCTTCAAGAGCAGAGTGACGACGAAATACTTATAACGCTGATGACAATTTATGACAAGTCTGAAAATGTTTCTGATGCTTACCTTCGCAGTCTTATCCAGCAAATAGAAAGTAAATAATAATGTCAAACGAAGTTGAACCCTTAAAACCACAGATGCCTATGGGCTAAGTGGGGGCAGAAATAGAACACAGTCGTTACAATGCAATACAAGGCAGAAATCGAAAGATTTCCGCCTTTTTCTTGCATTATTCGGAAATAATGCTTAAATTTGCAGATGTTCCCATGCCGGTGTCCCGCTTGAGGGTGATGCAAACGACGGTGGGGATCTATATATATAGGTAAAGCATTATAATTTTTAAAAGCAATGAGTCCAGTATTTCGACGTGAAAGCGAATATACATTCAAAATATACTCCAATGAAGAGGAACGAATGCACATACATGTGCTCTGCGATGGTCACGAAGCCAAATTTTGGTTAGAACCAGAAGTGGAACTGGCAAAGAATACTGGAATTCCAGAACACAAATTAAGTGAAATTAAGAGAATAATAGAGAGATATGCAGACAGTTTCAAAGAACAATTCCAACAGCACATCGGCAAGCGTATTGATGATTAATGCTCAGGGTATTATGCTCTCCATTTGCGGGCATGACTATTTCCTTTCATACAACCGTATCCCTTGGATGCAGGATGCTCCCATTCGTAGTGTACTTAATGTTCAGATGAGTGGTCCTGAGGCCATTGAGTGGCCTGATCTTGATGTTGACCTTGAACTTGACAGCCTCCGTCACCCCGAGCGTTATCCACTTGTCATCAAGCGAAATCCGCTAGACCATGTAGGAGTTTGATGTTTCTTTGTGTTATATTTAATATCAAGGCAGGAATCGAAAGATTTCCGCCTTTTTCTTGCATTATTCGGAAATAATGCTTAACTTTGCCAACAGAAACAAATAAAAGCTTGATTATTATGTGCACAGTAACGTTAGAGTATAATAAGGGAAACGCGTTAGCACGGCGCAAGCTTGCTGCCTTGTTGGCAACTGGTCTTTTCTTTAAGGTTGGAGAAGAGGTTAACGAACCCACTCTTGAAGAAGTTCAGGCTCATCGTGAGTTGAGGGATGCCGTTCTTGAGCATTCCCGCAGGAGCATGTCTAACGTTATAGCCCGATATTTATGAAATACCACCAAAAAGATATTGTGGAGGTTAACTTCCTTTTTCCAGACGGAACTTTCAAGCCCCATCCTGCCATTATCGTATCCAATGACGAGTTGCAGGAGGATGAGGAAGGAATGTTTTATCTCGTGCTTATAACCTCTAATGACTGGTTAAATCCCCAGTATTCTTATCCTTTATCTGGTGATATGGTAGAAGGCTTTACTTTTTCGAAGCCGAGTCTTGTTAAGTGTCAGATTCTTACTGGCAACATCGAGCGCGACGTAAATCGTCGATTAGGCAGTATCAAGCAAAAATACTTTGATGAAATAGTGGATAAAATCATTAATTCAATATTCTAATGTATAACCCTTTAAAACATATTATGCCTATGGGCTGAGTGGGGGCAGAAATAGAACACTATCGTTACAATGCAATACAAGGCAGAAATCGAAAGATTTCCGCCTTTTTCTTTTGTCGTTTCGAAAATAATGCTTAAATTTGCAGCGGTAAAATATTGTAAGATATGACAACTGTTGAGCTTAGAACATCTATTGTAGCGGAACTCGATCAGATGAGCGCTGAGATGCTTGAGAGTGTGCAGCACTACGTCAAGCGACTTCGCCGTCATGCTCGTTCAACACATCGGTCAGTTGTTGCAAAAGATAAGCGTGATGCAGCCATTCTTTTCGTCAAGAACCTTTCCGTGCAAGGTGGTATGCCGGTACCTGTTGATGACAGTGGTTTGGAAGCTCTTGTGAGCGAGAAATACGACAAATGATGCGAGCATATATTGACACAAACATATTGGTAGATTTGGTGTTCGCACGTAAGGAATTTCTGCCAGATGCTCAACGCATTTTTGCTTTAGGTTACGCCAACGAGGTTCAATTAGTGGTTTCTGCTCTTTCCTTTGTCAATACGATTTATTTAGGAAGGAAATACAAGTATCCTATGGACGAAGTATATTCAAAGCTCCGTCTTATAGCAGATTTTGTTGATGTCGCAGATTTGAGTGGACAAAATGTAGTTGACATGCTTAACAGCGGTTGGAAGGACTATGAGGATGCCACTCAGCACCGCTCTGCAATTGATGAACAAGCAGATTGTATTGTCACCCGAAACAAGATAGATTTTAAAGGCAGCCTAATTACTGTCCTTACCCCGAAGGATTTTTTTGAGCAAATAGACTCAAAGTAGATATTTTTCCCTAGCAGGGATTAGTAATAGTACAGAAACCAATTGAACTAAGTGTAAGCAAAATAGACACTATCGTTACAATGCAATACAAGGCAGAAATCGAAAGATTTCCGCCTTTTTCTTTTGTCGTTTCGGAAATAATGCTTAAATTTGCAGGCGAAGAAATATGAACGATGACCTATTTAAACCAATTCCACAAAGAGGCAGTAGAGCGGAAACTTCGGAAAATCGAAGAATCTATGAAATCGCCGATGAACTCCATAGACGCTGCCTATTATATGAAGCGCAACTTCGAAATGGCCAAGACACTTTAAGCCACTTTGAGGTTGAGCAGCGTGTTGCTGAACAGTATGCTAAAGATCATAGTCTTTGGCTGCCGATAAGCAATATTTTTGATTTGGGAGTTCCTGGTCCAAGTGGAAATGAGAACGACACCTACGTTTCCCATGACATCATTTACAAGGTGAACAATCTGCTGAATAGTGGTAGTATCCTCAAATTGCTAGAGAAGGTTGCCATGCACAATGATTTGTTTTACGATACAGCTTATCGTTTTTATGCTTTTACGGGCTTTGATGGAAGAACCGTTATGCCTGTCCTTCAACAGTATTTGGTTAAGAACGCCATTCCTGCAACACCCATTGAAATAGAAACCTACATGGCAGCTCTTAGTTTTCAAAAAGTCAATAGTGAAGGACGTTTTATTAACGATAGTTATGAAGTGTGGGATTTGGTTCCAAGAAACGTTCTTAAGGATGCAGATGGCGACCTATATGTTATTGATGCGGAAATAAGGTCCATCAACAAGTAGCAAATGTCTCGTCATAATATTTACAAAGGTGAAATCGAAAGATTTCCGCCTTTTTCTTGCATTATTCGGAAATAATGCTTAAATTTGCAGCGGAACAAAATAAGGAAAGAGCGTATGACTACAGCCCAAATGAC
>CACYOC010000053.1 GCA_902775975.1 uncultured Bacteroidales bacterium | reverse complement strand
TGAATACTTGTCGCCCTCAGAGATTGCTCCAGCGGGGCACTCATCGATACATGTACCGCATGCGATGCAGTCGTCACCAATTACGTATGCCATAATCTTTCTTACTTAATTGAGTTAATAAAATACTTAAAAATTGTGATGCAAAGATACGGACTTTTTTTGAATATTACCTAATGTTGATGACTTTTTTTCTCTTTTTGTACCCAATTTATACGATGTCGAAATAATAATTCGGCTATGTTTGCCGTTATAATGTTTAGTTATGAAACGATTTTTGACCATCTTCTGCCTCGTGTGTTGTGCCGTGAACTGCATGGCGCAGCAAGACCGTGAGGTGCAGAATAAGCCCTATATTGACTTGCGCCCCCTGCACTTCGGTATTCTGGTAGGCATGCACCTGCAGGATGTGGAGTTTAACAACGTAGGGCCTCACATGGTAACCTACACGGATGGCACGTCGAAAGAGGCTAACGTTGTGTGCGATGCTGACAAATGGGTAGCCGGTTTCTCGGTGGGTGTGCTGGGTGAACTGCGGTTGAACGAGAACTTCTCGCTGCGTGTGACGCCGACGATGCACTTCGGTGCCAAGCACTTAGAGTTTATCAACCTAAACGAGAAAGACGCCCGGGGCGACAATATCCGTGAGCGGCAGGACCTGAAGAACACCTACCTCTCGATACCCATCGACATCAAGTTTGCCGCACCGCGCTGGAACAACTACCGCCCCTACATCATGGCGGGAGTAAACCCCACGATAAACCTGACAAACAAGAATTCGGACTTCGTGCACCTGAAGCGTTTCAACACCATGTTGGAGGTTGGTATGGGCTGCGATTTTTACCTGCCGTTCTTCAAGCTGATACCGGAACTGAAGTTCTGCTTCGGCTTGGGTAACGTGCTGGACAAGGACCATGTCAACGGTAATCGCGACGACAATATCCACACCTATGCCGGCAGCGTCGATTCTGCTAAGTCTAAGATGATCGTCCTCACGTTCTATTTCGAATAGCGCTGCCGTTTCTCAGAACGATGAATTCATCGATATCATCACACAAATAAAAGCCCCCACGGACATCGAAATGTCGTGGGGGTATTTCTTTTGTCAAGAGAACTGGCTTACTTGGTAGCGTCGATAACCTGCTTGGCAATCTCGTTCTCGGGGTCAATCTGGATGAGCTTCTCAGCATAGCTCTTTGCCTGCACCTTGTCTTCCTTGACAATGAAGTAATAGGCTATCAGATAGCGGTAAGACTCGATGATGCGGGCACGCTCTGTAGCATCCTTCTCAGCACGGGGCTCGATGAGCTCGATGAGCTTCTCGTAGTAAGGCTTAGCCAGACCGAGCTTGGAGTCGGGGTCCATCTGAGCATTGACACGAGCACGCATGAAGGTAGCATACTCTACGGCATTCTCAAAATTGTCGGCAAGGTCGGCATAGACGGCATCGGCCTTCTGGAACTCAGCCTTGCGGGCTTCGGCGTCCTGTAAGCTGCCACCGTGCTGCATGTGCAGCGAGGCGAGGGCGGCAATGTCGGTGGCTGATGCCTTCTCGATGGTCTCTAAGTACTCCTTATAGTGCTTGATGGCATTGGGATAGTCCTCCTGCTGCTGATAGGCGTCGGAGAGGTCCTTGATGACACCGGCACGCTTAGCCTTGTTGTCGAGGTCTTCCTGCTCGAGGGCCTTCTTGTACATGGCGATGGCCTCGTTATGCTTGCCTGCACCGCTCAGGGCCTTTCCGTAATAGACGTAGTCGTAGTACGAGAACTTAGCAGAGTCAGAATGGTGGAACAGCTTGTCAGCGTATGACAGCGCCTGCTCGTACTGCTTCAGGTCTGTGCTATTGAAGAAAGCCAGACGGTTGAAGGCAGCGTGACGAGGATTCTTAGAGAGTCCGAACTTGGCGATGTCGAGGGCCTTCTGGTTCTTCTGTGTGAAGAAAGCAGCCATGGCATAGTCTGTGAGGTCGCGCTCTTCCATCAGGCTCTTGTCGGCCTTGTCGTAGGCAGCCAGTGCCTTATCGAATTCGTTAGACATGTAGTAGATGCGACCGATGAGGGCATCGACGGCAACGTCAGGACGCTGGGCGCGCAGGTCGTTGAGCTTGGCAACAGCCGAGCTGGGGCTGAGCTTACGATAGACGGCAGCATACTTATAGTAGCCATCGGGGTTCTTCGGGTCGGTGTAGGTAGCCATCTCGTAATACTGAGCGGCAGCACCACCGTCGTCAGCAAGCGCCTTCAGGTCGCCTAACAGAATAAAGGCAGGGGCATACTGACGGTTCTTCACAGCCTGGAGGGCGTACTCGGCATAGACACGGGCATTGGCGGTGTCCTTAGCCTCGTAGAAGGCACGTCCGAAAGCGGTGAGGTTCTCGGGGTTCTTCTTATTTTCCTTGTAGTAAGGCTTCATCTGCTTCTCCAGATCAGCGGGTTTGCTACTGATGATTTTCTTCACGGCATCAACATCGGCCTTAGTGCCGTCCTGTGCCATAGCGGGGGCGGCCATTCCTGCCACCAGCGCAGCGATAAATAGATATTTCATAGTCTTCATAATAGTATTTTGTTTTTATTCTCTGTTCACAATGACGTTGCGCACATTCATGCTTGCCTGGATGGTGAGCAGTCCTGCGCGGTGGATAATCATCTGACCACGGGGCAGCCGGCAGAAGTGTGCAAAGCTGGTGGGCAGTCCGCTGCGAGGCTCGTTGAGCAGGGCATAGATGGTGCGGATGAGGGGATAGTTACCATTATATATATAGTACTGATAGGGTCGCCAGCTGTTCTGCACGGTGGCAGAGTCCATGCGGCTAACCTTCATGACGGTAATGTTCTTATGGAAGGTGACGTTGGTGGTGTCGCGCTTGTCGTTGAGCCAGTTGCTGCCGATGATGCCCAAGGCATTCGGATGGCGTTCGACATAGTCTATCACAGCGGCACTGGTCTCGACGGCTCCGATGTTGGGAGCGCTGAACTCCTTGCCCTGCAGCAGGGAATCGACACACCAGCGGACGGTGCTGGACAGCGGATTGTCGAAGACGACGTCGATGACGCCGAGCTTGGAAGCGGCATTGAGTTCGCTCCACTGGGTCTTCTCACCCCGCAGGATGCGCTTGAAGTCCTTGACGGTGATGCACGTGTCGGGGTTGGAGTTGTTGACGATAATGGCCAATCCATCATAGGCGATGGGGATGGTTCGCGGCATATACTTACGGTCTATAAGGTTCTGCCGCTCGCGAGGCGTCAGGTCGCGGGTGGTGAAGGCAAGCCATGTCTCAAGTTTCATGAGTTTCTTGATGGCTTCCTGTTCGTTGGTGTATTGCACCTCGAGGGTGTCGAGGGGCAGTTGGTAGCGGAAGACCTCCAGCTCCTCGTTGAGGATGGGGCTGAAGCTTTCGTCTGCTACGAAGTAGCGGGCAGCGCGCTGGTAGTCCTGCTCTGCCTGAGTATTTTTAGGCTTGTTCCCACAAGAGAGGAACAAGCCTAAAACGAGTGTTAATCCAATAATGTTATTGAATGTTGTGTTCATTACAAATAGTTTCGAAGTAGATTACTGCAGACGGAAGCTGACGGGAAGGGTGAACTTCACACGTACTGCTGAACCGTTCTGCTTACCAGGAATCCAGCGAGGCATGGACTTAGCCACGCGCACGGCTTCCTTATCCAGTGAGGGGTCAACAGAGCGAACGACGCGCACGTCGGTAATCGAACCGTCCTTCTCGACGACGAACTGTACGATGACACGACCCTGGATGCCGTTCTCCTCAGCAGCCACCGGGTAGCGGATGGTCTTCGAGAGGTACTCGTTCAGAGCACCCTGACCACCAGGGAATGAAGGCATCTGCTCGGCATAGTCGAACACTTTCTGCTCTTCCTCCTTCGGGGGTTCTGGCTGTGCGATAACTTCCTTAGCCTTCAGCACCTCGCCGGCGGCCTCGTCGTTACCCTTCACGTCGAACGCACCGATAGCGGTGTTGGTCTTGCTCAGGTCTTCCTGTGACTTCAGCTCCTCCTCAGGCTTCACCTCGCTGTCCTTCTTAATTTCAGGAGCGGTGAACTTGACGGAGCTCTTCACCTTTTCTACTTCAACCTTCTCAATCTTCGGTTCTTCCTTACGCTCTGCCTTGGCTTCCTTCTTCTCGGCGAGCTTCGACAGCTCGACGTCAGCCTCGATGGCAACGTCCTGCTTCATGGCGTTCTCGACGACACCTTTCACGGCGACGACGATAGCAATGGCCAGAGCAATAGCGAACATCACCAACAGAGCCTGGACATTACGCTTGCCAGTCTCCTTGCGCAGTTGATAAGCACCGTAGGCGTGGTTCTTGCCCTCAAATACGAGGTCAACCCAGCTGTTATCTATAAGATCTATCTTTGACATAGTTTCTTAATCGTTTAAAGGGTTAATCACCGATTACTTGACACCGGCTTTCGTGATGAGCTCACGATCCTGGGGACCAATCTTGTCGATGACATACTTATCAATACTGCAAATGAGCATCTCGTCAAGAGCGGACACCATGTTATCATAGGTGGCAGTGTCCAAAGGACGGATAATGACGGTCATGGTAGGAACCTTCTCGCCGTTGGGCAGCTCACCCTTCTTCAGCTTCGACAACTCCTGCTGATACTGCTCGTCGGTCATCTTGCTGTTGTAGGCGGTCTTCTTGGCGTCCAGTTCTTTCTTGGCCAGCATAATCTTGGCAACAGGATTCACGCCTTCCTCGGTGGTGTGCTCCATCAGCACCTTGCGGACACCGTTGGCACCATAGGTGGTCTGCTTCACGCATGAGGGATCCTCGTAGTTAGGCAGTCCGGCAATGTAGTAAATCTTGTTGTCTGCACCCAGATAGAGTGTAATGGTGTGAGAAGCTTTCGTTACCGACTTGTCTTCCTTCTGCACGTTGTCGTCGTTCGACGGCATCGTCAACTGCATGGACTGGGGCTTAGCCAGTGTGGTACACAGCATGAAGAAGGTAATCAACAGCATCATCATATCTACCATCGGCGTGAAGTTCACGCGGGTATCCATTTTCTTCTGTTTCGATAGATTCTTTTTTGCCATAGTTTATTCCTCCGATGCAGTTTTAAGATTAGTAATCAACTGGTAACGGTTCTCGTTCATATCCTGAAGCTCAGACATCATGTGCTTCACAGCCTTGTAGCTGGTAGCGGCGTCGGCCTTGATGGCCAGCTTGATGTCCGGATTCGCATCGCGGGCGGCTTTCACCCACATCTGGAACTCGCTCATCTTACCATCGATGCTGTCGGTGGGGATGCCGAGTTTCTGGATGGCTTCGCTCATCTTCTCGGGTTCGAGACTGAGATAGGCGGCAAGTTTGTCCATGGGTGCTCCCACCATAGCATCTTCCAGGAAGTGCTTCTGCTGGGTAGCGTCGAGCTTCAGACTGTAGATGTCAGTCATCGTCTCGAGCATGGCTTTCATGTCGTTCTTGTTCTCAGTACCGAGGAAAATCTGTCCTGTAGGGCTCACGAGAATGTTCAAGACATTGCTCTCGGGCACCTTTGCCTCGGACACGGAACCAGGCGCGTTGACCTTTATGGGCTCTGGCGTCAGGAATGTTGATGTCAACATGAAGAAGCAGAGCAACAGAGTCATCACGTCTGACATGGGCGTCATGTCAATCCAGATGTCTTTTTTCTGTATCTTAACTTTAGCCATTCTAAAACGGTTTCTAAGGTTTTAAAAAAATGGACTGAAAATTAAGCCTCGTTGTGGTTAGAATCGTAGGTAGAAGCGATAGTGTAACCAATCTCGTCGAGAGCGTAGGTCAGTTTGTCGATCTTGTTAGAGAAGAAGTTGTAAACCACGGTAGCTACCCAAGAGGTCAAAATACCTGATGCTGTGTTCACAAGGGCCTCAGAAATACCGGCAGACAGAGCCATAGAGTCAGCACCACCACCAGCAGACAGAGCCTGGAACGATCCGATCATACCGAGCACAGTACCGAACAGAGCGGTCAGGGTACCCAGAGATACGATGGTAGCAACCATAGGCATGTTCATCTGAAGGGTAGGCATCTCCAGCTGGGTAGCCTCTTCGTGAGCCTGCTGAATCTTGGCAATCTTAGCAGCCTTCTTCAGAGTGGTGTCACCTTCAACGGTCTGATACATGTGGATAGAAGCTTTCACGACGTTGGCTACTGAACCCTGCATCTTGTCGCAGAGAGCGTCAGCCTCAGCAAACTTCTGCTCCTTAACGAGAGCCTTAGCCTGTGCGGTGAACTTAGCCAGATTCATCTTACCAGAAGCACTCTTGATAGCGAAGAAACGCTCGAAGCCCAGGCAGATAACGGTGAACAGAAGGGTCAGGATAAGACCTACTACGAAACCGCCCTTATAAACGGTACCCAGCAGGTTTGCGGGATGACCACTGCGGTCGCCACCGATGAAGTTGTCGGGGTTACCCATTACGAAGTACCAGACACTGTAACCTGCGATACAGCAGATAGCGAGGATGATCCATGCGTCTTTTACACCTCCAAAGCCCGATTTTTTAGCTGGGGCTGCAGCCTTTGTTGTTGTTGCCATAAATTTTGATTTTAATTTTTTAGTTATAAATAAATGTTAGATGTTAAATATTATCTTTTTCGTAGTTCGTCACACGCCAAAGGACCATCGGTTAACGGGATGATACGTCCAATGCTCGGCAAAGTTAATCATTTACCACGTACTTTCCGCCAAATTAAGAACTTTTAACTTGATATTTCTCAATTTCTCACAATTCTTAGTAAAGATTACTGCACTAAACTGCCTACTTCAGTGCTGCCAAAGCTTCGGCAATGCGACGCATAGCCTCCTCGATATTCTCGTCGCTGGTGGCATAGCTCATGCGGAAGCACTCGGGGTCGCCAAAGGCATCGCCGCCGACGGTAGCCACATGTCCTTTCTCCAGCAGATACATCGCCAGGTCGGTAGAGTTCTTGATGACAGAACCGTCAGGCGCGGTCTTGCCGTAGAACGACGAGCACTTGGGGAAGAGGTAGAAAGCACCCTCGGGAACGTTGACCTCCAGACCGGGAATCTCCTTGGCGAGGCGCACGATGAGGTTGCGGCGGCGCTCAAAGGCCTGACGCATCTGCTCCACGCACTCCTGACTCTGGGTATAGGCAAACTCGGCAGCCTTCTGACTGACGGAGCACGGGCCGCTGGTGTATTGGCCCTGCAGCTTGTTGCAGCCCTTGACAATCCATTCGGGAGCGGCAATATAGCCGATGCGCCAACCGGTCATAGCGTAAGCCTTCGACACACCGTTGACAATGATGCTGCGCTCCTTCATGCCCTGGAACTGGGCAATGCTCTCGTGCTTGCCGATGTAGTTGATATGCTCGTAGATTTCGTCGGCCAGGACAAAGAGGTCCTCATGCTTCAGGATGACCTTTGCCAAAGCCTTCAGCTCGTCCTTGGAATAGACGCTACCCGTAGGATTGCTGGGCGAACAGAGGATGATCAGTCGTGTCTTGGGCGTGATGGCAGCCTCCAACTGCTCGGCAGTCATCTTGAAGTTCTGGTCGAAGCCTGCCTCGACGATGACGGGTTTACCACCTGCCAGCAACACCATCTGCGGATAGCTCACCCAGTAGGGAGCCGGAATAATCACCTCGTCGCCGGGGTTCACCAGCGCCAGCACCGTGTTGCAGACACTCTGCTTCGCACCGTTCGAGACCAGAATCTCCGAAGGCGTATAGTGCAGGTGGTTCTCGCGCTCCAGCTTGCGGGCAATGGCCTGGCGCAAGTCGGGATAGCCCGGCACCGGCGAGTACTTCGAGTAGTTCTCGTCAATGGCCAGCTTGGCAGCCTGCTTGATGTGGTTAGGGGTATTGAAGTCAGGTTCTCCAACGCTCATGTTGATAACGTCGATACCCTGAGCCTTCATTTCTGAACTCTTCTGCGACATCGCCAGAGTGGCTGACGGTGCCAGTCGTTGCAAACGCTCGGATAGTTGTGCCATCTTCTTAAACTTTAAAATGTTTCTATTCCAACGTGCAAAGGTAATGAATTATTTTAAATTCACACCATCTTTTATTCTTTTTTTTGATTATACCTTATTTATAAATATAGAGCACAAAGAATGCGGTTCGTCTTGCGTATCTGCAAACCGACACACCCCATAGTATAAAAAAAGGTTTTTGGCGGGCGCTCTATTCATTTTTGGCGGGAGCCGTGAATATTTTTAGCTGCCGCCAAAAATAAACGTAGCGGCCGCTAAAAATAAATGAGAGCCGTACTTCCACCCGCCGAAATACGTCTTCTCCCCCGTCGAAAGCCGCTTTCGCACCCTGCGACAACGGCACTCCCTCATAGCAAGTATAGTATTCGCTTTCAGCCCGTCCGTTCCTTCTCATTTTCACCTGCAAGATTTGCAGATTCCAACTCACAAAGGACACACGGGCGGATGATTTGCAAATTCCGCTGGAAATATAATAAAACACCCCGGCCGAACCGTCATGATTCTCCGAGGTGCTGATGATTCAATGAAAGGTCGTTAATATGTAACAGGTACCAGTCTTTGCTGTTTTTATCACATGACAGTTAAGGATACTCGTCGTCCCAGCCCAGCAAAGATGCGGAAGAGAGTCGATAGTTGAACATCAGCATGACCATTTTCTATTT
>CACYOC010000052.1 GCA_902775975.1 uncultured Bacteroidales bacterium | reverse complement strand
AGAGCGTATGGAGGCCTTGATTTCTAACTTTTCGGGGCAATTTGTTTCAGTTTTTATCTCAACTGGCTTATAATCTCGGAAATTTTATTTAAATTTGCAGCGTAAATCATAACAAATATCATTATGACTATTGAACTCTTTTTCCGACTGCTTGGCTCACTGGCGCTGCTCATTTTTGGTATGAAGACCATGAGTGACGCTCTGCAGAAGCTGGCGGGTCCGAGTTTACGACACATCCTGGCACGAATGACGGGCAACCGGTTCAGCGGCATGCTTACCGGCACGATGGTAACCTGCGCCGTGCAGTCCTCGTCGGCCACAACGGTGATGACCGTTTCCTTTGTCTCTGCAGGACTGCTGACGCTGGCACAAGCCATCTCTGTCATCATGGGTGCCAACATCGGCACGACGCTGACGGCATGGATTATGTCACTGGGATATAGCGTCGATCTGACCGTCGTCGTGTTCCCTGCCTTTCTGGTCGGCATGGTGCTCATCTACAAGAAGCGCCATCGAGTGGCAGGCGACCTGCTCTTCGGACTGGGTTTCCTGTTCTGGTCGCTGGTACTTCTAAGCAGTGTGGGGCGCGAGATGGACTTGGCACATAACCCCGAGGTGGTGAGTTTCTTCGCATCATTCGATACAGGCAGCTATCTTACTATCTTCTCGTTCCTTGCTGCAGGAACCCTCATCACCTGTATCGTGCAGTCCTCGGCAGCAGTTATGGCCATCACCATCTTGCTCTGCTCCACAGGCGTCTTGCCCATCTACATGGGTATTGCCCTCGTGATGGGCGAGAACATCGGTACCACCGCCACTGCCAACCTGGCAGCCTTGGGCGCTGGCACTGAGGCGCGCCGTGCAGCCTTGGCGCATCTGCTGTTCAACGTGTTTGGCGTCATCTGGGTACTGGCCGTTTTCTATCCCTTTGTTGATATCGTGTGTAGCCTCGTCGGCTACCACCAAGGGCAAGCAGGCGATGCCTCCAAGTTGCCAGTAGTCCTGGCCATGTTCCACACTTGTTTCAACGTCCTGAATACGGCCATCCTCATCGGCTTTATCCCACAGTTGGAGCGTCTGGTGTGCCGACTCATGCCCGAAGACAAGTCTAAGGAGCAACAGCCCACCACCCTGCACTTCATCAGCAGAGGTGTCATTCAGACGCCCGAAATTGCCGTACTGCAGGCTCAGAAAGAAATCGTTCACTATGCCGAGCGCATGCACCGCATGTTCGGAATGGCGTGTGTACTCATTGACGAGAAGGAGAAGAAAGAATTTGAGAGCCAGCTGGCTCGCATAGAGCGCTACGAGACCATTGCCGACAACATGGAGATAGAGATTGCCACCTATCTGGAGCAGGTCGGCAACGAGCACCTGTCGGACGAGACGAAAGACAAGACGCGCATCATCCTGCGACAGATTGGCGAGTTGGAGTCTATCGGCGACGCCTGCTACAAGATAGCACGCACGATGAGTCATCTGCGGGAACACCGTGAGGACTTCAGCGACGAGCAGTACAACAGGCTGCACGACATGCTACGACTGGTGAACGAAGCCATCGTCCAGATGATTGTCGTGGTGAGCGGTCGCCGCGAAGACTTGTCGCTCAACGACTCCTTGGCTATCGAGAAAGACATCAACGAACTGCGCAACCAGCTTAAGAGTGAAATCGTGGTAGGTGTCAACTCCCACCAGTACTCCTACGCCATCGGCACTTTCTTCAACGACATCATCGCCGACTGCGAGAAAATAGGAGACTACGTCATGAACATTGTCGAGGCACGCTTAGGCAAGCACCTACTGGGCTATAAGGGTCTGCAGCTGAACTTGGACAAGAAGACCACCACCGTTGACGGCAATGCCGTTAACCTTACCCGCACAGAGTTTGCGCTGCTGCGCCTGTTGCTGAGCAATCGCGGCAAGGTGCTCTCACGCCAGCAGCTAATGGATACGGTGTGGGCAGGAGTGATTGTGACCGACCGCACGGTGAATGTCAACATCACGCGGCTGCGCAAAAAGTTAGGTTCTTACTCCCAGAACATCGTCAGCCGCACCGGCTTCGGATATGTCTTTGAGGAAAAAACAGATGCTTGAATACCATGAACGGCAAAACAGCCAAGAAGAAGAGCTACTTCTTTACGGGAATATCGGCTTGTTCCTTGACGACGGCACCCGTTGCGGGATGCAGTTGCAGGTGGGTAACGTAGCGCTTCAGCAGCTGGGCGTCGCGCCACTCCACGAAACCGAACTGAGCTGCCGGGAGCTCGAACGTCTTCAGCAGCTGCTGTTCGCGAAAAAACGAAAGGCGTACGCGTCCCGGAACGTTCACACACAACCCCTCGTTTTTCTTGTTCTCGACAAGGGGATACTTGGCGGTATCCGTCTTGTAGAGATCCTCAAGGGTGATATAATAGGGAACGCCTGAGAGGTCGTCCTTATCCACTATGCCCAACTGGCGCGACAAGCGGAAGAGTACCTCGCGCTGCATCTCCTTCTGCGGACACAACTGGAAAGTGTGCTCCGTCGTATCGCGCGACACGGTACCGACAAACAGACTCCTCAAAGCCTGATATTCACGATCTATCTCTGCCAGCATCACCTGCAGCTGACGCTCGTTCTGCGGCATCTCGTCGGCCTCGCCGGTGATGAGCAACTGACGGCGCTCCTGCAGCTCCTCCATCTGGCGGGCGGTCAGCTGCGCCATCTTGGCCATACTGCCTGCCGCCCGCGTCTCAGCATTCAAAAACTGGCGACCATCGACGACATGAGGCTTGCGTGCCGGTACAAAAGGCCGATGTGCCGTAAGTGGCAAAGGCTCGTCGTTGACAGCCAGCAGCACACCGTCATCGCTCATGCGGATGTCGGCCGTCTCGCACTTTCCCCCTTTCAGCTTCAGGGCGTAGCATTTCGACGTGTCGCGCAGTCCTACCTGCGTCATTTCAAATCCTACTATCTGGTGCTGTATGTCGCTTTCCTGCGCGATGCCGTCAGCATGAAGATAGCGCTTGGCATAGCGTGCGAACATGCCTGGCTGGTAGGTCTGCTTCTCCACCAGCAGATGCACGCGGAAAGCGGTCTTGGGCAAGAAATAGATGATGCCGTCAGGGGTGCGTCCTGCAGCCATGGGAATGCTGACGGGCTGTGCCCACGATACCAGCAGCGCACAAGGAAAGACGATGAGTGTCAGTATCAGTTGTTTCATTCTTTCAGTCGTTTAAAGGCACTTGGAAGATATTTGATGATGTCGCCGGCCAAGAGACTCTCCTCTCCCAGCTCCTGGGCAGCCAGGTCGCCGGCAAGTCCGTGCAGATAGACGCCCACGACGCAGGCGTCGAGCGACTTATATCCACGTGCCAGCAGTCCGGTGATGATGCCCGTCAGCACGTCGCCGCTTCCGGCTGTTGCCATACCGGCATTGCCCGTAGGATTAAACAGCACGTTGCCGTCAGGCAGGCAGATGGCGGTGAAGTGTCCTTTCAGGACGACATATCCCTTGATGCGCGCCGCCAGGTTACGGGCTTTCGTCAGCCGCTCGTAACTGTCGGCAGAGTGCCCTTCCAGACGGTCGAACTCCGTAGGATGCGGCGTGAGGATACAGCCCTTCGGCAGTTGCTGCATCCACGCACGGTGGTTGGCAAGGATGTTGAGTGCATCGGCATCGACGACGAGGGGACACTGCGCACTCCGCATCTGCGCTATCAGGGCTACTGCCGTCTGTTCGCTCTGTCCTAATCCGGGACCGACACCCAGTGCTGAATAGTCTTCCGTATCTACCGCCTCGGCATAGATGGTCTCTTCGCCGCTGGTCTGTACGATGGCTTCTGGAACGGAAATCTGCAGCACGGGAATGTTGCAACGTGGCGAAAGCACCGTCACCTTGCCTGCTCCTGAACGCAGACACGCTTTGGCAGCCAGCACGGCGGCTCCTGCCATGCAGTAGCTTCCGGCAATGAGCAGGGCGTGACCCATCTGTCCCTTGTGTGCAAAGGCATTGCGGCTCATCAGACTGCTGCGCACCTGCTGTTCCTCAACGACGTGGTAAATGGTGTCCATCTTGGCGATGCCTTCCTGACTGAGACGAATGTCGAGCACGCGGAGCTGTCCGATGAAGGACTGATTCTCAACGAAGAAGAACGAGAGCTTGGGTTGCTGCAGGGTCAGCGTCAGCGTGGCACGAATGATGTTCGCGCGTACATTATAAGTATTATCTTCCGTCATCAGACCAGAAGGCACGTCGATGCTCACCACCTGTGCCGCCGAGCTGTTGACATACTTCACCAATGACGCGAAGCCTCCTGCCAACGGTTTGTTGAGTCCGGAGCCGAAGAGTCCGTCAACCACCAGCATGCCCTGTTCCAGGCGCGGCGGTTCGAACTCCTGCGTCACCTCGGTAAAGGCCTGCAGACGGCGTGTGTCCTGCAGTCGGCGCTTGTTCGTGGCACACTCAGGCGACAGACTGCCGTGAGTGTTAAACAGATAGACGCTCACTTGGTAGTCCTGCTCGGCAAGCATGCGCGCTACCGCCAAGGCATCGCCACCGTTATTACCCGGTCCGGCAAAGACCACGACAGGGGTGTTGGAAGTCCACGTATCAACGATGACACGCGTCAACGCCTTTGCCGCACGTTCCATCAAATCGAGACTGGAAATAGGCTCATTCTCGATGGTATATTTGTCAAGCTCATGTGTCTGAGCGCTGGTAAATATCTTCATTGCGATGCAAAAATACGAAAAATATGCTAATCAATACCTATACTTTGCCAAAAATTTAGTAATTTTGTGGCAAAATTCGAATTTTTAGGTTATGAGCATCGTTAAAATCAAGGACAAGACGTTCAAAACGTCCATCGCTGAAGCCGACATTCAGCAGCGTATCAAGGAGGTGGCAGCACAGATCAACCACGACATGGCCGACAAGAATCCGCTCTTCCTCAGCGTGCTGAACGGAGCATTCATGTTTACCGCCGACCTGCTGCGCGAAATCACCATTCCCTGTGAGGTGTCGTTCGTCAAGTTGTCATCCTATCAGGGCATCATGTCCACCGGCAAGGTTCGCGAGGTGTTAGGCATCAACGAAGACCTCACTGGCAGAAACGTCATCATCGTCGAGGACATTGTCGATACCGGTCGCACCATGCGGCAAGTCATGGAGACGTTAGGCACCCGCAACCTCGGTAGCCTCGACATCTGCACACTCTTCGTCAAGCCCGACAAGTTGGAGGTACCCCTCGACATCAAGTACCCCTGCTTCTCCATCCCCAACGACTTCATCGTCGGCTACGGACTAGACTACGACCAGCAAGGACGCAACCTGAGGGAGATATATACTCTAGTGGAATAACTCATGCGACAAATCAAGCTACCCCATCTTCCCAGCGATATTGAAGTCCAGCAGAAGGACCTCATGACCGACCTGTGGTATAAATGGGACAAAGGTAAAGAGATAAAAGTACAACAAAACAAACAAGAAACACGTATTCAGATGAAGAACATTGTAATTTTCGGTGCTCCGGGCTCCGGCAAGGGAACGCAGAGCGACCTAATGATACAGCACTACGGCTTGGAGCACATCTCCACCGGCGACGTGCTGCGCAGCGAAATCAAGAAGGGCACGGAGTTAGGCAAACTGGCTGCCAGCTACATCGACGGCGGCAACCTGATTCCCGACGACCTCATGATCAGCATCCTGGCCAAGGTCTATGACGGCTACGGTCGCGGTCACAAGGGCGTCATCTTCGATGGTTATCCCCGCACCATCACACAGGCAGAGGCCCTGGAGAAGATGCTCAACGAGCGTGGCGACCGCGTCGCAGCCATGATAGAACTCGACGTGCCGGAAGACGAGCTGATGCAGCGACTCATCAAGCGCGGCAAGGAAAGCGGTCGCGCCGACGACAACGAGGAGACCATCAAGAAGCGCCTCGTCATCTACCACCAGCAGACACAGCCGCTCATCGAGTGGTACAAGAACGAAGGTCTGCACCACCACATCAACGGACACGGCACGCTGGAGCGCATCTTCAGCGACATCCGCAAAGTAATAGATAATTTATAATGGAAAGCAACTTCGTAGATTACGTCAAAATCATGTGCCGCTCCGGCAAGGGAGGACGCGGCTCCATGCACCTGCGCCACGTCAAGTACAACCCCAACGGCGGTCCCGACGGCGGCGACGGCGGCAAGGGCGGCAGCATCATCCTGCGCGGCAACCACAACTACTGGACGCTGCTGCACCTGAAGTACGAGCGCCACATCTTTGCCGAACATGGCGGCAACGGCGGTCGCGACAAGTGTCACGGCACCGACGGCAAGGACGTCTATATCGACGTGCCCTGCGGCACGGTGGTCTATGACGCCGAGACGGGCAAATACGTCTGCGACGTGACCTACGACGGACAGGAAATCGTACTGCTGAAGGGCGGTCGCGGCGGTCTGGGCAACTTCCAGTTCCGCTCAGCCACCAACCAGGCGCCGCGCTACGCACAGCCCGGCGAGCCCATGCAGGAGATGACCATCATCCTCGAACTCAAGCTGTTGGCAGACGTCGGACTGGTAGGATTTCCCAATGCCGGCAAATCCACCCTGCTGTCGGCACTCAGCAATGCCCGCCCGAAGATTGCCAACTACCCCTTCACCACCATGGAGCCCTCGCTGGGCATCGTGGGCTACCGCGACCAGAAGTCGTTCGTCATGGCTGACATCCCCGGCATCATCGAGGGAGCCGCCGAGGGCAAGGGCCTCGGACTGCGCTTCCTGCGCCACATCGAGCGCAACTCGCTGCTGCTCTTCATGGTGCCCGGCGACACCGACGACATCAAGCACGAATACGAGGTGCTGCTCAACGAGCTGCGCCAGTTCAATCCCGACATGCTGACAAAGCACCGCGTGCTGGCCGTCACCAAGTGCGACCTGCTGGACGACGAGCTCATCGACATGCTGCGCGAGACACTGCCCGACGACCTGCCGTGCGTCTTCATCTCTGCCGTTGCCAACAAGGGACTCGACGAGCTGAAGGACGTGCTGTGGCGCGAGCTGAACGCCGAGAGCAACAAGCTGGCAGCCGTCATGGCAGAAGACACGCTGGTACACCGTGACAAGGACATGACCCGCTTTGCCGAAGAACTCGCCGACGAAGGCGCTGACGACGACATAGAATACACTGAAGACATAGAAGACATTGACGATTTAGACTACGAGGACTTAGACGACTACGAGTATGAAGAATAAACTGCGTTACCTGTTCACGGTACTCATGCTGATGACCCTGTCGGCATGCGGTCAGAATACCTTCTCTGCCTTGGAGCAGCAGCAGATCAGTATTGCCGACCCCACCCTGTTTGAACAGTACGACGCCTTCACCGTAGATTTCGGACTCATGGAGCAGGACTACTGCTTCCCCCTGCCCGTCGGCACCGCCACAATGGGCTCGGACTACATCGTCAACATCAGCACCCGCAAGGGCGACGCCGTCAAAGCCATGTTCCCCGGTCGTGTGCGTCTGTCACGGCGACACCACGAGACCTTCGGCAACGTCATCGTCATCAGACACCCCAACGGTCTCGAGACCGTCTATGGCAACAACGCCCAGAACCTCGTCAAGTCCGGCGACAAGGTCAAAGCCGGACAGACCATCGCCATCACAGGCGACAAAAACAGCCTCTTCACCATGATGATCAACGGCAGCCGCATCAACCCCGAGATACTCGTCAGTCTGGAGAGCCACCGCCTGCGACCGCAGAACGTCCTCTTCCAGAAGACCGCCAACTGGAAAGTCAACCTCAGCATTCTGCCCAGGCCCGAAGTCAACGACACCACCCCTTCGCTCTGGTGGTGCTATCCCCTACCCGGCTCAAAAGTCATCAGCGCCTACGGAGCCCGTGGCGGGCGCCGCCACACCGGCGTTGACCTGAAGACCGTCAAGAACGACGAGATACATGCCGCCTTCGATGGCGAGGTTGTCTTCTCAGGCCCCTTCGCCGGTTACGGAAACCTGGTCCGCATCCGCCACGAGAACGGCTTGGAGACCTACTACAGCCACAACAGCAAAAACCTTGTCAAGGCCGGCAACTGGGTGAAGGCCGGACAAGTCATCGCGCTCACAGGACAAACAGGCAGGGCCACCACACCCCACCTGCATTTCGAAACCCGCGTCAACGGACAGGCCGTCAACCCCAACATCTACTTCGACCACGAGACCCACACCATCCGCCATAGCGCCTTCATCAAGAAGAAAAACGGCTACGTCATCAAGCGCTAAGCTGTAACAGTATCTATCCCAGCGGTTCCCCTTACCAAGGAAACAGGTATTCAATTAAAAATAGGTTCACGGCGGGCGCTAAATTCATTTTTGGCGGGCGCCGTGAATATTTTTGGCTCCCGCCAAAAATAAACGTAGCGGCCGCTAAAAATAAATGAGAACCCTACTCCCACCCGACGAAATACGTCTTCTCCCCCGTCGAAAGCCGTTCGCACACCCTGCAAAGTGCCGTTTCGTCGCGTGCAAAGTGCCGTTTCGTCGCGTGCGAAAGTACCTTTCGTTCGGTGCGAGCCCTATCCTCGCTCAATCGCCGCCTTTCCTTTTTCACTTATCACTTATCACTTTTCATTTTTCACTTTTCACTTTTCACTTTAAAACCGCCCTCCCCCTCATTTTTGGCGTAAAATCGTTCGCAATGCCGATGCACAGGGCGTTTCAACGATGAGGGGGTTAGGCTTTATCCGTCACATATCCCCCTCATGACCCCCTCATAAAATGTAAGCGTATCCGCTCTGACGCCTTGC
>CACYOC010000051.1 GCA_902775975.1 uncultured Bacteroidales bacterium | reverse complement strand
AGAGCGTATGGAGGCCTTGATTTCTAACTTTTCGGGGCAATTTGTTTCAGTTTTTATCTCAACTGGCTTATAATCTCGGAAATTTTATTTAAATTTGCATTTGTTATAACTAAAAATAAGAAAAAAGATGTTTGGATTAGGACTTAACGAGATTCTCGTCATTGCCCTCATTGTGCTGTTGCTGTTCGGTGGAAAGAAGATTCCCGAACTGATGAACGGTCTGGGCAAGGGTGTAAAGAGCTTTAAGGATGGTATGAACGGCGACCAGAAGTCAGAAAAAGACGAGGGACAGCAACAAGGTGAATAGTGAGCCATTGACATTCTGGGACCATCTGGACGTGCTGCGCTCAGCACTGTTGAGAATGGTGCTTGTCGTCGTTATCCTGACGATCGTGGCTTTCGTGCAGAAGAACTTGCTGTTTGACATTGTGTTAGCACCACGAAGCAGCGACTTCGTGACCTACCGGCTCCTGGGCGTCGATGATTTCTGTATCAGCCTGATGAACACAGGACTGACAGAGCAATTCATGATACACATGCGGACAGCCCTCTATACAGGACTGCTGCTGGCATCGCCCTACATCCTCTATGAGCTGTTCCGTTTCATATCGCCGGGACTCTATCAAAACGAGCGCCACTATTCCTTATGGATTGTGGGAACGGGATACCTGATGTTTATCATCGGTACGCTGACGAACTACTTTCTCGTCTTTCCGCTGACGCTACACTTCTTAGGGACATACCAGGTGGCTCCTGATGTGGCCAACATGCTGACCCTACAGTCGTACATCGACACGCTGCTGAGCATGGGACTGGTGATGGGAGTGGTCTTCGAACTGCCCGTAGTCAGTGGCTTATTAGGACGGATGGGACTGCTGACGGGAAGTCTGATGAGCCAATACCGCCGACACGCACTGGTAGCCGTACTGATAGTGGCAGCCATCATTACGCCGACGACCGACGCCTTCACGCTCTTTGTCGTGGCGCTGCCCATTTACCTGCTCTACGAGGTGAGCATTCTCGTGGTCAGATGTACCGCAAGAAAAGAAATAAAGAAATAAAACACAACTCGATATGCTAAGGAGAATAAGAATTATTTTAGCTTCAGCGATGTTCATCGCCATCACGCTGCTATTCCTGGACTTTACAGGCACCCTGCACCATTGGTTGTCATGGATTCCCAAGTTGCAGCTGGTAGAGGCGGTGCTGGCGGTAAACGTCATCGCTATCGTGCTGCTGGTGGCATTGACGCTCGTCTTCGGACGCATCTATTGCAGCATCATCTGTCCGCTGGGCATCCTTCAGGACTTGTTCGGCTGGCTGGGAAAGAAGCAGAAGAAAAACCGCTACAGCTACTCGAAAGAGGTGAAGTGGCTGCGCTATCCGGTGCTGGTCTTGTTCGTCATTGCCTTTTTTGCAGGCATCGGCACACTGGTGCAGCTGCTGGATCCCTACTCTACCTTCGGCATCATTGCCATGAACTTGCTGCAGCCCGTCTATCAGGCAGGCAACAACGTGTTAGCCTCCATTGCCGAGTATTACGACAGTTACGCTTTCTATCATTCCGACATCTGGCTGCGCTCCTTACCATCGCTCATCATCAGCGCAGTCATGCTGATTGTATTGGGCGTATTGGCATGGCGCAACGGACGAACCTATTGCAATACCTTTTGTCCCGTAGGCACCATTCTTTCCTTCCTGAGCCGTTTCTCGCTGCTGAAGATACGCTTCGATGCCGAGAAATGCAAGAGCTGTTCGCTGTGCAGCAAGAATTGCAAGAGTGCCTGCATCGACTATAAGACGCACACCGTCGATGCCAGCCGCTGCATCGTTTGCGGCGACTGCATCAACGCCTGCAAGCACGACGCGCTGTCCTACCAGGCCCATAAGGCCCATGAGCCCCATAAGCCCCATGACGCTGAAGGTCTTTCGCGCCGCTCCTTCCTGCTCTCCTCTACCCTTTTGGCTACTGCCGCCTTGGCACAGCAGAAGGACAAGATGATGGACGGAGGACTGGCAGAGATAGAGGATAAGGCTGCACCCAAACGCCAGACGCCCCTTGTGCCCCCTGGTGCGCTCTCACTCCGCAATATGGAGAAACGATGCACGGGTTGTCAACTGTGTATCTCGGAGTGCCCCAATGAGGTGCTCCGTCCCTCCAGCGACTGGTTGCACCTGATGCAACCCGTCATGTCGTACGAGCGTGGCTACTGCCGTCCGGAGTGCCATCGCTGTTCAGAAGTATGTCCTACAGGAGCCATCAAGCCTATCGACCTGGAAGTGAAAGCCGCGACACAAATAGGTCATGCCGTCTGGATCAAGAAGAACTGCATCCCCCTGACCGACGGCGTAGAGTGTGGCAACTGTGCCCGCCACTGTCCCACAGGAGCTATCGAGATGGTGCCCAGCAATCCTGACGACGATGAGTCGCCCTACATTCCCGCTGTCAACGAAGCGGCATGCATCGGCTGCGGCGCTTGCGAGTACTTGTGTCCTGCCCGTCCCTTCTCAGCCATCTATGTAGAGGGACATGAAGTTCACAAGGAGTTATAGTCTGACACGAAAGAAACGAAGAAGATGAAAGAGATGAAAGATATATCACGCAGGTCTTTCCTGAAAATATTCGGTGGGGCATCACTCACCACGGCAGCAGTGTTGACGGGCTGTAAATCGAAGGAGGAAGAACAGGCTGTCGAGGAATACAAGCAGCAGGTAGAGCCGCCCGTTGGCAAGATGACCTATCGTCAGAATCCTACGACGGGCGACAAGGTGTCGCTCTTGGGCTACGGCATGATGCGACTGCCCTCCATGACTGAGAATAAGGACGACTACGACCAGGACATGATTAACAAACAGGTAGATTACGCCATCGAGCATGGCGTCAACTACTTCGACACCAGCCCCGTCTATTGCCAGGGAAAGTCCGAAGCGTGTACCGGCATAGCCCTGAGTCGCCATAAGCGCTCAGAATACTTCATTGCCACCAAGCTTTCCAACTTCAACCCCGCCACTCAAAGCCGCGAGGCAAGTATTGAAATGTACCGAAACTCCATGAAGCAGCTGCAGGTGGACTACATCGACTATTACCTGCTGCACAGCATCGGAGGCGGTGGCATGGAGGCCTTTAAGAAGCGCTATATCGACAATGGTATGCTGGACTTCTGCGTCAAGGAACGGGAAGCAGGACACATCCGCAACCTCGGCTTCTCGTATCACGGCGACATCGAAGTGTTCGACTGGCTGCTGTCCATGCACGACAAATACAAGTGGGACTTCGTGCAGATAGAGCTGAACTATCTGGACTGGGACTTTGCCGACGAAATCAACAAGAGCAATACCGACGCCCGCTATCTGTATGGCGAACTGCAGAAGCGAGGCATCCCCTCCGTCATCATGGAACCGCTGTTAGGAGGCCGATTGGCAAACCTGCCCCAATACATCGCCACCGAACTCAAGCAACACGCACCGGAACGTAGCGTAGCGTCATGGGCGTTCCGCTATGCAGGAACACCGAAAGGCGTGCTCACCGTGCTCAGCGGCATGACCTACATGGAGCACCTGAAGGACAACCTGCTCTCCTACTGTCCGCTGGTGCCGCTCACCGATGCCGAACTGGAGTATCTGCAGAAAGACATTGCCGAGCGCATCGTAGGACTGGCGAACATTCCCTGCAACGAATGCGAATACTGCATGCCCTGCCCCTACGGCATCGACATTCCTGCCATCTTCATACACTATAATAAATGTAAGAACGAAGGCACCCTGCCGCGTCCCAACATCAAAGAGGAGTATGCCCGTCTGCGCCGCAACTACCTGATTGGCCTGGACCGTGCCGTTCCCAAGATGCGACAGGCAGACCACTGTATAGGTTGTGGACAGTGCGAACCGCACTGCCCACAGAACATTCACATTCCTCGCGAGTTACACAAAATCAGCGAGTTTGTGGAGGAACTCAAGCAAAACGCCGAGCCCAAGGAAGCATAAGGCTTACAGAGGATAATCCTCGAAAGCATAGAGCACCGTTGAGAGGTAGCGCTCACCCGTATCAGGCAAGAGGACGACAATCTTCTTGCCTTTGTTTTCAGGACGACGGGCCAGCTCGGTGGCAGCAAACAAGGCTGCTCCTGATGAGATGCCGACCAACAAGCCCTCCTGCTGGGCCACCTCACGACCGGTACGAATGGCATCGTCATTCTCCACATCGAACACCTCGTCAATGAAGTTGCCGTTATAGGTCTTGGGAATGAAACCTGCACCGATGCCCTGAATCTTGTGAGGGCCGCTGGCACCACCGTTGAGCACAGGACTCGACTTCGGCTCTACGGCGACAATCTTCACGCTGGGCTTCTGCTCTTTCAGATACTTGGCAACACCGGAAACGGTACCGCCAGTGCCGACACCAGCCACAAAGATATCTACCTGTCCGTCGGTGTCGCGCCAGATTTCAGGCCCCGTAGTGGCATAGTGCTTGGCGGGGTTGGCTGCATTCTCAAACTGCTGCAGGATAACGGCTCCGGGAATGGTGTCGCGCAACTCCTCGGCAGCACGAATGGCACCAGGCATGCCGTCTTTACCAGAGGTCAGCCGCACCTCAGCACCGTATGCCTTGACGAGGTTGCGACGCTCCACGCTCATGGTTTCAGGCATAGTAAGGATGAGGTGATAGCCCTTGACGGCACTGACCAGTGCCAGTCCTACGCCGGTATTGCCGCTGGTGGGTTCGATGATGGTAGCACCGGGCTTCAGAATACCCTTCGCCTCAGCGTCCTCAATCATCGCCAATGCAATACGATCCTTCACGCTACCGCCCGGGTTGAAAAACTCTACTTTGGCAATGACAGGCGTCTCAAGACCCTTTGCCGTTGAAAACTTGTTGAGCTCCAGAAGAGGCGTATTGCCTACGAGCTCTGTCAGTTGTTTTGCAATCTTTGTCATAATCCTTACCTTAATTTAATTATTATATATAACGTTTTACTTTCTAAGTTCTGAATCACGGTGCAAAATTACGGCGATTTTTTCACTCTCACAATACCTTTGACGTGTTATTCGCATACCACGAACGTGGTATTTTGCTGTTTTTACTTCAAAAAAACATCAAAAGCCTCATCGTAGGCAGGCGACTGTATAGACAGCAGGTTCAGCACGGAGTGGAAGACGTAATGCTGTTCGAGAACCGCTGGCAGCTGGCTGTCGGGCTTGAAGCGGCGGAAGTCCTTCGAGGTCCATACCAGGAAAGGAATCTCGTACTGCACACGAGGAGCAATCTTCATGGGCAGGCCGTGCATGAACACCTTGTTCTCGCCTAATGACTCGCCGTGGTCGGAAATGAAAATCATGGCGCTGTGCCAGTCGTCCATCGAGCGCAACGTGTCAATCAGGTTGCTCAGCAGATAGTCAGTATAGCGGATGGTGTTGTCGTAGGCGTTGACGAGCATGGCGACATTCTTCTCGCCTTCTTCCACATTCTTCGCCACAGGCTTATACACCTCAAACTCCTTGGGATATTTGTCGGCATACTGAGGACCGTGGCTGGTGCTGGTATGCAACACGATGAGCACCTTATTCTTGTCGCTGGACACGATGCGCTCTCGCAGTCCGTGAAACAGGATGCCGTCGTAGTGATGGTCTTCGTCGGGATAGCGCAGACTTAGTTCCGAATCCGTGAGATATTCTTCAATATGGATAGGCGGCTCTCCCCAGTTCGAGGTACGCCACGATACATCGGCACCCGTCCTGAAGGCATAGTTGGGCAACAACTCATACAACTCGTCGGTGTTCTTGGGCTCGAGGATGGCCTTGCTGCCTGCGGTGGTATAGGTAGCACACGACGTAGCCTGATAGACCTTCAAACCCTTCTGGCGTGACAGCAGCGGATTGGTATCGCGCCAGTAGCCGTAGAGCTGGAAGTTGGCTTTGCGTGCCGACTCGCCAATGACAAGCACCACCACCGCCTTCTCGCTGTCCGTAATCCTTCCGTCGGGCAGTTTTATCTCTTCTGCCTGCTCGTCGTGGCTGAAGCTGATGACGCGGCAGGTATTCACCAGGTAAGACCACGGCTGGAGCAGTCCGCCCAGTTCCGTATCGTGCTGACTAATCCAGAGTGTCTGGTGGACATTCAGCGCTAAGACCGCGAGGATGACCGCCAGCGAAGCGCCACAGTAAACAGCCATCTTCTTCGCTTTGCCTATGACAACGGGCTGCAACAGACAAAACACTGCCGGCAAGACGCCTGCTGCCAAGATGAATAGCCATAGCGACCAGCTGAAGAAACCTGATGCCTCGGAGTATCTCGTATTGAACACGTTCTCAATGGCTGTGGCATCTATGATCACGTGGTAGGTGAAGACAAAATAGACAGCCACGGCATTGATAACCGATAAGATAGCAAGCAGTACGCGGCCGACCTTCCTCAGCAGGAACAGGGTGAGATAGGTCAGCATGAAGTGGAGCGACAGCATGACAACTACCAACGATGCCAGCAGCAGCAACCATCCGCCAGCGCTCTCATTGCTGTTGTCGGCAACATAGTTGAAGAAAGGTATGTTGTACAGCAGCAACGTTCCTATGCTGACGAGACATGAGAAAAGAAATAGCGATATTTTTTTCATACCGCAAAGGTAAATAAAAAAAATGAAACTTTTCGCTGTTTCGGGAAAAATGATTAACTTTGCAGTAAATATCATGCAATACGATATGCAAACACTGCACAAATACTTCATGGCGCCCTCCGTGACGGCGTTCAGCACAAAGCGACAAGGTGGGGTTAGCACGGGCAACTATGCCTCGTTCAACATCAACCCCTACTGTGGCGATGACGAAGAGGCTATCCGCAAAAACCGCGCAGCACTCTGCGCCTTTCTCGGCATCGACGACAGCCGCCTGATACTGCCTCACCAGACACACGAGACGCATGCTGCCGTCATTGACAAAGCCTTCTTGTCGCTGTCACCGCAGGAACGCCAGCAAGCCTTGGAAGGCATCGACGCCCTGATGACCAACGTCCGAGGAGTGTGCATTGGTGTCAGCACCGCCGACTGCATCCCCCTCCTGCTTTACGACCCGCAACACGAAGCCGTCTGTGCCGTTCATGCCGGATGGCGAGGCACGGTCAGCCGCATCGTTCGCCACACCATTGCCGCCATGAGCAGCGCCTATGCCACTCGCCCCGAGACGCTGATAGCACAGATAGGACCGGGCATCAGTCTCGACAGCTTTGAGGTGGGACAAGAGGTTTATGACGCCTTCCAGCAAGCAGGCTTCGACATGCCGTCCATCAGCCGCCGCTATCCTGCAAAAGATGGCTCTGAGAAGTGGCATATCGACCTACCTCACTGCAACTACTTACAGCTCACAGCAGCCGGTGTGCAACCGGCCAACATCTCGCAGAGTGGCATCTGCACCGTCAAGCAGTCAGATGACTTCTTCTCCGCCCGCCGCCTCGGCATTGCCTCCGGGCGCATCTATACCGCAGCCATGCTACACTGAAAAGAGCAGGAGGAATGAAACTCTCACCAGTGATAGTGTTTTCGAAAAAGACTGTTCTTTTTCTTAATTTATGTTGATAAATCATCACATCTTCGACATTTTTGATTATCTTTGCACATGGTACGCCTAAGATAGGCTTCAATAACTAAAAAGATATGGCAAAGCAAAACAAAACATAATATTATGGCGTAGGTCAATATATTGTTGAAGACGAGCAACAAGGCAAGGTAAGAGCTGAATATGGGAAGCAAGTTCTGAAAGTATTATCAGCCCGATTGACAGAACGCTTTGGTGATGGTTGGTCCGTGGAAACTTTGGACAAATGCAGAAAGTTCTATCGAGTATATTCTTCAAGGCAGATTTCGTCTACAATGCAGACGAAATTAAATATCGTCAACAGTGTAGACGAAATTGAAGATGGTAAGCAGCATTTACCAAATTCCGCAATACTGTCACGTAGATATAATGAAGATATTTCTTTCTCCCTTTCTTGGTCACACTATCTTGTATTGATGCGAATAGAGAACCCAGAGGCTAGAAATTTCTATGAAATTGAATGTACTCAACAGCAATGGAGTGTGCGCCAGCTAAGTCGTCAGGTAGGTAGTAGCCTTTATGAACGTTTGGCACTGAGCCGTGATAAGGAAGAAGTGATGCGACTGGCAAAGGAAGGACAAACCATAGAGAAGCCTTCGGACATCATCAAAGACCCGCTGACATTGGAGTTCTTAGGGTTGAAGCCTGACTCTGCATATACTGAGAGCAAATTAGAGGATGCCATTATCAGCAAAATGCAGCAGTTTCTCCTTGAACTGGGAAAAGGATTCCTTTTCGAAGCACGCCAGAAGAGATTCACATTTGAAGAAGAGAACTTCTATGTTGACTTGGTGTTCTATAATCGTCTGCTGCAATGCTATGTGCTGATAGATTTAAAGACAGACAAACTGACTCATCAAGACCTTGGACAGATGCAGATGTATGTCAACTATTATGATAGGTTTGTAAAGCAAGAATTTGAGAAGCCTACTATTGGCATACTGCTTTGCGAGAGCAAGAAAGACGCTCTTGTAGAACTCACGTTGCCCAAGGATGCCAACATTTATGCCACGCAATATCAGCTCTATTTGCCTGACAAGGATTTGCTACAGGCAAAAGTGCGGGAATGGATTGCAGAATTCAAAGAGAGTAGTAAGAAGGAGAAAAAGTGAAAAGAAGCAGGTATTGGAAGGGTATAACGACAGGAAGTTGTTGAAGTGAAATGAATCAAGGAACCGTCTTGGTGATCTCAAGTTCAAGGCAGAAATCAAAAGATTTCCGCCTTTTTCTTTTGTCTTTCATTTTTTATTTGTATCTTTGCAAGCAAAAGGATTATTTAAGTATGATGATTGAGCATTTATACGAACAT
>CACYOC010000050.1 GCA_902775975.1 uncultured Bacteroidales bacterium | reverse complement strand
TGAGTTCTTGGCAGCAAAGGCCTCCGCACGTCCCAGAATGATACAGTTCACCACAATCAGAGGAATGAACAGTCCGAGAGCGGCGTCAATATCAGGCAGGAAGGCTTTGATAACCAGCTGCAACATGGTCACGAAGGCTGCAATAACAACGATGAACACGGGAATGCGCACCTTGTCGGGGGTAACAGACTTCAGACAGGAAATAACAAAGTTAGTGCAGATGAGCACAGCCATGGTGGCCAAACCCATCGACATACCGTTCATGGCAGAGGTGGTTGTGGCCAGCGTAGGACACATACCGAGCATCAGGACGAACGTAGGATTCTCCTTGACGATGCCATTTTTTATAATATCAATATAACTCATAGCTTACTCCTCCACTTTTTCTTCATTGTCTTTTACTTGCTGTGTAGCACCGCTCTCTGCGTCGGCAGTGACAGCAGGTGTTACCTTGTAAGCGTTATAGGCGTTGTTGACAGCCTTCAGGAATGCACGGCTGGTAATGGTTGATGCAGTAATGGCATCCACCTGACCGCCGTCCTTGGAAACCACGAGGGGCTCCTTGGGGTCCTTGCCGATGATGTCACCCTTCTCGCCCTTCTGGAACCACTTGTCGGCCTTGGCACCCAGACCAGGGGTCTCGGAATGCTCCAACAGCGTGTAACCTAAAATCTTGCCTTCGGGATCGAAACCGACGAGCACCTTCAGGTCGCCACCGAAACCGCCAGTAGTAGATTCCACGGCAGCTCCCAGGTCTTGACCCTGAGCGTCCTTTACCTGATAGATGGTGAAAATGGCTTCCTTGCCGTCGATGTTCTGCTTGACCTCAACGGGTTCGGCAACGGTAATATTGTCAGACACCATGACGGTCTTGATACCGTCGGCCAGTGCCTTTGCTTTCTGTTCTGAGATGGGACCCTCGGTGAGATGATTCACGAAGGCGCCACCCATGATGACTGCTACTAAGGTAAGTACCAGCACCATATTTGTCAGTGATGATTCTAACTTCTTCATAGCGTCTTATTTCTTTTCGGGCACTTCACCGAAGCGCTTGGGTTTAACATAAGTATTAATCAGCGGTGTGAAGGCATTCATAATCAGAATGGCGAACGACATACCCTCGGGATAGGCGCCCCAGTTACGAATGACAATGGTGAGGAAACCAATGCACACACCGTAGATGAGCTGACCCTTGGCGGTCATAGGCGATGTGACATAGTCGGTAGCCATAAAGATGGCACCGAGCATCAGACCACCAGAGAGGATGACACTGATAGGATCAGCATAGGAGGGATCGAGCAGATGGCAGATACCGGCAAACACGAATACCGTACCGATGATGCTAACGGGGATATGCCAAGTGATGATCTTCTTCCACAGCATATAGACAAGACCTAACAGCAGTGCCAGGGCGCAGATTTCACCTAAGGCACCAGCACCAGCGGGATGATTACCGATAAAGAGGTCGAACGATGAAGGCAGCTGGTCGAGCACGGAAGCATCGCCCGTCTTGATGGCATCCTTCATGATAGACAGCGGTGTAGCACCCGTCTCAGCATCGAGGTAGCTGCCCAGCTGACCTACCTGAGGCCAAGTGGTCATCTGTGCGGGGAAGGCTACCAACAGGGCAGCACGACCTACCAGTGCAGGGTTGAAGAGATTATTACCCAGACCGCCGAACGTCATCTTGGCAACACCGATGGCAAACAGGGCACCGATGATGATAATCCAGATGGGGAGGTTGCTGGGAAGGTTGAAGCCGAGCAGCAGACCTGTCAGGATGGCAGAGCCGTCGCAAACGGTATTGCGCTCGCTCTTAAGCATAAACTTATTGATAGCCCACTCAAAGAAAACGCAGGCAGCAACACTCGTAGCACAGACAATGGCAGAACCAATGCCGAAGAAATAGAACGACACGAGCAGCGCAGGCATCAGGGCAATGATAACCCCGTACATGTTCTTCTCGACGGTATCTGTTCCGTGTGCATGAGGTGACAATGAAACAATTAATTTTCCCATATTGAGAATTTACAATTTGACTATTTACAATATTACTATTTATTTCTCAATTTAACCATTTGGCTATTTCTTAGCTGCGGCTGCGGCAGCACGAGCACGAATGATGCCCATGACCGTTCCCTTGGCCTGACGGATGTTGTCAAGCAGCGGACGGTGAGCAGGACACGTAAACTGGCACGAGCCACACTCGATACAGCTGACAACCTCTTCCTTCTCGGCACGCTCCCAGTTCTTAACAGCAGCAAGCTTAGCCAGCAGGTAAGGCTCTAAGCCCATAGGACATACGCTCACGCACTTAGCGCAACGAATACAAGGATTCGGCTCCTTGCGGAAAGCTTCCTCACCAGAGATAATCGTCACGGAGTTGGTTCCCTTGCAGATAGGCACCTCGGTAGAGGTCAGTGCCTTACCCATCATAGGACCGCCAGCCAGCAGTTTGTTGTCACCCTCGGGCATACCGCCACAAGCGTCGATCAAATCCTGCATCGGCGTACCCATACGAACCAGGAAGTTGCCGGGATTAGCCAGGCGCTTACCAGTCACTGTGGTATAGCGTTCGAAGAGCGGCTTGCGCTTCATAACTGCCTCATATACAGCGTATGCAGTACCTACGTTCTGAACAATTGCTCCAACGTTGACAGGGATAGCGGGAGGTGCTGGAACCTGACGACGGATAACGGCATCAACGAGCTGCTTTTCACCACCCTGTGGGTAGCGCTGCTTCAGGGGAACAACCTCAACCTGGTACTCAGAAGCGCCGAACACTTCGGCACATTTCTTGGTCAACAGTTCGATGGCGGGCATCTTGTTGGTCTCGATACCAATGTAGCCCTTCGTCACCTTGGCTCCCTTCATCAACAGTTCCAGACCGACGAGAATCTCATCGGCATGCTCCATCATCAGACGGAAGTCGGCAGTGATGTAGGGCTCGCACTCTACAGCATTGATGATCACACACTCAGCCTTAGCTGTAGGCGGCGGACAGAGTTTGATGAAGGTGGGGAAACAAGCACCACCCATACCAACAACACCTGCGGTCTTGATGCGCTCCACGATTTCCTCGGGAGTCAGCTCGGGATGAGCCTTGACGGTCTCTAACTTATCGCTACGGTCTATCGACTCTTCCCACTCGTCGCCTTCTACATTAATAATAATAACGGGCTTGCGATAGCCAGTGGCATCGATAGCGGTATCAATCTTGAACACGGTTCCGCTGACACTGCTATAGATAGGAGCAGAGACAAAACCACCAGCCTCGGCAATCAGGGTACCAACCTTCACCTTGTCGCCCTTGGCAACAACAGGTTTTGCGGGAGCACCGATGTGCTGAGACAAGGGGAAGATGGCCTGCTTGGGCAGAGCTGCAACCTTCGTGGCTACGTCGTGAGTCAGCTTATTCTCTTCGGGGTGTACACCACCAATACGGAATGTTCTTACGTTCATGCTTTCTCCTCCTTCTTTACTTCGGGTTCAACATTTTTCCCAGCGACTGAATCGCTGGGCACAGTAGCTTCAGCCTTGGGAGCAGCGGGTGCTTCAGCCTTGGGAGCAGCGGGCTCTTTGGGCTTCGGAGCGGGAGCAGGTGTCGGGAAGTTCACGTCGTGAATGGCCTTGGTAGGACATACGGCAACACACTTGCGGCAGATGCGGCACTTGTTGAAGTCGATGTACGAAACATTGCCCTCAATGGTGATAGCGCCGAAGTTACACTCCTTCTCGCACTTGCCACAACCGATACAAGCAGCCTTACAAGCCTTCATGGCAACAGGGCCCTTGTCCTTGTTGACACAAGAGACGAACACTCTCCTACCCTTCGGTCCTTTCTTACGGAGCTCGATGATGTGACGAGGACAAGCCTTGACACAAGCGCCACAAGAGGTACACTTCTCTTCATCGACCTCGGGGAGACCGGTCTCGGGATTCATGTGGATAGCGTCGAACTGGCAGGCAGCGACACAGTCGCCACAACCCAGACAACCAAAACCGCAAGCGGTCTCACCGGCACCACAGGAGTTCATGGCTGCACAGGTGCGCAGACCACTATACTCTGCAATCTTCGGACGCATGGCACAGGTTCCGTTACAACGTACTACGGCTACCATAGGCTCACCGTTGGCAATGGCCATACCTAACAGGTCGGCCACCTTGCCCATCACCTCTGCTCCACCAACGGGACATTTCAGCCCGTCAATACTGCCTGCGTCAGCACCCTTGACGAGTGCATCGGCCAAGCCACCGCATCCAGCAAATCCGCAACCGCCACAATTTGCACCAGGCAACTGCTCAGTAACCTGGGCAATGCGTGGGTCCTCATAGACAGCGAACTTCTTGGAGCAGACATACAGTACAAGAGCTGCTATCAGTCCGATGGCGCCCAATACTGCAACTGCAATCAAAATAAAATCCATAAAGTTACTTGTTTTGTTTATTTGTTTTAGTTATAATGTTATTTCATTCTATCCAGAAGGATAATTTGTCGCGCAGCCGATTGCGAAAGAAATAGAGGAGCAAGTAATAAGGTGCCAGACTGAGTAATCCAGCCAAGGCTGCCCACAGCTCGTTACCTGTCATCTGTAATACGACCACCAGCACCCCTACGAGGACTAAGAAAGGGAGTCCGAAGCCTAACAGCAAAGCATGTGCCGCCACTTGGCGGGAGGCCATGACTGTCACCGACTGACCTACGCTATAGCGTTGGGTGTCAGCAGTATAGACATCGACCAATTTTTCTTTCGACTCCGAGGCATTGCAATAGCCAGCGACCTTACAGGCTGAGCAAGCAGACGTCTGGACGATGCGCACATGTACACAACCGTCTTCGACGCTTTCAACAACCCCCGAATGCGATATATTGTTACTCATATTTTGTCAACTCGACTTATCAATTTGCAAAGGTATATATAATTTTTGACTTTATGATATATTTTAGCAGTTTTTAACTACCTAATACGTAAACGATCTCCTACCTGAATCATATATTCAGGTGGCAGGTCGTTCATCTTATAGAGATTTTTCAGTCGGATACCATATTTCTGAGCGATGGAATACATCGACTCTCCTATGACAACCTGATGCGGCCGATTCTTGAACTCCTTGGGAGCCTTGCGACGCTTTTTCTTCAGCCATACGATTTCGCCCTGTTCCAGACTGTCGTCCTTGTCGCGCTCATTGAAACTGGCCAAACGGCGATACGAAATGCCAACCTCGTTGGCAATAGAACGGAACGAGTCGCCGCGACGAGCCACCACGTAGTAGTTGTCGTTGAAAGCATAGACGTGACGCAAGTCGCCTAATTCCAACTGCTGAACCTGGAACTTATCAAACTTCCCACCCTTATCGTATTTGTAAAGTTCATAGAGCTCGATGATGTTGATCAGTCGCTGGGCATACGTCGGGCTGGTGGCATAACCGCAAGCCTTCAACCCTTTTGCCCATCCTTTATAATCGGAACGCTTCAGTTCGAAGAGACGCGCATAGCGAGGACTGTTCTTCAGGAACAACGAGTGATCGACATAGCTCTGATAGGCATTGTCATACGCCCGGAAACACTCCTGCAACTCATCATCGTCGTGATAAGTCTTCCGACCTGTCCAGCCGTTACACTTGATGCCGAAGTGATTGTTACCCTTTCGCGCCAACTCACTCTTACCGGCTCCAGATTCCAGCACTCCCTGAGCCAAGGTGATGCTGGCAGGGATGCCATATTTCTGCATCTGTTCTATGGCAACGTCGTCGTACAAGTCAAAGTAGTCCTGATAGGTTTTATTCCACGCAGCAGACTGCGAAAGTGCCTCTAAAAGCACTCCCCAAAGCAAAAAAAACGAAAAAAAAGACCGTTTCATGTATTTTCTTAAGAATTTTGATGCAAAAGTAAGGAAAAATAATTAAATTTGCAACAAAAATCCAAAGATTATGGAAGAGATAACCTTAAAATCTACGCTTCAGAAAGCGCAATTCTCAGAACTCACTGACGCAGAGCGTCAGTTGATAGACGTTGCCAAAGAGTCAACGTTCAATTCTTATGCCCCCTACTCTCATTTTCATGTCGGTGCAGCGTTGTTGTTGAAAAATGGCACGATTGTTCCAGGTTGTAACCAGGAAAATGCCGCCTTCCCCTCAGGACTATGTGCTGAGCGTTCCGCCATTTTCGCGGCAGGAGCACAGTACCCTGATCAACCGGTGATGATGCTCGCCATTGCCGTACGCAACAGCAAGGGTGAGTTTTTAGAGGAGCCCGCCAGTCCGTGCGGTTCTTGCCGCCAGGTAATTATTGAAACCGAGACGCGTTTCAAACAACCGGTGCGCATTCTGCTCTACGGCACGAAATACACCTACGTCATGGACGGCATCAAGCAACTCATGCCGTTGTCGTTTACCGAACTGTAGCGATTTTTATATCGCTCCCTCTCGCGCGTTCATTATTATATTACATACAAAACAAACCATGGTAAAGATTTCCAAAGAAGCCGCCTTGCAGTACCACGAAGCTGGTCGTCCGGGTAAAATTGAAGTAAAGCCCACCAAGGCCTATCGTACGCAAACCGATTTGTCTCTGGCCTATTCGCCAGGTGTCGCCTACCCCTGTCTGGAGATTCAGCAGAATCCTGACGATGCCTATCGCTATACTGACAAAGGCAATCTGGTGGCAGTCATCTCCAACGGCACTGCCGTCCTTGGATTGGGTGACATCGGTGCCATGAGCGGCAAGCCCGTCATGGAGGGTAAGGGACTGCTGTTCAAGATTTACGGCGGCATCGACGTGTTCGACATCGAAGTGGCCGAGAAAGATCCCGAGAAGTTCTGTGAGGCCGTCGAGCGCATAGCTCCGACATTTGGAGGCATCAACCTCGAAGACATCAAGGCTCCCGAGTGTTTCTACATTGAGGAACGTCTGAAACGTACCCTCGATATTCCCGTCATGCACGACGACCAACACGGCACCGCCATCATTTCTGCTGCCGGACTGAAGAACGCCTTGGAAGTCATCAAGAAGGATATCAAAAAGGTAAAGATTGTCGTCAACGGTGCTGGAGCTGCCGCCATCTCGTGTACGAAGCTGTATATGGCCATCGGTGCCCAAAAGGAGAACATCGTCATGCTCGACTCCAAGGGCGTCATCCGCAAAGACCGCGACGACCTGAACGACCAGAAGCTGTTCTTTGCCACCAGCCGCACGGATATTCGCACGCTGGAAGAGGCCATCAATGGCGCTGACGTCTTCGTAGGACTGTCAAAAGGCAACGTGCTGTCGAAGGAGATGGTGAAGACCATGGCGAAAGACCCCATCATCTTTGCGTTGGCGAACCCTGTTCCTGAAATCAGCTATGAAGATGCCACAGCGGCACGTCCCGACGTCCTGATGTCAACGGGTCGTACGGACTATCCCAACCAGATTAACAACGTCATCGGATTCCCCTATATCTTCCGTGGTGCGTTAGACGTTCACGCCACCGCCATCAACGAAGAGATGAAGCTGGCTGCCGTTCACGCCATTGCTGACTTAGCCAAGCAACCCGTTCCCGACGTGGTGAACGATGTGTATAAAGTCAACAACCTGCACTTCGGTCGCGACTACTTCATACCAAAGCCTGTCGATCCGCGCCTCATCTCTGAGGTAAGTGCCGCCGTTGCCAAGGCTGCCATCGACAGTGGTGTTGCCCGCAAGACGATTGAGGACTGGGATGCCTATAAACGCTCGCTCAGCGTGCTGCTGGGTCAGGAGACCAAGCTCACACAGAAGCTATACTCTACAGCAGCGTCACATCCTCAGCGCGTGGTGTTTGCTGAAGCCATCCACCCCACCATGCTCAAGGCTGCCGTACAGGCTAAGGCAGAGGGTATTTGCCAGCCCATCCTGCTGGGAAATGACGAGGCGATTACCAAGCTGGCGCAGGAGCTGGAGCTGAACCTTGAAGGCATCGAGATTGTCAACCTGCGTCATCCCAACGAGCAGGAGCGACGCGAGCGCTATGCCCACATTCTGACCGAGAAGCGCCAACGTGAAGGCTACACCTTCCAGGAGGCCAACGACAAGATGTTCGAGCGCAACTACTTCGGTATGATGATGGTCGAGACTGGCGAGGCCGACGCTTTCATTACCGGTCTCTACACGAAGTATTCCAATACGGTGAAGGTGGTCAAGGAAGTCATCGGCATCCGTCCTGAATACCAGCACTTCGGAGCCATGCACATCATCAACTCGCCCAAGGGCACCATTTATATTGCCGACACGCTGGTCAACGAGAATCCCGATACCGACACGCTGGTGGATATTGCCAAACTGGCTGCCACGAGCGTACGCTTCTTCAACGAGAAGCCCGTCATCTCCATGATATCGCACTCCAACTTCGGCAGCTCCACCAGCGACGGAGCCCAGAAGGTGCGCCGTGCCAACGAAATCATGCAGGCACAATATCCTGACCTGCCTATCGACGGTGAGATGCAGTTAGGTTTTGCCCTCGACCGCGAATTGCGCGACGAGCAGTATCCGTTCACCCGTCTGAAAGGCAAGGATGTCAACACGCTGGTATTCCCCAACCTGACATCAGCACGCTCCTCATACAAGATGTTGCAGATGCTCAACAGCGACGTGGAGATTATCGGTCCTATCCAGATGGGACTGAACAAACCCATCCACTTCGTCGATTTCGGTGCTTCCGTCCGCGACGTTGTCAACATCGTTGCCGTAGCCTGCATCGATGCCTACGTTGATAAGGTAAAGACCCGTATCAATGATGAGCAGATAAACTCATAAACTCAAAGAAAATTGTAGAGCGATAACATGTTCTTAGGTTTTGGCATTGAGGCATGGATAACCATCGTAACGGTGGTAGGTATGTTCATGGTGTTGCTAACGACGAAGTGGCGCAGCGACGTAGTATTCCTCGGAGCTATCGGTATCCTCTATGTGACGGGCGTACTGGACGCTAAGGAAGCCTTCGCAGGGTTCAGCGGCACATCGGTTATCACCGTCGGTGTGCTGTTTGTAGTTGTAGCAGGACTGACGCATACCGGCGTATTATACTGGATTGTGAAGCACCTGCTCGGCATTCCTAACAGCTACGGCAAGGCAGTAACACGCCTGATGCTTCCTGTAGCATTCCTCAGCTCGTTCCTCAGCAACACGACGGTCGTGGCACTTTTCGTAAAAGTGGTCAAGATGTGGGCCAAGAAACTGGGAGTAGCACCCTCTAAACTGCTCATTCCGCTAAGCTATGCCTCGGGCATGGGCGGTGTCTGTACGCTGATAGGCACACCGCCGAACCTCATCATCAGCGGACTCTACGAAGAAAATACCGGCAGAGCCATGAACATCCTGACAACGACCATTCCAGGACTATTCTGTTTGTTTATCGGTGTGCTGTCCATCATTGCCATGCGCCGTCTGCTACCCGACCGCAAAGCTCCAGAGAGTGCTTTTGAATCTACGGGCGAATACACCGTAGAACTGCAGGTACCGTCAGACAATCCCCACATCGGGCAAACGCTGAGCGAGGCAGGACTCATCAACATCAGCGGTGGCAGTCTGATTAAGATGTACCATTTCGACAACATCCCTTCGCCCATCATGGAAGACGAGCCCATCATGGGTGGAGATCACATGGTATATGCGGGAAAGATAGCCGATATCGCCGAGATGGCCGTAAAGCACCAGCTGGTGAGTGCCGACCACCATGTCTTCCGCTACGATGAAGAAGAATTCAACAGCGAGGTACGCACGGCTTACGTCAACTTTCACAGCCGCCTAATAGGGACAGCCATCGGCAAGACCACGATAGAGAAAGAAAACAATGTTTATCTGGCTGCCGTCTCCCGACGCGGTGAGCGCATCAACGAAGCTCCGCGAGATGTCGTGCTAGAGGCTGGCGATACGCTGCTGTTCTTTTGTCCGAAACACTTCAATACAGACCAGTTCTCCCTGAAGAACGACCTGTGTTTCTTCGACTCCGAAGACATTCCTAATTTCGGCACAGGAACGCTTATCTCCATGGCTATCATGATAGCGATGGTAGTAGTCTCTGCCCTTGGCATCATGCCGCTGTTGCAGTGCGCCTTCCTGGCAGCCGCCGCCATGCTCCTCTTCCGCTGCTGCAATATGGAACAGGCCATGAAGGCCGTCAACTGGGAAATACTGATGGTGTTTGCCGGCAGTGCAGTCCTCGGTACTGCCATTCAGAAGACAGGCCTCGCCGAGTGCCTTGCCAATAGTATTCTCGACATCTGCGGCACCAATCCGCTGGTGGTTATGACAGCCATCTGCTTTGTCGGTACCTTCATCACCGAGTTTATCTCGAACACGGCAGCAGGTGCTATGTTCTTCCCCATCATGTACGAGGCTGCCGAGAAATTAGGCTACGACCCGTTCCCCTTCCTCATAGCCCTGATGATCAGTGTGAGCTGTAGCTTTGCCACCCCTATTGGTTCGCCCACCCACATGTTGGTCTATGGACCTGGCGGTTACCGCTTCAGCGACTTTATGCGCATCGGTTTGGTGATGAATGTCATCATCCTTGCAGCCAACATCTTGATTGTAAATATCGTATATCCCCTGACACCGTTGCAATAAAGGTTGGCTCACACATCCGAAGAGTGAGCTTTTTTTGGGTATCCCCGTTTAAATGTCCTTGTACTCCTCCTGCGCATCGAAGCAGGGACAGTCCTTGTGGACGTTGGGGAGGTCACGGTGACCGAGGATGACGGCCTCGGGGTAGTCGATGCGGAGCGACTTCAGCAGGGCATGGAGGGCGGCTTTCTGCGCTGTAGTGCGGGTGTCCTTGGGACGGCCCTGGGCGTCGAGACCGCCCTCGTAGCAGATGCCGATGCTGTGCTGGTTGTAGTGGCGGGCATGGGCGCCGGGGAGGTCCTCGTGGCGGGTCTGGTACAGTTGGCCGTCGCGCTCTATGTAGTAGTGGTAGCCGGTGAAGCCGAAGCGGCTGTCGTGGCAGGCGATGAGCGAGGTGACGGGGAACGGCCGGTTCTCGCGGGTCGCCGAACAGTGA
>CACYOC010000049.1 GCA_902775975.1 uncultured Bacteroidales bacterium | reverse complement strand
CACGGTCTTCTCGTCGTATTCGGTAGGAGCCACGAAGAAGAAAGAGCACAAAGGCCACAACTCGTGAACGAAGCTGACACGGTCTTTCATCATACGGGTAACCTGAAGGATTCGCTCCGACGTCTCGTTAGGACAGTGCTCGCGTACCATCGGTTCGAAGAGGGCAGCAATCTCCTCTGCCGACTTCATGAGAATATACTCATGGTTGAACCAGATAGCCTTCTCGTATGCAAACTTAGCACCGGCCTTTGAGCACTTGCTGATATCGAACAGCGGCACCAGCTCGTCGAGCGAGAAGATTTCCTGCTCTGTACCGGGGTTCCATCCCAACAAGGCGAGGAAGTTCACGACAGCCTCTGGGAAATAGCCGTCCTCACGATAGCCACGGCTGACGTCGCCCGTCTTGGGGTCTGTCCATTGCAGGGGGAATACGGGGAATCCCAGTCTGTCGCCGTCACGCTTGGAGAGCTTACCCTTGCCGTCGGGCTTCAGCAGCAATGGCAAGTGAGCAAACTGAGGCATGGTATCCTCCCATCCGAAGGCACGATACAACATCACATGCAGCGGTGCTGACGGCAGCCACTCCTCGCCACGGATGACGTGCGAAATCTCCATCAGATGGTCATCGACGATGTTGGCAAGATGATACGTCGGCAGTTGGTCGGCACTCTTATACAGCACCTTGTCGTCAACGATATCGCTCTTGACACGCACCTCACCGCGAATCAAGTCGTTAACCAGAATCTCCTGACCTGCTTCCACCTTGAAGCGGACAACATACTGCTTGCCATCGGCTATCAGTTGCTCCACCTCCTCTTTTGACAACGTCAGCGAGTTGCGCATCTGACTGCGAGTGTGACAGTCATACTGGAAGTTCTGTACCTCCTGACGCTTCTTCTCCAGCTCTTCAGGGGTGTCGAAGGCGATATACGCCTTGTCGTCATCCAGCAGCTGCTTCACGTACCTTTTATATATATCACGACGCTCACTCTGCCTGTAAGGACCCTTGTCGCCACCGAAAGAGACACCTTCGTCGAACTTGATTCCCAACCAACGGAATGAGTCAATAATATATTCCTCTGCACCAGGAACAAAACGGGTTGAATCCGTGTCTTCAATACGGAATACCAAGTCGCCGCCATGCTGACGTGCGAACAGATAATTATAAAGAGCTGTACGCACACCACCAATGTGCAATGCTCCTGTCGGACTGGGTGCAAAACGCACTCTAACTCTTCTTTCTGCCATAGTAAAATGGGGTTTTCTTATTAAATTTGTGCAAAAGTACGCATTTTTTTTGATATTATGCTCTTTTTTTTGTATTTTCGCACGGTAATAGCAAATATAACGATATGAAAGAACTCAAATGGCGTGATATTATCATCCGCACAGCCCTTGTACTGGCTACTGTTGGAATTGTTGTCTGGTGTATGCCTCATGATAACAGAACATACTTCTTTGTAGAGCAGGGAAAGCCTTGGAAATATGCCGATTTCACAGCTCCCTACGACTTCCCTATCTACAAGTCTGAATCTGCCATTCAGGAAGAACGAGACAGTGCCCTGCGCCTGTACGAGCCGTATTATCGGTTCAACAGAGATGTCGAATACAAGATGCTGCAGAAGTTCAAAAACGACTACCCTAATGGTATTGCCGGACTTCCTGCCAAGTTCACCAGCATCATCACCAATCGCCTGCACAACCTCTACCAGCGGGGTATCATGGAACAAAAGGCGTATGACGAGTTACGTGCCGATACCACGAGCATGCTACGCATCATCAGTGGCAAACAAGCCATCAGTGCTTCTATCATGGACGTCTATTCCGCCAAGGCAGCCTATGAGCACCTTTTCATGGACGAGCAATTGGCACAGGAGCGCAGCGTTTTGCAGAAATGCAACTTGGACAACTACATCGCAGCCAATCTTACCTACGACCGTGAGCGTAGCGAAGCCAGCAAAAGTGATTTGCTAAGTGGGGTGGCACTCGCCAGTGGATTGGTACAGAAAGGACAGAAAATCATCGACCGTGGCGACATCGTAACGGAGAAGGTCTATCGCATCATAGAATCCTTCAAACACGAGAACGAGCTACGCAACGAGAACACCAAACAGACACAGCTATCACTCTTCGGGCACATCCTGTATGTAGCCATTCTGATGTTGTGCTTCACGCTTTACCTGAGTCTCTATCGCAAAGACTATTTCGACAAGGCGCGCAGCATCACTATGGTCTATGCCCTCATCGTCATCTTTGCTCTCCTCACGGCAGTGTTCATCCGCAACACGTTCATCCATGTGTATATCCTGCCATACGCCATGGTACCTATCTTCATCCGTGTCTTCATGGACTCTCGAACGGCATTCATGAGCCATGTTACCATGGTGCTGATATGCGCTATCATGCTACAGCACCCCTTTGAGTTCATCGTTATTGAGACTGTGGCAGGACTCACAGCCATCACTTCTCTGCGCGAGCTCTCCGAACGTTCACAGCTGTTTAAGACAGCCATCCTTGTCACCGCAGCTTGCATGGCTGTCAACCTGGCATTCGACTGGATTCACTCCAATGCCATCCAACAGATAGACTACAACATCTACAACTACCTGATGGTCAACGGCATCGGACTGCTCTTCGCCTATCCTCTACTCTACCTCATCGAGAAGGCCTTTGGATTTACCAGCGACATCACACTCATCGAACTGTCCAATACCAACAATGTACTGCTGCAGCGCATGAGTGAAGTGGCTCCAGGCACTTTCAACCATTCCATCCAGGTAGCTAATCTGGCTGGTGAGATTGCAAACAAGATTGGTGCTCAGGCACAGTTAGTGCGTACCGGTGCTCTCTATCACGATATCGGCAAACTGGCAAATCCTATCTATTTCACCGAAAACCAGTCTGCTATCAATCCCCACGAGACGCTGACCGACATTGAAAGTGCACAGATTATCATCAGTCACGTGACGGAAGGATTGAAGATGGCAGACAAATACAACCTGCCGGAAGTCATTCGTGATTTCATTTCCACACACCACGGTCAAGGCAAGGCCAAATACTTCTATCTGCACTATCAGAAAGAACATCCTGACGAGCCCGTCGATAACTTGCTGTTCACCTATCCTGGTCCGAACCCCTTCACGCGAGAACAGGCTTGTCTGATGATGGCAGATACCGTCGAAGCCGCTTCCCGGTCCTTGACCGACTACTCCGAGCAGAGCATCCGTTCGTTGGTGGAACGTCTCATCGACGGACAGGTGGCTGACGGCTTTTTCCGTGAGTGCCCCATCACTTTCCGCGACATTCAGTATGCCAAGACCGTTCTGATAGAGAAGCTCAAGACCATCTATCATACTCGTATCAGCTATCCGACAGAAAAGTAACGAAAGAAATGATGTTTGCGGACACACAATTCTGCACATTTTTGCACTTTTGTGCAGAAAGCGTGTAGCTTTTAGTTAATAGTTATTAATATATTATGCACTCTTGCCGCTGTTTTGTGCAATAATCTTACCTTTGCAGCCGATTTTTGATAAAATTGTTTAAAAGATGAAAAAGATTTTAGCAGCGGCTGCTGTTTTCACAATGACATCGGTGAGCGCCTTGGCTGGCGGTATTCTCACAAACACCAATCAAAGTATTGACTTTTTGCGTAACCCTTCTCGTGATGCCGCTATCGGTTTGGACGGTGTGTATTCCAACCCTGCCGGTGTAGTCTTCATGCCCGAAGGTTTCCACTTAGGTATCAACTGGCAGTATGCCCACCAGACGCGTACTATCGAATCGACCAATCCTGTCTATATGCTGGGCAGAAAGAACAGCCCTAATAACCCCACGAAAGTTTTTGAGGGTGTTGCTAACGCTCCTGTTATTCCCTCTATCCAGGTCGCTTACAACATGGAGCACTGGAGTCTGCAAGCTAACCTGTCAGTACCTGGTGGTGGTGGCAGCTGCGAGTTCGAAAAAGGACTGGGTTCCTTCGAGAGCACGGTGGGTAACATTGCCCAGATGCTGGGCCAGTTTGGTGCTCAGGGCTACGACATGGACAGCTACATGAAAGGCCGCCAGTACTACTACGGCGTGCAGATTGGTGCTGCCTGCAAGGTCATTCCCAACCTGTCAGTATATGGTGGTTTACGCATGCTTTATGGCGATGCTACCTACAAGGCAAAGTTGAGCAATATCCAGGTGAAGACAGCCAACGGTTATGTTGACTTCGGCAGTTTCCTGCAGAATGCGTCCAATACAGTAAGCAACAATCTGGATCAGGTGAATGCTGGTATCAAGCAGTATCAGGATGTCGGAGTTCCCGTTCCTGCCGACTTGATTGCCACACAAGCCAAGTTGGTAAAAGCCAAGGAGAGCCTCGGTCAGCTGGACAAATATGCTGATGGTGTCAATCTGCTGTGTAACCAGTCTGGTGTAGGTTTTGCTCCTGTCGTAGGTATCGACTATAAAGTTGGTCAGTTCAATTTTGCTGCCAAGTATGAGTTCAGAACACAGATTCGCATGAAGAACGAATCGACCCTCAACGAGGCCAGCGAAATTCCTGCCGTCAACAAGTTCCGCGATGGCGAGAAGGTGAACGAGGACATTCCTGCTATGGCAACCCTCGGTGTGATGTACAGTCCTATCGAACAGGTACGCATCAATGTCGGCGGCCACTATTTCTTCGACAAGAACGCTTCGTGGTATGGCAACAGTCAGGACAATTTGAGCCATAACACCTACGAGATCCTGTGGGGTGCTGAGTGGGACACCACTGATAACCTGACCTTCTCTGCCGGTGCCCAGCTGACGCGCTACGGCAACACCGACAGCTATATTAACGACATGTCGTTCGTTGTCAACAGCTACAGCATCGGTTTCGGTTTCAACTACAAGCTTTCCGATGTCGTGGCCATCAAGGCTGCCTACTTCCAGACCTACTATGGCAACTATGACCGTACCGACGCCACCAATCCTGCTATCAAGGACAGCTTCACACGTACCAACCGCGTGTTTGGCGTAGGTTGTCAGCTACACCTGTAAGAAGAGAAAAGAAAAAAACTACTACTTATTTCATTAATAACCAATGCGACGAGGTGCGTATAGCGTGAGGCTATACGCATCTTTTCTTTCTGATGGGGAAGAGCTTATCGGCCAATCGGCACAACTGTCCGTAACGGCTGCTACGATCCACATAGACGGGAGTCTGCTTTAGCAATTCTATATCCAACCCAGCCAGTTCCTCCTCTACCGTCTGGTTCTTCATGTAGGCCTTGCACATCAGGTCGCTGACCAGTTGTTCCCAGTCGGCCTTATTGCCCCAATAGTGCCCCACATGATCGTCCGTTGCCATCAGCTGTGTATGTTCGAGAAGAGCAATGGACAAGGCATATTCCTCCAGATTGAAAGCCTCTACACCAGCGTCAAGCATATAGTCGCATAGTGTCAGCCAGTCACTGATGACCTGCGAGGCCTTGCTGGCAGGAATACCTATCACACCCGAGTTCCATAGTGCATGGCGTTCTCCGATGGTGATATTTCCAACCGTTCTGCCGTTCATCGTGTTCCACATCTGTCGTGAGCGTCCCTTCATCTTGCTGGGATGTCCCTCACAAAGGTGCATCAGTCCTGCTCCCGACTGAATACGGGACTTCATCTCGTCCAACCTGCCATAGAGGAAGGTGTCGCAGTCCATGAACAACAGGTCGTCGTCAGGATACTGCCGGTGCAAATAGTCAACCGCCATGATCTTGATACGGAAAAGATACTGGTGCTTTCCTCGCCACTCGTTCATCTGCTCGTCGGTCAGCGTCATCACCTCCACCTGCGCCCTGCGATAGTATTCCGGACGATTGGTAAAGACGATGATGCGGTCCTTCTCCGTCATCTGCCGTTGGAAAGTGCGGATGGAAAGATTCGCCTCGATATGGTAGCGTAACGTGTCGCCGAAGACCAAATACAGGATATTCATAGTGTTATTGTTTTATTTCGACATTTCGACATTTCGATATTTCGATATCTCAACTATCAGATGTTCTCTTTACAGTGGATCAACATCGTAGTAGATCTGCAGTGAGGCATAGCGCTTGTCAGCGAGCAGCTGCTCTTGTTCGTGCAACAAGTACTGCCGCACCTTGGGGAGGTCAATGCCCTGTTCCAGTTTCAGCACCAGCTTGCGGATATTCTGTGACTTCACCTTCGCCACGGCAGGCTTGTCGGGTCCGAGCACGCGACCACCAAACCACTGTCGCAATCGACTTCCCATCTCCACGGCAGCCGTTTCCACAGTTGACTCCTTGGTGTGTTTCAGGAAGACATACACCAGATGATAGTATGGCGGATAGTGGAATGCCTGTCGCTCGGCTATCAGGTCTTTATAGAGACCAACATAATCATTATGCACCACCTGCCGAATGACGGGAACCTCCTTCTGCTTGGTCTGCAGGATAACCAAACCGCGCCGGTTCTTGCGCCCTGCCCTGCCACTCACCTGAGCCATCATCATGAAGCTATGCTCATAGGCACGGAAGTCAGGATAGTTCAACATGGCGTCGGCATTAACGATGCCTACCACGGAGACGTTGTCGAAGTCCAAGCCCTTTGAAATCATCTGCGTGCCGATGAGGATGTTGGTACGTCCTGCTGCAAAGTCGTTGATGATGCGGTCGTAGGCATTGCGTGTCCGGGTGGTATCCAAGTCCATGCGGGCAATGCGAGCCTCAGGAAACACCTCACGAACCTGTTCCTCAATCTTCTCCGTACCGTAGCCACGGCTGCGCAGGTCGGTACTGCCACAGCAGGGACACTCCGTAGGCACCTTGTAAGTATAGCCACAGTAGTGACATGTCAACTGATTCAGCTGGCGATGCAGCGTCAGTGACACGTCGCAATGCTGACAGGTGGGCACCCATCCGCACTGCCGACACTCTATCAGCGGTGCAAAGCCGCGGCGGTTTTGGAAGAGGATGACCTGTTCGCCATGCTCCAGTGCCTCGCGTACCTTATTTAATAATAGAGGAGAGAATGGTCCTGCCATCATCTTACGACGTTGCAGGTCAGCAATATCGACCACCTGAATCTCGGGCATCTCGATACCCTGATAGCGTTCCTTCAGTTCGACGAGCCCGTATTTTCCCGTCTTGGCATTATGATAGCTTTCCAGCGAGGGCGTTGCCGTACCAAGTATCACCTTGGGTGATGGGTGTTGGGGGTTAGGTGTTGGGTGTTGGGTGATGGGTGTTGGGTGTTGGGTGTTGGTTATCTGTGCTGCAAGCACAATGGCGGCACTACGGGCATGATAGCGGGGTGCGGGGTCTTGCTGCTTGTACGACGTCTCGTGTTCCTCATCGACAATAATCAGTCCTAAGCGCTGGAAGGGCAGGAAGACTGCCGAGCGTGCTCCGAGGATGACATCATAGGGATTGGCAGAGAGCTGCTTCTGCCATATCTCCACCCGCTCGGCATCCGAATACTTGGAGTGGTAGATGCCCAGGCGGTCGCCAAAGATACGCTGCAGGCGCTGCATCATCTGCACCGTCAGGGCTATCTCCGGCAGCAGATAAAGTACTTGTTCCTTGCGTTCCAGGGCTCGCTGTATGAGGTGGATGTATATTTCCGTCTTTCCACTGCCCGTAACGCCATGAAGCAGTACGACTCGCTTCTTCATCATCTGCAGCAATAACTCGTTGTATGCCTGCTGCTGTGGTTCGGTCAGCGGTTTGATGAGCTCTGGACGATAGTCGCCGCCATGGTTCAGTCGGCCCACCTCCACTTCGTAAGTTTCCAACAGCTGGCGTTGCACCAACAGCTTCAGCGTTTCAGCCGAGGCGCGACTCGCATTCATCAACTCCTCGCGAGTAACCTCCTGTATCTTAGTACTGAATTGGTAATCATAATTACTAATTCCTAATTCCTCATTACTAATTTCCTCCACCTCGTCCCACCCTGACAGTTCGAGATAGGCAATAAACGCCTCCAACTGTTTCTTGGCACGCGAGAGTACGTTCAGTGCGATATGCAGTGCCGTCACATTACGATAAGGTTCCGTCAGTCGGATGTACGTCTCAGTCTTCGGCCGATAGCCGTCCTCAGCCTTCAGCCCTGCCGGCAGGGCAGCCTTATACACCTCGCCAAGGGGAGACAGGTAGTAGTCGCTCATCCATCGCCACAAAGTCAGCTGTTGGTTTGTGACGATGGGCGTGGTATCCATGACCTGCAAGAGTGCTTTGACAGCATATTGCTGTGGCTGCACGTCATGAATCCTATCTACCAGTCCCACATAGGTCTTGCTACGACCAAAGGGAACCAGCACACGCATACCTACCGCCACCTGCATATTGTCAGGTATGGCATAGGTGAACGTGCCTTGTAGCGGCAGAGGCAATATGACGTCAGCATACTTCATCAGATTGCAAAGATACAAATTCGGACGCATATAGGCAAAAAAAAGTTCAACTTCTTTTGCTTTTTGGTGATTATTTCGTAACTTTGCCACATCTAACGACAAGTACTATGAAGACAAAAACAACGATTCTCTGTGCGCTGGGGGCAGTTTTGCTGCTGACCAGCAGTTGCAAAAGTCATTACCAGGTAACGTCCATCGAACGGACGCGTATCCTCATCGACAGTCGCTACGACGGTCAGGTGGAGCCGCAGGTGGCAGAATTTCTGAAACCTTACAAGCAACAGGTCGATTCCGTCATGGGACCCATCGTAGGTCGCTCGGCCCGCTACATGACGGCACAGCGCCCAGAGGGTTCGCTGAGCAATCTGCTCAGCGACATTATGGTGTGGGGAGGTAAATTCTATGACGAGACTCCCGACTTTGGCATGTATAACATCGGTGGTGTTCGTGCTGACCTGCCGAAGGGTAATGTCACTTACGGCGACGTGCTCGACGTGGCCCCCTTCGAGAACAAGATAGCCTTTGGCACGCTGAAGGGTACGGAGGTCATGGAACTGTTTCAGCAGATAGCATCGACGGGTGGCGAGGGTGTCAGCAGCGGTGTACGACTGGTTATCAGTAAGGACTATAAACTGCTCAGTGCCACGCTCAATGGCAAGCCCATCGACCCCGACCGCGACTATCGCATAGCGACGATTGACTACCTTTTGGGAGGCAGCGACAAGATGGAGGCGCTGAAGAAGTGCCGCAATGTCAAGGCTCCTCAGGAGGCGAGCAACAACACACGGTTTATCATCATGGACTACTTCCGCGAGAAAGCCCGTGAAGGTCAGGAGGTCGATGCGCAGATAGAAGGAAGAATCTGTGTTAAGTGAGAGTTGAGAGTTGAAAGTTTAGAGTTTAGAGTTGAGAGATTATGAAGACTATTATATATAATAAGGTGGTGAGACTGGCGGTATTCGCTTTGCCGTTCATCCTGTTGACGCTGATGCCCACAGAGGCTCAAGGTAAGAAACCCAAGCAACTCGTCATTCTGCATACCAACGACACGCATTCGACGATATTCCCCATCAACGAGCAGTTGCCGGACACCATGAAGGCTGGTCGCGGCGGTTTCCTGCGGCGCCTCGCGATGCTGAAGGAAGAGCGACAGAAGCATCCCGACCTGCTGTACTTCGACAGCGGCGACTTCTGTCAGGGTTCCGCCTACTACACCATGTTCAAAGGCGACGTAGAGGTGGGACTGATGAACCAGATGGGCATCGACGCCTCTACCATCGGCAACCATGAGTTCGATTTCGGACTGGAGAATATGGCACGCATCTTCAAGATGGCCAACTTCCCCATTCTCTGTACGAACTACGACTTTACGGGAACGGTTATGGATGGCGTCTGCAAACCCTGGATCATCATTCATCGCAATGGTGTGAAGATTGGTGTCTTTGCCCTGTGCCCCAAACTCTCTGGGCTGGTCAGCGACAAAAACTGCCAGGGCGTGAAGTACCTCGACCCCGCCAAGGTAGCATTGGAGACGGCCACTATGCTCAAGGAAAAGCAGAAGTGCGACATGGTTATCTGTATCTCACATCTCGGCTGGGAAAACTATCGCGCCGAGGACGACCTCTACATGATTAAGAACTCTCGCAACATTGACCTCGTGCTGGGCGGACACACCCACACCTTCATGCCTACCTTAGAGTACGAGAAGAACATGGACGGCAAGCCTGTTCCTGTTGACCAGAACGGCAAGCACGCCATCTTCGTAGGCAAGCTGGTGGTAAATCTTAAATGAGGAATGAGAAATGAGGAATGAGAAATGAGGAATGAGAAATGAACAAATAAGGACTGCCTTGCGGGCAGTCCTTGTTGTTTTTAACCACATAAAATTCAGCGTATTCCTTAGGGAAGGCTGATAGCCTCTGACGGACAAACGTCAGCGCATGTGCCGCACTCTGTGCAGACATCGGGGTTGATTGAATACTTGTCGCCCTCAGAGATTGCTCCAGCGGGGCACTCATCGATACATGTACCGCATGCGATGCAGTCG
>CACYOC010000048.1 GCA_902775975.1 uncultured Bacteroidales bacterium | reverse complement strand
TGCGAACAATTTGCGAACAAAATGCGAACAAAATCGCCCATTAATTGAGGTTTATTAAAATTTCACTTTTGCGCTGCAAAGTTACAAAATAATTGTGAGCCAACAACTTACAAAGCCAAGAAAAATTTTATGAAATCCTAAAAAATTTTATTTTAACAGACTCATAATCTGGAGGTCCCAGGTTCAAGCCCTGGCTGGTCCACGCTGAAAATCAGAGAGTTACGAATATTTCGTGGCTCTCTCTTTCTTTTTGGTGAAATTCAGGTGAAATTCGTAACAAAAAAGTTATGATGTGAAGTTTCCTGCAATCTTTACGATTGCAATGATATTGCATGGCGTAGCAAAGATAGACTTTTTGTGCAAATATTTGCTGTTTCAGTGTTTTCAACATAAACACTATTTCCTAATAACTGTACACAGTTTTTGTACATCCTCATCAAAGGTGTCTTTATTGATAGCTTTGCTTTTGGTGGTAGAGCGACAATTATAAATTGTCTGGGTGGAGAGGAAGAGCAAGCCTGCAATGTCTGTGGTATTCTTTACGCCCAGGCGGATCAGGGCAAACGTGCGCAGTTCGGTGGTTAGCGTGTTGGGCGTTTTCAGCCGGATGCGGCCGTCTTCCTGCAACAGGGCGTTGAAATCGTCGACGAACGACGGGTAGAGTTCCAGGAAAGCCTTGTCGAACCGGTTCAGGAACGTAGCGGCATCCTCCTCGGAGATGCGTGTTGAAGAGATGGTCTGCAACAGTTCCTGAGCCTGATTGGCCTTAATCTTTCGTTTCACTAACGTCTGGTAGCGCCCCAGTTTGTCGATGTACTTGGCACAAAGGTCGATATAGATGCTGGCTAAATTCTCGCGGCGCGTGTTGGTGTCGGAGAGCAGCGTGTTGGCATCGGAGAGCTGTGTATTGGTTTGTGAGAGTTGCGTATTGAGTGTGGCAAGTTCGGCGTTTAGTATTGCCAATTCGTGTCGGCGTGCCGAGAGTTGCCGGTTTTGCCGATGAATGAAGTATGATGTAATGAATAGACCAATGAGTAGCAACGAGATGAACAAAACAGAGTAGCGCAGCCCGCGGTTCTGCTGCTCCACGCGATCCTGATAAGATGACATGATCTGTGGCATGATGCGAGAAATTTCAAGGATGCGCAGGCGGTTGTTGTAGAACTTGGCATCTTCCATCGACGTGTTGATGTATTGTTCTGCCCGTTTGATGTGCTCGTTGCCTTTTTCAAACAAGCGCAGGGCCAGTGTCTGCAGCGCCATGTTCTCCATGGTGCAGCACTTCGTGTCGCTCAGTGCAGCCTTGATGAGGTATTCCTCGTAGCGGTCCTGGTCGCCCGAGGCCAGATAGTTTCCGGCCAGTGCAAACGACGTCATGGCATGCACGCGCGACTGCTCGCTGCTGCCCTTAAAAGCCATTTCATAATAGTGGCGCGCCTTCTTGGCGTCAGGCTCTACGAAGACGTGATACTCGCCCAAATAGTAATTGCAGAACTCATTGTCAGGATTGAGGTGACGGATGGCCTGTGCAAGGAAATGGGAGGCTTTCTCCATATATTGGGGAGCATATTCGCGATCGTTGCAATAGTTGGCCCAATACAGATAAATATTGAAGCGTGCCTGATGATAGAAGAACAACTGCTGTCGGCTCAGTGCTGTCGTGTCCACCTGCTCCAGATTGCTAAGCGCCTCGGTATAGAGGCCGCCGATGGCAAGAATCTCAGAACGGCAGATGGAGAACTGCGCCACGTAGCTGACATCCCGCCGCTGCCGTGCCAAGGCGAGTCCGCGGTTGGCATACACCATTGCCGAGTCGAATTTAAACACTTTGTATTCACGGAAGATGTCCTCCGTGAGTTTCATCATACGGTCGCTGTCGCGTTCTGCAGCCAACTGTTGCTTCAGGGCTGCAATCGTTTCTTCCTTTTGGCCGACGTAGTTGCCTTTTTCGCTAATCACTTGATCTAGTTCGTGAAGCAACTGTCTGTTGTCGGCACGGCCGATTCCTGTCTGGAGGAAGAGGGTAAATATGAGTAATAGGGTCTTCATCATGGCAAAGATAATAATAATGGTTGGTTTTCGGATATTTACTATAGAATAATTAACAACATTTATATATAATTGATTTCCAATGAGATACGATTAATAAAGTTTTATCTCAATTTACTAAACATTTACCATGAGCTACAATTACGTGAAATCATGATTACCTTTGCAGCAGTTTTCATTTTAATAACTAAAAAAGTAACTGTATGAGGAAATCGAAGCAACTATTAACAAAACGTTTAGCGTTCATCCTGTTTACCATGCTGATGTCGCTCAACGTACTTGCACAAGACATTAAGGTGCAAGGTATTGTGAAGGACGAGACGGGGGAAGCCGTTATCGGTGCCACGGTAATGCAAAAAGGAACAAGCAACGGTACCGTGACTGATATAGACGGTAATTTCTCTGTGACTGTTCCTGCCAATGCAACATTGGCCGTTTCTTACATTGGTTTTTCCACGCAGGAGATTCCTGTGGAGGGAAAGACAGATTTTACCATTGTGATGAAAGACGAGAGCCACGCTCTCAATGAGGTTGTTGTCGTTGGATATGGTACAATGCGAAAAAGCGATTTGACAGGTAGTGTCGGATCCTTGTCATCAAAAGACATGGATGCTCCTGTAACTAACATCGGTCAGGCCATGCAGGGTAAGGTAGCAGGCCTGCAAGTGGTAGATGCAGGCAAGCCTGGTGACAATGTATCCATCAAGATTCGCGGTCTCGGATCCATAAACAACTGCGACCCGCTTGTAGTCATTGATGGAGTGCCTACAGATCTTGGACTTAACAATTTGAATATGGCTGATGTAGAACGTCTTGATGTTTTGAAAGACGCATCTGCTACAGCTATATATGGTTCACGTGGAGCCAACGGCGTTGTGATGATTACCACCAAGAAGGGAAAGGACGGTGCTGGCAAACTCTCTTTTGCTACCAATTTCTCAGTCCAGAACACCACTAACGTACCAGAGATGCTGAATGCAGGTCAATATGCAACTCTAAGCAACGATATGATGAATAATGCAGGTTATAATGCCAATCCTGCCTGGTCTAATCCAACATCAGTCGCCAATGGGGCAAACTGGATGGACGAACTGTTGCGTACGGGTTATATTCAGAACTACACCATTAGTTATTCCGGGGGTAACGACAAGTCACACTACTATGTATCTGGAGGTTATTTGAACCAGACAGGAACAGTAAAGAGTGTTGACTACCGCCGCTTCACTTTTCAGGAGAACAGCGATGCTCAAGTTACCAAATGGCTGAAAGTGTCAAACAACATTACCGTCAGTGCTGACCGTAAGCGTCAGGGCAGCTACGATATTGGTAACGCCCTGCGTGCCTTGCCTATTTATAATGTGAAAGACGAAAATGGAGAATGGACTGGCCCTGAAGGCAACAGCAACTGGTATGGCAGTACCCGCAACCCGATTGGTCCTACGGAAACAGACAAGCAAAAGACCAACGGTTACAATTTCTTAGGCAATCTGACAGCAGAACTGTCGCTAACGAAGTGGCTCAAGTTCAAGAGCACCTTCGGACTGGATGCCAAGTTCTGGAACATTGACAACTATACTCCCAAATACGCTTGGAAGCCTACTCCGACGGAAGAAAGTTCACGCTATAAGAGCGACAACAAATCGTTCACCTACCTCTGGGACAATTACTTCCTGCTGGACTACACCTTTACCCAGAAGCACCATCTGAGTCTGATGGCCGGTACATCAGCCCAGTGGAACACCAATGACTATCTGAATGCCCAAAAGAACGTATTTGCTTTCGAGAATGTACATGAGATGGACAATGGTCAGAAGATGCATGCCATCGGTGGTAACGAAACCGAGTGGGCGTTGTTCTCTTTTATGGCACGTGTAAACTATGACTATCTGAACAGATATTTGCTGACAGCCACCATCCGCCGCGACGGCAGTAGCCGCTTCGGTAGTGACAAACGCTGGGGTACTTTCCCGTCGGTGTCGGCCGCTTGGCGTGCTTCAGAGGAAGAGTGGTTTCCAAAGAGCGACATTCTGAGTGACCTGAAAGTACGCATTGGATATGGCGTTACAGGTAGTCAGGCTAGTGTGAGCAACTACAGTTATTTGGCATCCTACAATACCAGTGTATATCCGTTTGGCGTGAATGGCAAAGAACAATCAGCCCTAGTCTCATCAACACTGGCAAATCCTCAGATTCATTGGGAAGAGGTGGCACAGTCGAACATCGGTTTCGATGCGGTTTTGCTCAATTCCCGCATGACATTGTCGTTCGATGCCTATATCAAGACTACACGCGACATGCTGGTCAAAGCCTCTATTCCCATTACATCGGGCTTCGAGGACACCAGCACCACCTACACCAATGCCGGCAAGGTGCGCAACACGGGATTCGAAGTGTCTGTTCATACCATTAATCTGAAGGGTGGCCCCCTGGACTGGCAATCAGACCTGTCGTACACTTACAACAAGAACAAAATCAAGGACCTGAATAGTGATGTACCTTATTATATTAATCAGATTAACAACTCGTATGTCACAATGCTTGACCGCAACTATCCCATCAACGTATTCTACGGCTATGTTACAGATGGCATTTTCCAAAATCAGGCAGAAGTGAATGCACATGCTATCCAGCCGGGTGCAGAGCCGGGCGACATCCGCTTCAAGGACCTGAACAATGATGGTGTTATCAACGATGACGACCGTACAGTATTGGGCAATCCCAACCCTACTCATTTGTTCTCACTGAACAATACGTTGAGTTATAAAGGTTTCGAGTTAGGTATTTACTTGCAGGGCGTGGCAGGGAATAAGATTTTCAACGCAAACAATATCGACCTGACAGGCATGGCAGCAGCCTACAACCAGACTACCGACGTGCTGGGACGCTGGACAGCCGAAGGCACCAGCAGCACCATGCCCCGTGCCGTCTATGGAGACCCTAACCAGAACAACCGCATCAGCGACCGCTTTGTAGAAAACGGTTCCTACCTGCGTCTGAAGACTATCTCATTGGCTTACAATTTTCCAAAAGAATGGCTGAAGGCTCTCACCATCGAGAATGCACGCCTGACGCTTTCTTGCGAGAATGTAGCAACCATCACCAGCTATTCCGGTTTCGACCCAGAGGTTGACATCAATGGCATCGATCTCTCCCGTTATCCTATTTCCAGAACGTTCAACATTGGCTTAAACTTCAACTTCTAAACGAAAAAGTATTATGAAAAAAATATATATTGCAGCACTCGGACTGGTGACAGCTTTTATGCTATCTTCATGTGGTGATGACTTTTTGGACAAATCACCCAAGAACACCGTTGACCCTGAGACAGAAATTACTGACGATGTAGCCGTGGCTATGGCTAACGCTTGTTACCGTACACTACAATCATCGAACATGTATAACCAGCGCCTTTGGACACTCGACATTGTGGCAGGTAACAGCATTGTTGGTGCTGGTGGTGGCACTGACGGCCTTGAGACCGTGCAGGCCAGCAACTTCACTACGCTTAGCGACAATGGTATGGCACTCTATATGTGGCGTTCGCCTTGGGTAGGCATCGGCCAATGCAATATTTTGATAAATGGCATCGAGACAACTGGTTATGAGAAAGGAAGCATCAAGGAGCGCTGCCTGGGCGAAGCCCTTTTCCTGCGTTCACACTACTATTATGTTTTGGTAAGACTCTATGGAGGTGTACCCCTGCGCTTGAAGCCATTCACCCCAGGCGAATCTACCGACATTGCACGTTCATCAGCTGACGATGTTTATGCACAAATTCTGACAGACTGCCAGCGTGCAGCCGAGATACTGCCCGCCAAGGCCGACTATAATGATGATGAAAAGGGCCGTGCTTGTCGCGATGCTGCCCTGACACAGCTGGCCGACATCTATTTGACTCGCGGCGACTTTGCCAAGGCTCAGCAAATGTGCGAACAGGTGGAACAACTGGGCTACGACCTAAGCAAATGCAGCTATACCGACAACTTTGATGCCCGTATCAACAATGGACCTGAGAGCATTTTTGAAGTCCAGTATTCGGGCAACACAGAGTATGACTTCTGGGGCAACAACCCGCAGTCAAGTTGGCTCAGCACCTTCATGGGACCACGCAACAGCGATTTTGTCGCAGGAAGTTATGGATGGAACCAGCCCACCGAAGAATTTGTCAGCCAATATGAAGACGGCGATCTGCGTAAGGATTGGACTATCTTATACGAGGGCTGTCCCGACTTCGACGGCATGACCTATAAGGGCAGCTATTCTAACACGGGCTACAACGTGCGTAAGTTCTTGGTGCCGAAGTCTGTCTCACCAGAGTATAATACCTGTGCACAGAACTTCGTCGTATGGCGCTTTGCCGACGTGCTGCTGATGAAAGCCGAGGCTCTGAACGAACAGGGGAAAACTGCAGAGGCGACCACGCCTTTGAACATTGTCCGTCGTCGTGCCGGACTGCCCAACGTAGCTGGTCTTTCGCAGGCAGAGATGCGTGAAAAGATTATCCACGAGCGCCGCATGGAACTGGCCTTTGAGGGCCACCGTTGGTTTGACATGATTCGCATTGACGGAGGTAACTATGCCCTTAATTTCCTTCATCGTATTGGAAAGACCCGCGCCACAAAGGAGCGCCTGCTGTTCCCCATTCCACAGACGGAGATGGATGCCAACACGCTGATGACACAGAACCCTGGTTATTAATCAATTAAAATACAAAAGAAATGAAGAAGCATATCTATCAAATATTACCAGCACTATTGCTGGGTCTCCTTTTCACGGCATGCGCAGACAATGATTATGCACAGCTGGATAAAGGATCCAACGAACTGGCCATGACTATCGACCAGAGTGCCGAAGTGCTCAATGAGCTCAACCACGCTGCAGAGGCAGTGACCATCAATTGGACTACGGGGCACAATTTTAGAACAGGCAATCGCATCACCTACCTGCTGGAAATGACGGCAGGCGAAAAGACCTACGCAGCCATTGACCACCAGACACAAGTCTATCAGTGGAGTGCCAACCAGGAGCAGTTGAACGACATCTTGCTCAACCAGCTTGGTATCAGAGCCGGACAGCAAACAACGGTCAATGCCCGCCTGACGGCCATCGTTGAAGGCATGGACGAACGCCAGACGGCCACCGCATCGTTTTCTGCCACTCCTTACGCCCCCGTGACAACAACCCTCTATTTGGTGGGTGATGCCACCCCCAATGGCTGGAGTGCCGACAATGCCACAGAGATGAAACGAACGGACAACGGCATCTTCACTTGGCAGGGCAACCTGAAGGCTGGCGAGCTGAAGTTCCTCACGACACCGGGACAGTGGCTGCCTTCATACAACAACGACGGCAACGGCGGTCTGGTTCTGCGTACCAGCGACGAAGAACCCGACGTAAAGTTCATCATCACCGAAGATCATTTCTATCAGGTAAAGGTGAACCTGCTGAACAGTGAGGTCACGATGACACAGATGGAGGGTGAGGTTCCAGCCTACGACAACCTCTACTTTGTTGGTGATGCCACGGGGTGGGGCTTCGTGAAGATGAACAAAGACCCGCTCGATGCTTTCCTCTTCCGCTATGCCCACCACTTCACTGCTGCCGAAAAGGGTGAGTTCAAGTTTGGAACGTCTGAAGGAAGCTGGGAAAACATGTACAAAGCAACATCTGCCGGTGCACCCTATACGCAAACCACCATGGAACTCATTGCTGGCTACGATCCTGACAACAAGTGGTATCTGCAGGAGTCGGAGACTGATAAGGCATATAAGATTTGCGTTGACATCCGCTCAGGAAAGGAACGAATGATGATGCATGAGTTCAAGCCCTACAAAATGATTTATCTTGTTGGCGACGCGACGCCTGCAGGTTGGGACATTGGCGGTGCGACACCCATGAAGGCAACCGACAGCCCTTACATCTTCACATGGACGGGAAGCCTGACGACTGGCGAGGTAAAGTTTACCTGTGACCGGCAAAGCGATTGGAACGGAGCCTGGTTCATGAATTCGAAGGGTAACGATGTGGCACCGACGGGTGAAGTTGAGCAGATGCTTTTCATCGACAAAAGCAATGCTGACTTTAAAGCACAGTATCTTGAAATAAACGTGGGCGACATAGATCAAAAGTGGCAGATACAGTCGGCAGGTACCTATACCATCACTCTGAACCAGCTGGAAGAAACCGTTTCCATTGTCAAGAACTAATGCGTATGAAGCTAAGAATCGCGTTGGCAACTATCCTCTCACTGCTTGTTGCTTCATGTGGCGGCAGCGAGAGCGATAGTTCTCAAACAAACGGCACCCCTGCGGATAATGATTCACAGGTAACGGTGACAACGCAGCGCAAGGCTGTGCTGAACCTCAGCATACAAACCGACAAGGCATGCTATCGACCGGGTGAGACCATTACGTTTACGGCCAACGGCAACATGCCCAACGGTGTTACCGTGCGTTATCTGAAAGCAGGCAACGTTGTAGAAACGGAGACTGTTCGTGGCAGTACATGGACATGGACAGCTCCATTGAGTGACTTCACTGGCTATCTAGCCGAAGTCATCACGACAGAAGGTAATGTCGAGAGCATTCTGGGTACCGTTGGCATCGATGTGTCGAGCGACTGGACTCGCTTTCCTCGCTATGGCTTTGTTGCCACCTTTGATGACTCAAAGACAGACGCTGTCATAAAGGAAGAAATGGCATTTCTGAACCGTTGCCACATTAACGGCATACAGTTCTACGACTGGCACTACAAGCACCACTGGCCGTTGGGCGGCACTCGCGGAGGGTTGCTGGACAATTACACCGATATTGCTAATCGGAACATTGTGACCTCGGTTGTGCGTCGCTACATCGACGTGCAACACCAATTGGGGATGAAAGCCATGTTCTACAACCTCTGCTATGGAGCATTAAATGACTATGCTGCCGATGGTGTGAGTGGTGAGTGGCTGATGTATAAGCAGCCCGGACACGGCGACATTGACCAATTGGTGCTCTCCAGTGCATGGAAAAGTAACATCCTGCTCGCCAATCCTGCCAATACTGCATGGCAGCAATATCTGGCTGAGCGCAACGATGATGTTTATGCCTCGTTCGACTTCGATGGTTATCATATAGACCAGGTGGGCGACCGGGGGACAGTCTATGACTACAATGGCAACAGGGTGAACCTGCCTAAAGGCTTCGGCTCGTTCATCACAGCCATGAAGGCGGCTCATCCGCAGAAGCGGCTAGTGATGAATGCGGTAGCCAGCTATGGTGCAAGCCAGATTGCCCAGACTGGCAGTGTGGATTTCCTCTATAATGAACTATGGGACAGTGAGTCGCGCTTTGAAGACTTGCTGACGGTGCGTCAAGCCAACTCTGCCTATAGTAACAACAAGTTGCAGACCGTCTTTGCTGCCTACATGAACTATAACAAGTCATCGCAAAAGGGGACATTCAACACTCCTGGGGTGTTGCTGGCTGATGCTACGATGTTTGCCATTGGCGGTGCTCATTTGGAGTTGGGCGACGGCCACATGCTCTGCCACGAATATTTTCCCAATAGCAACCTGCAGATGAGTGAAGAATTGCGGCAGGGCATTGTACGCTACTATGACTTCCTTGTGGCCTACGAAAATCTGTTGCGTGGCGGGGGTGAAGAGGTGGTATGCGACATCGCTTCAGGGAACAAAGGTGTCAGCATCAACGCTTGGCCTCCACAGCAAGGAAAGGTTACGGCTTATTGTAGAAAGGCTGCCACGGGCCAGATCATCCACCTGCTGAACTATCGTCAGGCAAACAGTCTTAGTTGGCGTGACATGGACGGCACGATGCCCGCCCCGCAGGAGGTGACAGGGTTGCCTTTATCGGTAAAGATCACATCGGCGGTGAAGCGTGTCTGGGTGGCATCTCCCGATGCCTTGGCAGGCGCTCCCTTAGAGTTGTCATTCGCTCAGAAAAACGGTGTCGTAACCTTTACGCTTCCCTCACTGAAGTACTGGTCTATGATAGTGATTGAATCATAATTCTAGTTTCTAGTTTCAAGTTTCTAGTTTCAAGTTTCTAGTTTCTTGTAGATAATGTATATGAAAAAACAGATTATAATATTGATAGTCATCCTAGCTTCCTTCTCTGCAAGGGCTGAGGCACAGAAGGGGCCGAAGTGGCTGAGCGATGCAGTGTTCTACCAGATTTATCCGTCGTCGTATATGGATACAGACGGCAACGGGATCGGAGACCTGCCTGGTATCACTCAGAAACTCGACTACATCAAGTCCCTGGGTGTGAACGCCCTTTGGCTGAATCCTATCTTTGAGTCAGGTTGGTTTGATGGGGGCTACGATGTGATAGACTACTACAAGGTGGATGGGCGTTTCGGAACCAATAGCGACTTGGTAACGCTGGTGGGTGAAGCCCACAAGCGAGGCATCAAGGTATGTCTCGATCTAGTGGCTGGCCATACAAGTAGTGAGTGTGCCTGGTTCAAGGCCTCGGCAGAGAAAGATCCCAATGGCCGCTATAGCGATTACTTTATCTGGCTGGACGTCATCTCTGATGCCGAGAAGCAGGAGATTGCTGCCCGCAAGCAGGAACCCAATCCTGCTGCCAGCACCCGTGGCCGCTATGTGGAGGCCAATGCTCCACGCGGGAAGTACTACGAGAAGAATTTCTTCGAATGCCAGCCTGCGCTCAACTACGGTTTTGCCAATCCCGACCCCACCCATCCTTGGGAGCAGGATGTCAACGCACCCGGCCCTCAGGCTGTCCGTCGGGAAATGCGCAACATCATGGCGTTCTGGTTCGACAAGGGCATCGACGGCTTCCGTGTGGATATGGCACCGTCGCTCGTGAAGAACGACCCCGACAAGAAGGCCGTGTCGCTACTCTGGAACGAGATGCGTGAGTGGAAGGATAAGAACTATCCTGAGTGTGTGCTTATCTCCGAGTGGTCCGACCCTGCCGTCGCCATTCCCGCCGGATTCAACATCGACTTCATGATTCACTTCGGCATCAAGGGCTATCCCTCGCTCTTCTTTGCCAGGAACACGCCTTGGGGACAGGGCCGTGATTACGACTATTGTTATTTCGACCGTTCGGGAAGGGGAAGCATCAGCGAGTTCATCGACAACTACACGAAAGCCTATACCGCCACCAAGGACAAAGGCTACATCGCCATCCCGACAGCCAACCACGACTATCAGCGTCCGCATGTGGCTGAGCGTAACACGCTCGACCAGTTGAAAGTAGCCATGACCTTCTTCCTCACGATGCCCGGTGTGCCCTTCATCTATTATGGTGACGAGATTGCCATGAAGTACCAGATGGACCTGCCAAGCAAAGAAGGCAGCAACGACAGGGCAGGCACCCGTACCCCCATGCAGTGGAAGAACGATCAGACGGCAGGCTTCTCGACCTGCACACCCGACAATCTCTACTTTCCCGTGGATACGGAGAACGGCAGGCTGACCGTAGAAACTCAAGAGGACGACCCGAACTCCATGCTGAACTTCGTGCG
>CACYOC010000047.1 GCA_902775975.1 uncultured Bacteroidales bacterium | reverse complement strand
TTGACCCGGAGTAACGGGCTTTAATTTACGTACTGCCATTTCTTATTATTGAATATTGCTATAAAAATCAATGCTGTCGCCCTCCTTAAGAGTAACGATTGCCTTCTTGAACGCGTTCTTCTGACCTCTCACGAGACCTGCACGGGTCCAGCGTGACTGACGCTTGCCGGCATAGCGAATCGTGTTCACATTCTCAACTGTAACATTGTAGAGGGCCTCTACCTCCTTGGCGATCTCAATCTTATTAGCCTGGGGCTTAACGATGAAACCGTACTTGGGCTGAGCCTTCTTCGTTACTTCCTCACCGCGGTGCTTACCGGTCTTGGGTTTGTAAGTCCTGTCAACCGAAGACTTCTCGGTGATATTGTTCATTTTCTCTGAAATCAGAGGCTTTATAATAAAACTCATCTCTATTTACAATTTGACGATTTACAATTTACTATTTATCCCAGTACGCCGTCAATGGCTTTCAGAGAATTCTCAGTGACAACCATAACGTCAGCGTTCAGCACCTTGTAGGTATTGACGTTGGCGGCAATGATGCACTCAGCCTTCTGAAGGTTGCGAGCCGACAAATATACGTTTTTATTTGCTTCTGGCAAAACCATCAGCACTTTCTTGCCGTCAACTTTCAGATTTTTTGCAATATTTAAGAATTCTTTTGTCTTAGGAGCCTCCATTGCGAAGTCCTCGATGACAATAATTGCATTCTCCTGAGCCTTGTACGACAGAGCTGACTTACGAGCCAGAGCCTTCACTTTCTTGTTCAGCTTGAAACCATAGTCGCGGGGCTGAGGACCGAACACGCGGCCACCACCACGCAGCAGGGGTGAGTTGATATCACCGTGACGAGCACCGCCGCCGCCCTTCTGGCGACCGAGCTTGCGGGTAGAACCGGCGTGCTCGCTACGTTCCTTAGCCTTAGCAGTTCCCTGGCGCTGGTTGGCCATATACTGCTTTACATCCAAATAGATTACGTGGTCGTTAGGTTCAATTCCGAAGATGGCATCGTTCAACGTAACCTTTCTTCCGGTCTCCTGACCATTGATGTTCAATACGTTAATTTCCATAGCTTACTTCTCGATTAAAACTGTTGAACCATTACATCCAGCGCAGCTGCCCTTCACAAGAATCAGGTTGTGCTCCGGAATCACCTTTAACACTCTAAGGTTCTGCGTCGTCACGCGGTCGCCACCCATCTGGCCACCCATGCGCATTCCCTTGAACACCTTGGCGGGATAAGAACAAGCACCGATAGAACCGGGCTTACGCAGACGGTCGTCCTGACCGTGAGTGCTCTGACCAACACCACCAAAACCGTGGCGTTTCACAACACCCTGGAAACCCTTACCCTTCGAGGTACCCACAACGTCAACGAACTCAGTGTCGTTGAACAGCTCTACGGTGATAGTATCACCCAGGTTGTGCTCCTCGTCAAACTTGAACTCGGCCAAGTGGGCCTTTGGTGTCGTACCAGCTTTCTTAAAGATACCCATCAAGGACCAGCTTCGATAACAGTGCACGGCACATTCTTACCGTCGGCACTGAAAACGGATGTCATTCCGATTTTTCTTCCAATTAATCCTGGCATTTCAGTTTAAAATTTAATAATAATGTGAATAATTTCTGTTTCTTTTCAAGTGTCTCGCGCCTTTCCTTTCATCCATAATAACACTTGAAAAGAAACACTCGCTACTTCTCATTTGAAGGCTAAGTTACTTTCTTTCAGTGCATTGATGGCATCACGGCCAGCGCAATACATACTTTAGCGGCTGCAAAGGTACACATAATAAGTAAGATACACAATACTATATAGCATGTTTATAACAATATTTAATATTTTTTAATAACTACGACAACACATTACTGCCTCTGGAAGCGAAAGTTCCCAATACGACCAAAGCTTGGTCGGAGGGGATTCTACAGGAAAGTCGATTCAAGCGCCACAAAGACACCGGACAACCCTGCCTCTCTCATCCTAAAAAAGTATGGTACTTTTCACCAAAAAGTATGGTACTTCCCGATAAAAAGTATGACACTTTTTCATCAAAAGCTATATAACAAGCCGCCATTTTCACCGCTACGCAAAGAAAATGTCATTTTTCTTTGGCCTTTCGCTGATTATTTATTATCTTTGCAATCCATATGAGCAACAACGTCAACGCTCCCATGCCGGAAGGTCAAACCGGAGCAAGCATACCACAGGAGTTCAATAATTTCTTCTTGAAGGATGTGTCATTCGTCAACCTGATGACACGTCGCATCTTCAACGTATTGATAGTAGCCAATCCGTACGACGCCTTCATGCTGGAGGACGACGGACGCATCGACGAGAAACTCTTCGACGAGTACTCGGAACTGGGTATGCGCTATCCGCCGTCGTTCACACAGGTCAGTACGACGGAAGAGGCTGATCAAGTACTGAAGACCACTGACGTCGATCTGGTCATCTGCATGCCTGGTAATGCCGACAACGATGCCTTTGCCGTTGCCCGTGACGTCAAGAAGATGGCGCCGCACGTGCCTTGCGTAGTACTGACGCCTTTCTCTCATGGCATCGCCAAACGCATTGAGAACGAAGACATGAGCATCTTCGACTACGTTTTCTGCTGGTTAGGCAATACCAATCTCATTCTGTCCATCATCAAGCTCATTGAGGACAAGATGAACATCGATCACGACATCAAGGAGGCTGGTGTGCAGATGATACTGCTGGTGGAGGACAACATCCGTTTCTACTCCTCCGTACTCCCAAACCTGTATAACTACATCCTGGCACAAAGCAAGAACTTCTCCACGGAAGCCCTGAATCCTCACGCCGCTGCACAGCGCAAGAGAGGACGTCCCAAGGTAGTGCTGGCTACCAACTACGAGGAAGCCATGTTCTGGTATGAGAAATACCACGACAACGTTCTGGGCGTCATCAGCGACACACGTTTCCCCATGGAGGCTCACGAGAGTCGCCTGAGTCATATTGAGGAGGGCGATGCCGAAGCAGGACTGAAGTTGCTGCGCGAAATCAGGCAGCGTGACGAATATGTGCCACTGATACTGGAGAGTTCAGAGATTGTCAATCGTGAGAAAGCATGGGCTGAAGGCTTTGATTTCTTAGACAAGAACTCCAAGAAGTTCAATGTCGATTTGCGCAATGCGATTGAGGAGCACATGGGCTTCGGCGACTTCATCTTCCGCGACCCGAAGACCAAGCAGGAGGTGATGCGTGTAGCAACACTGAAAGAGTTGCAGGACAACATCTTCAACATTCCTGCAGACTCGTTCCAGTACCATGTATCACGTAACCACATGAGTCGCTGGCTGTGTGCCCGCGCTATTTTCCCCGTATCACAGTTCCTGAAGACGGTAACCTGGCATAAATTAAAAGATCTGGATGCCCACCGACAGATTATCTTCGACGCCATCGTACAGTATCGTCGCATGAAAAACATCGGTGTCGTCGCTGTCTTCGACCGCCTGAAGTTTGACCGCTACGCACACTTCGCCCGTATCGGAGAAGGATCGTTAGGCGGTAAGGGTCGCGGTCTGGCATTCCTCGACAACATCATCAAGCGTCACCCTGAACTCAACCAACTGGAGAACGCTACCGTACAGATTCCTAAAACGGTGGTGCTTTGTACCGACTTCTTCGACGAGTTCATGGACAAGAACAACCTGTGGGGCATCGCACTGAGCGACGCACCCGACGAAGAAATCCTCAAGCACTTCATGAAAGCCCAGTTGCCCGATGTGCTGATAGCCGACTTCTTCACCTTCTTTGACGCCATCAACGCTCCGATAGCCATCCGCAGCTCATCTCTGCTGGAGGATTCTCACTATCAGCCGTTTGCAGGCATCTACTCCACCTACATGGTTCCCTGCTTGCAGGACAAATACGAAATGCTACGCATGGTGGCATGTGCCATCAAGGGTGTCTATGCTTCGGTATATTACAAGGACTCCAAGGCCTACATGACGGCTACGTCGAACGTCATCGACCAGGAAAAGATGGCTGTCATCCTGCAAGAGGTGGTGGGTCAACAGCATGACACGCGCTTCTACCCCACATTCTCTGGCGTGCTACGCTCACTCAACTACTACCCCATTGGTGACGAACTGGCAGAGGAAGGTATTGCGTCCTTGGCATTAGGCTTGGGCAAATACATCGTCGATGGCGGACAGACGCTACGCGTTTCGCCCTTCCATCCGCATCAGGTGCTACAAACCTCTGAGATGGAGACGGCCTTGAAGGAGACGCAAACGCGTTTCTACGCCCTGGATATGTCACATGTCGGTGACGATTTCAAAGTCGATGACGGCTTTAACATCCTGAACCTGCGCGTCAAGGAAGCCGACAAGGACGGGTCACTCAATGGCATCGCCTCAACGTACGACCCCAATGACCAGATTATCCGTGACGGCATCTACGAAGGTGGCCGCAAGGTCATCACCTTCTCTGGTGTATTACAACATAACATCTTCCCGCTGCCGGAAATCTTACAACTGTCGCAGAAGTTAGGAGCAGAGGAGATGCGCCGTCCCGTAGAGATAGAGTTTGCCTGCAACTTAAACCCCAAAGCGGGAGGACACGGCATCGAGGGTGACTTCTACTTGCTGCAAATCCGTCCGATTGTCGATTCCAAGCAGGTATTAGACGAGGATCTCGCCGCTATTCCCGACGAACAATGTCTGCTGCGGTCACATAATTCTCTGGGGCACGGCATCTCAGAGGATGTGGTTGACGTAGTATATGTCAAGACGGACGAAGACTTCACCGCCGTCAACAATCCACAGATTGCCAACGAGATAGAGCAGATCAACCGCCACTTCTTGGAGGTAGGTTCCAACTACATCCTCATCGGGCCTGGCCGTTGGGGTTCCAGCGACTACTGGTTAGGCATTCCCGTCAAGTGGCCTCACATTTCTGCCGCCCGCGTCATTGTCGAGGCAGGACTAAAGAACTACCATGTCGATCCTTCGCAAGGCACACACTTCTTCCAGAACCTCACGTCCTTTGGCGTCGGCTACTTCACCGTCAACACCTATACCGGTGATGGTGTATTACAGAAGGACATCCTCGACCAGATGCCGGCTGTCGAAGAGACGCAGTTTGTACGTCACGTCCGCTTCGAACGACCACTGAAAATCATGATGGACGGCAAGAAGCAGCACGGTGTCGTGCTACTGCCGGAATAGTCTTATTCACCTCGTAAACGAAAAAAAACACAAGGAAAAAGACGATAATTCAGAATTAATGCTTATATTTGCAGCAAAATATCGTGAAACTATTTTATACATCCTATGAAGATACCATTTTCGCCCCCCTACATTGACGACAGCGTCATCGCTGAAGTAACTGACTCGCTACGTTCCGGATGGATTACCACCGGTCCGAAAGTGAAAGCTTTGGAGGCAGAGATACAGCAGCTGACAGGTACTGGTCCTGTGCTCTGCGTCAATTCATGGACCACTGGCGCCATCATGATGTTACGCTGGCTGGGTGTGAAACCTGGTGACGAGGTCATCATTCCTGCCTATACCTACTGTGCCACGGCCTTGGCTGTGCTGTGGGCCGGCGGCAAGCCTGTCATGGTCGATTCCGGCGAAGACTTCAATATCTCAGTAGAAGCCATCCGACGCGCCATCACCCCACGGACCAAAGCCATCTTGCCCGTCGATATCGCAGGCTATCCCTGCGACTACACAGCTATCATGCATCTGGTCAATGAGCCCGATGTCAAAGCGATGTTCCAACCGACGTCTCCCGTCATGGAGAAATTGGGACGTATCATCGTCATCAACGACTCTGCACACTCCATCGGTTCTTTCTATGGCAACAAGCGGTCAGGCTCTCAGACTGACATCTGCATCTTCTCGCTGCATGCCGTCAAGAACGTTACGACGGCTGAAGGTGGAGCTATTTGTCTGAACATGCCTGCACCCTTCGATAATGAACAACTCTACAGCGAACTGCGCATGAAGAGTCTGAACTGTCAGACGAAGGATGCCTTCACCAAGAGCAAGGCGGGAGGTTGGCGTTACGACATCGTGGGCATGGGCATGAAGGCCAATATGGCTGACGTCAATGCTGCCATCGGTCTGGCACAGATTCGCAAATACCCCATGATGCTCCAGGAGCGCAAGCGCATCTTTGACACTTACACGGAGGCCTTCAGCAAGGAGCCTTGGGCCATCACACCTCCTACCCGACAAGAGGGTCGTGAGACGTCCTATCATGTCTATGCCCTACGCATCAAGGATATTACGGAAGAGCAGCGCGACGACATCATCGCTGATATTTCCAAGAGTGAGGTGGCTGTCAATGTCCACTTCATACCTTTACCCATGCTGACACTCTTCCACGACATGGGCTATCGCATTGACGACTACCCGCAAGCCTACGAGAACTATCACCACGAAATCACGCTACCCTGCTATCCGCAACTCACTGACGAGCAGGTAAGGTTTGTCATCAAGACCGTCATAGAGGCCTATCACACCATTATTAAGAAATAGCGTACCAGCGAAATGACAGCAACAGACAACAAGATATCGGTCGTCATCAATACCTACAACGCCAGTCTTCATCTGGCAAAGGTCTTGGACTCTGTCAAGGAGTTCGACGAGGTGGTAGTATGTGACATGGAGAGTACTGACAACACTTGTGAGATAGCCCAAGAGTACGGCTGCAAAATCGTCACGTTCCCCAAGGCTAATCACAAGAGTGCCGAACCTGCCCGTACCTTTGCCATCCAGTCTGCCACAAACAAATGGGTGTTGGTGGTCGATGCCGATGAACTGGTAGAGCCCGAGTTGCGTGAGGCATTATACGCTGTTGCCAACAACCCCGACAGTGCTGCGGGTTACTATATCCCACGTAAGAACATGTTCATGGGTATGTTCGTTCGTGACTTCCACTTCGATTACCAGTTACGGTTCTTCATCCGTGAGGGTACGGTATGGCCTCCTTACGTTCATACCTTCCCCGTCATTCAAGGGCCTGTAGAGAAACTGAAGTGTTCCAAGCAAGCCTGTCTGCTCCATCTGATGGACGAGAGCATGCATGAATACTTGGAGAAGATGAATCTTTATACCGATGATGAGACGGAGAAGAAACGCGACAAGGGCTACGGACTGTGGGCTTTGCTGTGGCGTCCTGCCTGGCGCTTCTTCAAGAAATACTTCATGGATGGCAGTTTCCGCATGGGAACACGCGGACTGATACGCGCCCTGATGGCTGCTGTCTATCAGTTCATCCTCGTGGCAAAAATCATCGAGAAGCGCTATCGCGACTAACGACAAAACGTCATCACTTCACAAACGACCGTTTATCCTCGTACTGACGGAAAGGCAGGTTGTAGTCCAGATAGAAGAAATTATGCTGCCGCTGGCTGTCGTGTGGCGGTATCACCATATAGTCACCGTACTTCCCTCGCAGATATTCATCATAATGCTCTACACCCATCACCTGATGGCCTTCGAACTCTATAGGCTGTGGAGTACCCAGGACGTCCTTTTTCATCACGCCTGCCACCCCGTCGTCATAGTCCAGCACATATTCTGACTGCTGGTAGTCATACGCCAGATAGGCAGCACGCAACTGCCGGCGAGCCCAGTCGTGACTAAACAGATGCTGTATCAGCAAAATGGGCCAAGAACTCGGTCCGTGACCATGCTTATAAGGGTCACGATGCAGGAAATAAAGCAATTTGTCCATCGCCTTATAGCGTGCTACAGCCAGTCGCCGCAGCAGTTTCGACTTGGGAGCACCGTCAATGGGGAATACATCAATATAGATGCCGCCGACATAGTCGCTGTGTTCACGTTCTATCAGCGTCGTACTACCATCAACGACCTTGCCAAAACCACCGGGATAGTTCGGGTCTGTCTCGATACACAACGCCTCCAAAGGCTCAGGAAGCCATTCGCGGGCATGTTCCATAAAGTGGTCGTAGTCCGGACGCGGCATACAGATGTCCATGTCGTCATCCCAGGGAATAAAACCCTTATGCCGTATCGCACCCAGCATGGTTCCTGCCCAACAGTAATAGCGGATATGATGCTCGCGGCACACCTCGTCAACCTTCAGCAGAATCTGCAGGATATGTTCGTGTAAAGTGTCGATATCGTACAAAGCCATAACGTGTATTTTTTAAGAATAACACGCCAAAGATAGTGCAAAATTGTGAAATGACAAAATAAATAGCCTGTTAATTTGCAGAATCGCTAATATTTTGTTACTTTTGCAAACACATTAGTGCTATGAAGAAGATTTTCCATATTGTTTCCAACAAGGAATGGGGAGGCGGTGAACAGTATGTTTACGACCTGTGTCAGCGCCAGCGTGCCGACGGTATCGAAGTCAGCATATTCTGCAAACCCGTCGAAAACATCTGTCGTAAATATGAAGAAGCAGGCATCACGGTGCATCCGCTGCCCTTGGGAGGTGTGCTGGACGTCAAGAGTGCCTGGCAAATGGCATGTGTCGTTCGCCAGGCAGGACCTTGTACCATCCATGCTCACAACTTCAAGGACGCCTTTACAGCCTGCTATGCCCGTCGCCTTGCCGGTAAGGCTGCTGATATTCGGGTGGTGATGTGTCGCCATTTGACCCGAAAGGGAAAGAACAGCTTGTCCTACCGCTGGCTATATGGGCAATTAGACTGTTTGGTATTCGACTCTGAACTATCGAAGACAGAGTTCCTGAGTACCCACCCCACCATCGACTTGCAGAAGATACGCATTGTCCATACCAGCGTGGTAGTCCCCGATGTCGTGGAACCTGCTCCGCTACGTCAGGAGTTTGGCATTCCATCCGACAACGTCCTGGCGGTCTTCCATGGTCGCCTGGATCCGGAAAAAGGACTCGACGAGCTGGTACAGGCGGCAGCACTTCTCAAAGAAAAGCCCTTCTGTCTGGTGTTGGTCGGTCGAGGCAGTGAGGAATATACCGCACATCTTCAACAACTGATTGCCGCCAACCACTTGGAGAAGAAAGTTCTGTTAGCAGGATTCCGCCATCCGGTCATCCCGAATGTCGCCGCTGCCGACTTTGGCATTCTGGCATCCACCGTACAGGAAGGCTGTCCGCTGTCTCCTCAGGAATATATGTCGCAGGGACATCCCGTCATCGTCACCAACAACGGTGGACAACGGGAGTACGTCATCGATGGCAAAAACGGGCTGTTGGTGCCTCCTGGCGATGTCCAGGCCCTCGCCACTGCCATGACACGCCTCACCGACGACAAGGTGCTTCGCCAACAGTTAGGCAAACAAGCCAAGGCTGACTTCGACGACCACCTGAACTACGAGCACTACTATGCACAAATCAAGAAAATCTATGAATAAACTGTCCTATTACCTGCTCTATGCCGTCTGGTATCTCCTCTCGCTGTTGCCACTATGGGTACATTATCTCTTCAGCGATTTCATCTACCTCATCCTTTATAAGGTGATAGGCTACCGCATCAAGGTGGTACGAGGAAATCTGGAGGCATCATTCCCCGAGAAGAGTAAGCAGGAGCTACGCAGCATTGAGCGCCGCTTCTATCACCGGCTATGCGACTATTTTGTAGAGACGGTCAAGATGATGACCATGAGTCGTCGCCAGATGCGTCGCCGCATGGTATTCAAAGGCACAGAGGCTGTGAACGCCTGCATTGACGAAGGTCAGTCGTGTGCCATTTATTTAGGACATGTCTTCAACTGGGAATGGATTACCACGCTTCCCTTGTGGGTGAGTCCTAAGGCGCAGTGTGGACAGTTGTACCATGCCCTGGAGAACCCTCTGTTCGACCAACTCTTTATAGACCTTCGCCAACGATGGGGTTCTGAGTGCATCGCATTGGTAGATGTCCTGCGCAAGACCATAGAATACAAACGCAAACAACAACCTACCGTCTTCGGATATATCGGCGATCAAGTGCCCCACTGGAACAACATCCACCATTGGTGCTGGTTCTTGAATCACGACACACCAGTCATGACAGGAACAGAACGTATTGCCATTAAAAACCATCAGGCATTATTCTATCTGGATATCCGCCAGATACGCCGTGGCTACTATGAAGCCGAGTTCAAGCTGATGACACGGCATCCCGAGGCACTAAAGGAATTTGAGGCCACAGACATCTACTTCCGCATGCTGGAAGAAGGCATCCGCCAACAGCCGGAGTTGTGGTTGTGGAGCCATAACCGTTGGAAGCGCACGCGAGAGGAGTTCGACCGCCGCTTCCAGGTCGTCGATGGAAAGGTAATACCCAGAGAGGGGGTAGATGAGGAATAAGCATAAGAACAAAAAAGACCTAACGAAGAGATGATATACGTTCGAGATAAAGGAAGACTCTGCAATAACATCCTGCAGTACGGCCATGTCTATGCATGGGGACGTGAGCACGGCCGCCAGACGGTTTCCATGCGCTTTGCCTACAAGTATCAGTGGTTTCACCTCTGTCATACCCGCCACCACAACTGGCTGACATATCTCTTTGCCAAATACGGTGCGAAGATGGGACTGCTGCCCGTGGTGAGTTTCCATGATGAAGAGGGCGACTACAGCCATGAAGAACAGCTCATGCTGACCCGCCGTCATCTTATTGTCGAGGGGTGGTATGCCCGCTGGTATGACCTCTTTTTGAAGTATAAGAAGGACATCATCGACCTCTTCGCCTTCGATGAAGGGGTAAAGACGGCTCCCGGCCGCTTGTTGGCAACGATTCCCCACGATTCTGTACGACTGGGACTCCACATCCGCCGCGGTGACTATAAGACCTTCTACGACGGACGTTTCTTCTATAGCGACCAGCAATACATCCGACAAATACGCCATTTCCTGACGCTTCATCCTCAACAATCGGTACAGGTCTTCATCTGTGGTAACGACCCTGATCTGGACGAGGCGGCTTTCACGAAGGCTCTGCCCGACGTCTCGCTGACCTTTGCCAAGGGAAATCCTGCAGAGGATCTCTATCTCTTGTCACAATGCCAGTGGCTCATGGGAGCACCCAGCACTTTCACATTGGTGGCCTCGATGTATCACGATGTTCCGCTTTACTGGATTAAGGAAGCTGACAGAGACTTCACTAAGTCCGACTTCCTGCCCTTCGACCATCAATTCCGACATATTCTCTGACTGTTCTCATATAAAAGGTATGGCAAGCACTGACTCTCCCACTCTTCGTATCCGTCAATCCTCATGGTTGTGGCCTGTCGCAGTCTTGCTGTTGTCCATCGCTTGGCAACTGCACTGCGCCCTACACGGCCTGGACCTCACGGATGAAGGCTACCTCATGTCGGTATATGAGTGGTTTGGCACCGATATCACCGCCGCCAAGGGCGCTGGTGGCTATCCCCTGACGTGCTGGCTAGGATGGTTCGTTGCCCACTACCTGCCAGGAAATGGCTTGTTAGCCATGCGTCTCTGGGGTGTCGCACTCGTCACGCTGACGGAAGTCATCGCCTATCTGTGGCTGCGTCGCTGGTTTTCGTCACGCTTGCTGTTAGTCGGTTTGTTCATCCAACTGGTTTTTGTCAGTGGTGACCCTAAGCCTTTAGGATATAACACGCTGACAGGTCTCTTCTATCTGCTGGCACTAATTGCCACCATCGAAGGTCTGACGCGAAACCGCTACTTGCTGTTGTTCGTCGGTGGCATGTTCGTGGGAGTAAACATTTGGATACGACTGCCCAACATCATAGGTCTCTGTCTGCTGCTGATACCGCTCTGCTGGCGTTTCCTTAATCCCGACTATGGGGTAAAGCGTGCCGTCAACGATTCTCTCTGGATGCTTTACGGCTTGGCGGTATCCTTTATTACGGTTATGCTACTCATACTGCAGACTGGTGTCGGCGAACAATTGGAGGAGTTTTTGTTGTCTATTAGCGGACAACTGGAGGGCAATAGCTCGCACGCTTCTGGGACGATGTTCCTAACCTACCTGAAAAACTATGGCGAGGCATTGCTGTACCTCGTTATCTTCCTCGCTACTATTGCTGCTTTTTCTTTTGGCAACCAGCTAATACGGAGTCCTCGCAAGACATGGCATCGCCCCTGCGGAGTCCTATTGTTCCTGTTGGCTGTCATCACGCTGACAGGACTACTCTATATCCAATCGGACGTGCTGGGACATCGCATCCTTTCCACTATGAACGGTATAGCACTGGCAGGCTGCATCATACTGTTGACAGAGAAGTCGCAACCGATACCCAAAGGAATTGCTTTGGCAGCTATCCTCATGGCACTACTTTGTCCGTTAGGTAGCGACCGAGGCTTTGTCACCATGTGGGTAGGCACTTGGCTGGCTCTCCCTGTAGGACTCTGTGGTCTCAGCAAGAAAGTGCCTGCCAACGGACTGCGCCCTGCCGTACTCGTGCTCTTACTCATCGTCATCCTGAAAATTGAAGTCAAGGCCTATTATGATCCAGAACCAAAGTACCTGAAGACCGCAGCCATTGACAGTCCACAAGCCAACAACATCTATACCTCCGAGCGTAAGGCCCGTGTACTAAATCCCCTGCTGAAGGAACTACGACAGTACGTGAAACCGGGGGATACGATGCTGATATACGACGACTCTCCCATGCTCTACTATCTGACACAAACCAAGCCCTTTGGTGGTATCTCATGGCCTGGGGTCTTCGTAGGACAGCGCTACATCCAGGTGTTCCAGAAAACACTGGCTGACAAGCCTCAACTGCCCGTTGTCGTACTTCAATACTTCAGCACCTCCGGTGCATGGACAGCCGTTGACAACAGTCGTTACGACACGTCGAAGGAGACCAATCCCGACTTGCGTGCCATGAAAGAAATGCTCAACGGCTTCCTGAACCTTCATGGCTATCACCCTATCTGGAGCAACGGCTACTATACGATATTCTTACCTGTGTCTGAATAATCTTTGCTTTTTGCTTGGAATAAAAAAAACGACGCTGTCATAAATGACGGCGTCGCTTGATATAGGAGTATCCTCAAATTATACTTTGATTTCAACCTCCACTCCACTGGGAAGTTCGAGCTTCATCAGGGCGTCAACGGTCTTAGCGGTAGAGCTATAGATGTCGATGAGGCGCTTGTAGTCTGACAGCTGGAACTGCTCACGGGCCTTCTTGTTAACGAAGGTCGAACGGTTCACGGTGTAAATACGCTTGTGGGTAGGAAGGGGAATTGGACCGCTGATGATAGCACCAGTAGCCTTAACG
>CACYOC010000046.1 GCA_902775975.1 uncultured Bacteroidales bacterium | reverse complement strand
GCGGGCATAGTTAACAGTATGACCACGGTTGATGAGCCAACCTGAGAACCAGCCTCCCACGATACTTCCGATAGCAGCACCCACATAGGGCACCCAGGCCGAAAAAGCCACCTCCTTAATATTCAGGTGGAACACATCAGCGAGATACAGCGGCAGGAAGGTAACAAACATCCACCAGATGGGATCGAGGAAGAAACGGCCTAAAATGACTGACCAGTTCTTCTTCTCACGCAACAGTTCGCCCCAGCTCTTGCCTTTGTCCTCGGCAGCAGGCTGCTTGCAGACGGGACGGCCGTTGACAATATAGTCGCGCTCCTCTTGCGTAATCCACGGATGCTCCTCAGGACCTTTCTTGTTCATCACAAGCCAGGGAACGAGCCATAGCAGTCCCATAGAACCAACGACAACGAAAGTAATCTTCCAGCCGAAGGCGATAAACAGCATCAGAATGACGATGGGTGCGAGGATAGAACCTACGGAGGCTGCAGCGCCGAACAAGCCCTGTGCCAAAGCACGTTCCTTCTGAGGGAACCACTCGGCATTGCTCTTCGTTGTGCCAGGCCAAGGGCCTGCCTCACCGAGTCCAAGCATCATGCGGAAACAGGTCAGCGACACCATGCCACGTGACAATGATGCCAACGCATCTGCCAGTCCCCAGATCAGCACACTGCCGAAGAAGCCCTTACGACATCCTACCTTATCATACAGACGACCAGACACCAGTTGGCTAATACCATAGGCTATCATAAAGAATATGGTGATGAAGCCTAGCAGATCCTTAGCCTTCTGTGATGCCTCAGGGTCTTCACGCTGGATAAGTCCCAAGTCGATGGCAATGCCTTCGCGATTGGTGACATAAGTCTCACCGTCTTTCTCCTTGGTCGTCACACTGCTGGCAGCCACCGTCTGACAGACGCCCTTGGCATCAGTCAGCATATAGCTGTTGTCCTGATAGACAGCCACGTTACAGTTGGCTGTCTCCTCAGTCTGCGCTGGTACCAACTTATAGTCGATATTGGCCAGCCACATGTAGTTCAGTGTACCACGATCCAGATAGTTGATAATGGTTATCAACATAATCAGGCCGATGATGTACCATCTTAATCCTTTTATCTTCATAATCAGATACCTAAAAAGTCTGCCCTAACGGGGCTGAAAGTGTCAATCAGTATGCCTGCCTCCAAACATACGCAGCCATGCAGTTCGTCGGGAGCAACATAGTAGCCGTCTCCAGCCTCAAGGATGCGCTTCTCACCGTCAATGGTCAGTTCGAACTTTCCGCTGGCCACATACGTTGCCTGACTGTGATAGTGCTCATGCATAGTGCCGATGGCACCTTTCTCAAAATCTACCTTAACCATCATCAGCTGACCGTCATAGGCCATAATCTGACGACGAATACCAGGACCAGGATTCTCCCAGTTCATTTCTTTTCCAATCTGGAATCTTTCGCTACAAGTTTTCATTGTTTCAGTTCTTTTTTGTTTTATCAAATGTTACGATTATCGGTTGTTCTTTGTAGATGACTTCTACTACCAGCTGACTGGAGTTATTCTCCTTGACACAGACGGCTTGGCACTTTGAGACGAGGTTAGCCGAGGTCTCCCAGACAACATCATACTGTCCGTGGGTCTCGATGAGCGAGACAAAGGTGTGGTTCTTGGCTTTTGGTTCACGGACGAGCCATGCTGTGCTGCTGGTACGCAGATTGAAGTCAGGGTCGTTAGCACCCAGACGCAGAAACTTCATCTCAGAAGCTGACGTTGTGGCAGTGCTGACGGTATAGAAGCGGTCGCCATTGAAGAAAGTAAACTGCGATGTTGTACTTTCGGTATTCTGCCCCCAGGCTTCCAGCCACAGGTGCTGGTAGCCATTCTTCTGACCGAAGGCTTCCATGTGATCCAAAGCCTTTGTATAAGGGAAGTTGGTGGAAACAAAATGTCCGTTATACCACAGAGGGTAGTCGTATTGGTGCTCTGCCTCTGACTGAACATCCACCACATCAACAATGAGCGGATAGTCTGCCTCAGGTTGGTCGATATAGGCCACATAGCGGCGCAGCTCAACTCCCGGATAAGCATTGAGCTCTTGAGCTGCCATAACTTGCATCTGAGGATTGCTGAAATCGTGGTACAGCAGGTCAGAATGATACTGGTCAGCCACCTTCACTTTACCCTCAAAGTTGCTCTTGCCGTCGACAACCAACGTATTGTGGGCAATAGTCTGCTTGGCAAAGGTCTTGTTCTCGCGGGTATAGTGTCCGGCATATTTTGCCTCGATGTTCAGGAAACGGGCAGCACCGTAGTCTGCCAGAATCTCATGCCCATTGTCGTAGTAAGCCAGTGTCAGCTTGTCGAAGTGACCATGTTCCATACCATGCAGCGTAGCCTTCAGCGTCAGAGCACTATTCAGCTCGGGACGTGTGGAGCGAATGACACCTACAGCACCTTCATCGCCCTGACGACCGTCGGTGAACACCATACTATTATAAATAATAGGTGTAGCCTCACCCTTGGCAATGTCGCGTGCTATCATATATCCTCCCATTGTCGGCAACAGTTGTCGTTGATACTGTTGAGACACTGTCAGTAACTGTTTCTGATTGGGGAAAGCCTGATAGATGATGTTGACGGCATAGGTCAACTCCTGAGCCGAGAGTCCCTTCTGCAGGGCATCGTTGAAGTGGAAGAACTCACCATCGTATGTTAACTGGATGAGGGCATTGAGTGCCTTCTGCAGTATTTGGTCGCGACGCTGGAAGATGTTGAGCTCAGGACGGTTGTGCTGGATGCACTGGGCAAAAATCATAAAGGGCCAGATGGCATAGCGTTCGTAATATGCTCCTTCGGTATAGTAGCCGTCGGGCGAGAAAAGATAGTCCATCTGACGGAGGAAACCACCATTCTCGCCAGTGCCATCCGTTCCGTAAAGTGCTTGTCGCACCAGTTGCTCGTTGTCTGTTGCAAAACCCGTCATACCCACCGCTGCCGTAGCCCATGTAGCATGGTTGTGCATGCGGTTGAACATGTCGTGATTGGTACGCTGTTCACCATAGCCGTTCATGATGAAGTCGGCCATATTGAACAACAAGTTCTTTTCGATATAGTCACGCTGTTTCTTGGTGAGCGTCTCGACTATGCAGTCATATGCCATCGCGGTATGAACAAGCCACACGCTCTCGTTGAGGGTCTGCCAAAACAGTCGGCCGCGCAGTTTCGACAGTGTCATGGGATGCAGGCCCCAGGTAGGATACAGCCTTGCATACTCCATGAGCATGTCAGCGACATAGCGGGCATAACGTTTGTCACCCGTATACTGATATGCCAGTCCACAGTGAAACATAGCATAGTAATTAGTCTTGTGCTGTTCATGCACCACGCCGCCACCACCGTCCTTAGGAGCGGGAACGTTTATGGGAACTGCCAACGCCTGGTCGGCCTGCAGCAGCAAATCGTCGATGGTTTTGTCGAATGCTGCCACCTGTCCACGCACTTGTCGGATCGTAGCTACCTCATCGGCATTGACCAACAGTGATGGATGTTGCTGCGCTGATGCCGTCAGGCTCATGGCGACAGCAGCCAGAAGGATGATGATATGTGTCTTGTAATGGTTCATTTCGTTGTATTGTTATAGGTTTTCACTCGGTTTGTGGATGTCATGATGCGTCCAGAATTCTCGAAGGTGCAGTCGTGGATAGTAATATCTTCCCAAATGGCCTCGTCCAGGCGAATGCTGGCACCACCACGACCTGAGTTTAGGAAACTGCAGCGACTGACCGTCATCAGTTGTGGGCCTATGAGTCGCATGACACTGCCTCGCTGACGGTTGCAACAGTCAGCGAAGGTGCATCCGCTGATGCAGACATAAGGTCCTGCCGTACTCTCGTCGCTGCCGCCACGATAGATATTGACGGGAATGCCCAAGAAACGTTGGAAGCGACAGTCGTCGATGATGATGTCGTCGGCATTGTAACGTCCTTTGTCGTCACGCTCAGCCGAATAGTCGATGCCGTTACCCGAAATGTCGTAGAACGCACAATGGCTGATAACGACACTGTCAGCGAAAGTAGCCTTCCCGCCACGAATGGCAGCATGGCCGCTCTCGTTGAAGTTTCTGAATATACAATCCTTTACCTTGAGTCTATACGTGCGATACATGTCGCTGGCCGTTGCTATGCCCGCATGGGCCAGTCGCTTTCCTGGCGTCAGCACACCGTCGAACACAATGCCGCTGATATCTAATCGTCCGCCGTTGGCAATGGTCATCATGTTGTCGGAATGACTGCCGGCAAAGCGTAGCACGGTAGTGTCGGCACTGCGAATGGTCAAGGGCTTATCAACGACGATGGCCTCTGTCAACACATACTCACTACCCTGAAGCAGAACGGTACTGCCAGCAGGAGCGCTCTTGACAAAAGCAACGATGTCAGCGCTTTCTGGACAGACAATCGTTTGCTGTTGATAGTGTGGCTCGGCGGCAGGCTCGCTGGCGTGCCACGAAGCGCCCCTACCCTTCCTCATAGCCTTGTCGGACGGCAGCTTGGGCTTGTCTTTGGCATTACTGCTGACAATGTTGTCAGCAAAGACGACGTTCTGCGGAGCCTCTGTGCGCTCAGCATCCTTACCCGTCTCCATATCAATACTCTTACAATCGAAGAAGATATTACCGCTGATGGTGACATCCCTGACCGTCACATAGCGGTTGGGCAGTGAATTGGGCACACCGTACATCACCCCTAACGCCGAAAAGAAACGCTGCCCTGCCAACTGGTAGAACGTATTGCCGACGACACGATGGTCGGCATCGACAATTCTGACGCCACCAGTGTTGCGGCGGTTGTTGCCGATAAAGCAGTTCTGCTCCACCACGTTGCGACGACCGTGGCGCAGCGCCACCACGCCCTCGCACTCCAGCAGGGTGTTGCGGCGGATGGTGTTGTCGCTAGATTTTACGGAGATAACCTCCACCTCACCGTTGCAACGCTCGAAGAGGTTGTCTTCGACGATGGTACGCGACGAGAGGTACGACTGCTGTGAGGTTCCTATGCGCATGGTCTCGGCACCGTTGGAACCATAGACGTCACGCGGTCCGAAGTAGTTATGGTCTATCTGATGGTAGTTTTCCAGACATGCTTCGCCGTTCAGGTTGACCAGTAGCGTAACGCCCAACGTACATTTTCCAGTAAGTGTACAATGGTCAACGCGGTTGTAGCGTCCTGAAAGCACGATATAGCTGGACACCACGTCGCGGCGCGGTGTGTTGCAGTCATCCATGACGCAGTCTGTCAGTCTGCAGTGGTTCGCATAGCGGTCGCCAATGGCAAAGTCCACCACTCCACGGCGCGTCGGAGCAACGCCTTTGAAGTAGAAACCGCTGATAACCAGATGCTCACCGGCTACCTGCATGCTAGTCTTGCCGCTAAGAATCACCGTACCGGGCTGCTGTGCCTCGATGGTGATGGGCTTTGCCTCAGTACCGGCACCCTGCCACTTCAGCGTGTTGTCACTATAAGTGCCAGGACGAACGATGATACGGTCGCCAGGCTGTGCCTTGCGCAAGCAGTCGGAAACCTCCGACAGCGAGGCCACGTATTCACGGGCCTCTACTGTCGTCGGAACTACTAACAAACAGTTCAAAAAAACTAAAACTACTATCTTATTCAGCATATTTATAGTCATGTTTCATCCAGTACATGTCGAAGGTGATAGAGCTGGACGACGGAGCATTGGTGTTATTGTACAACTTGAAGTTGATGTGCTTGATGTGTAACAATCCGATGCGCTTGATATTCTCGGCCTTATTCGAGCCCACACCATTGACGTTGTAGTAGAATACCATGATGTATGCATCGAGATCAGTATCCTTCTCTTCACCAACGGTGAACACACCTGGTGCGAAGACCGTCTGGTTGACCGAGTTGGCAACACTGGAAATGCTGATGCCTCGGCAGGTTTTGGCGGTAACGTCGATGGGGAACGTTGTCTCGTCAATCTTGGTCAGGCTACCGTTCTTCTCTTCATTGATGAGCTGCAGGTGATCCGTTTTCGTAGGATCCAGATAAAGATAGGTCATTACAGCCGTTCCATAGCAGTTGGCATTGGCTCCTGTGACTCGGTAGTCGTTGGCAGAATTGTTTTCGAAATAGAAGTTCTTTAACTGACCTGTTGAGCCTGCCGGACTGTTAATCTGCAGATTGCCGGCACTGACACCTGAGAAGAAGAAGTATGGATTCACCGAATTATATTCTGCCTCCGTGACGGCTGGCTTCTGGTTTGCACTGCACGTTGCAGCCTGCTTTGCGTATGAGATGGGGTCTACCGTCTCACGCCACATGCTGTTATGGTAGACTATACCAGTCTCTGGCGAGAAGAAGGATGCCAGTTCGGGAACGTCACGTCCCTGACCGTAAACCTTCCTGTTTGCCCAGAAATACACGAAGGGCACCTGCACTACGAAATTGTCTGTAAGCTGTTTGGTCTCAATACCATCGAAGTATACGATACTCAGTGTCTTGACATTGTCGCCATCAACCATGTCTTCCGTTGCAGGAACCACAAAAGTCAGATGAGTCTCCGTCTGCGAAGTAATGGTACACTCCTTGTTGCCGAGCAGCACCTTTTCTATCTTATTGAGATAGGTGCCGTCCAACGCTACGACATCACCCACATGGACTGGTGCAAACGTTGTAGTAGTGACGTTGGGCTGATAACGTTTCACCTTAATGACTGGGAAGGCAGTAGCGGGTGTTGTTGTCTCCTGCTTGCCATCGAAATAGGCAAAGGTAATCTGTGCATCGTCGCTCTCCACGTATGGAATCTTGACAACTATCTCGTGTTCGTTTTGGTCAATGACTTCAGCCTGATGTTGTGTCGTCATGCCTACGGCGGTAAATATCACCTTGGAGATGACATTCATGCGCTGACCGCTAATGAGCAGATTATTGCCCATCTCCACCTCTGAAGGTATGCTGGCTGTCGGCACATTGGGAGCTGGATACTCTACAGTAAACGTTGCTGCCGACTCGGTAGAGCCCACGCTATTCTTCAGTACAATAGTACCGCTCTTGGCAGCTCCCACCACCTTCACCGTCAGCAGGTTCTTCGATACGCGCTCAACCAGCTGCACCGGCACTCCGCCAATGCTTGCCTCGACGACATTCTCTAGTTCTGTGCCGGTGATGTTAACCAGCGTCCCTACACAACCACTCTTCGGTGAGAAATCGGCAATCTGGGGAGCACCCTTTACATTTTCATCCATCGACAACTTGTCGCACGCTGCCAACAGCACTGCCGTCATCAGCAGAAAAGATATCTTCATATATTGTCTCATATCGTCAATTCTAATTCCTAATTCCTAATTTCTAATTTCTTTTTTCAATACCCCACATTTTGAGCCACCTGAGGATTGATATTGAACACGCTGACAGGCACAGGCAACATCGTCTGCCACTCGGCGATAGGTTTCACCTCATAGGAGTATCCTGCATAGAAAGCCTCCGTAGCCAAGTATTTATTGACAACGTTCGTTGTCGTCTTCCACCGCTGCAAATCGAACCAGCGCTGGTTCTCGAAAGCCAACTCCAGACGGCGCTCCAAACGGACAGCTTCGCGGAAGTCGTAGGTGGTAGAGAGGTCAGAAGCGTCATAGGTGGCAATGCCAGCACGCTGACGTATCATGTTCAGATAGTTCAATGCCGTAGATGTCGGACCATTCAGCTCATTATCCAGTTCGGCAAAGAGCAATGCAATGTCGCCGACGCGCAGCAGAGGCCAGTCACTTTCGCCGTCAAACTGTGTGGTGACTGGCGTAAGATACTTTTTGCAGTAGTTAACGTTCACCGTAGCTTGCGTTGTGGGATTGTAGTAGCCCTGCGAGATATTGGTGTTGAATCGGACAACGTCACCCTCGCCCTGATAGGCGGCAATGAGGTTGTCGCTGGGTGTATTGTAGTTGTTGCTGGTACCGATAATGACGATAGCAGCATTGTTGATGGGTGCAAACATATTGCCGAAGGGCGAACCCAGTCCGACATTGCCAGAGAGGTAGCGGACGGTAAACAATATCTCCTTGTTCATCTCATTACTAGTGCTGAAGATGTCAGGATAAGGAACGAGGTCTGCGGCACTGGTTGGATTGCCAGCCTTAGCACCCTGCAACACCTCTAGGCACAACTGACGAGCCCGTGCATATTGAGCATCGCCCTTTTGATAATGAGTGGCATAAACCTTGGCGAGCAAAGCCTTGACGGCTGTCATGTCGGCACGACCAGTATTGGCACCGTCCATGACCTCAGGCAACATACCGTTGGCAATAATGCGCTCCAGGTCGCCCTCTATCAGGGCATAGGTCTCATCCACCGTGCTACGCTGCATATAGCGCGCCACTTCCGACGGAGTCTTCTGTGTCACGATGAATGCCGGTCCCCACAGGCGTACAATATTAAAATATTCCAAGGCACGCAGGAAGAGACCTTCAGCCTCATACTGGCTGCGTAGCGTAGCATCGCTCACAACGCCCAGATGGCTCAGCATGCTGTTGACGCGTGAGATGAGCGCATAGCAGGCGTTCCAGTAGTCGGCGACCCACTCATGCTCCGTGCCAATGGTACTCTGATCCAACTGCTCCACCAGTTTGGTGGTGTTCGACGTAGAGTTATTACCATACATGCGAGCATTGTCTGAACGCAACTCGGTCATAGCCCATTCGTAGTGCATCACGTTCTGAAGACCATTGTAACAGCCTAACACAAGGGTGTTCACCGACTGTGCATCCTTGACATACGTCTCAGGCACCACTTCAGAATAGGGTTCCTGATCCATCGAGCACGATGCCAGTCCAAATGTCGTTGTAGCAATGAGAGCAACAAATGTTCGCATCTTCATATCTTGAATCATCTTTTTCATAAGTCTTATCCTCCTTTAAAAGTTAATGTCAAAACCTGCGGAAATAGTTGAGGTGAGAGGGAAACCGCCACGCTGGTAGCCAGCAATCATAGCACTGGCATACTGATTGGTAGTCATGCGCGACTCAGGATTGATACCGCGATATTTACCGCTCCAGATGTAGAGGAGGTTGTTACCTGTGACATAGAAGCGCAGGTTGGTGATGTTCCACTTGCGAGTCAGCGTTTTCGGCAAGGTATAGCCGAGAGTTACATTGCGAAGGCAAGCATAGGAGGCATTCTCCAACGGATAGTCCGTGAGGCTGAGGTTATAGCCCTTGTTCTCATACGGAGTCATACCGTCGCCCGGATGATCAGGACTCACCCAACGGTTCTTAGTGTAAGCACGGTTATAGCGCTTTGACTCGTTGTAATAAACGTCGCCATTATAGACCGTGATACCCTGTACGCCCTGAATGAGGAACGAGAAGTCGAAATCCTTATATTTGAATGTGTTGGTAATACCCCATGTGAAATCGGGATAGGGATTGCCCAGTACTACGCGGTCATCGGCTGTCAGCTGACCATCGCCATTAGTATCGGCGACCCTCACACCACCGGGGACGTCCTGCGAGAAGTGCGGATTGGCATTAATCTCCTCCTGCGTGTTCCAAACGCCTATTACTTTATAACCATAATACTGAATAAGGGGATCGCCTACCTTTGCGATGTAGCACTCGTCACGCTCACCGAGGGTGATAACCTGCTGCTCGCCGCCAATTTCTAACAGTTTGTTGCGCGACAGCGAGAAGTTCACGCTGGTGTCCCACTTGAACTTGCTCGTATTGAAGTTATGACTCTCCACCTGTATTTCCACACCTTTGTTGCTCACCTTTCCAATGTTGTTCCAGTAGTAGCTGAAACCAGTAAACGACTGCGTGGGCTGTGCGAAGAGCAACGAACGTGTCACGCTGTAATAAGCATCAACTGACAAGGTGATGCGGTTGCGGAAGAGTCCCAGGTCGAGACCGTAGTTGAACTCGTCGGTCTTTTCCCACGTAATATCGCTGTTGGCCAGTGTCGACGAGATGTTGGCAGAGCCGTTGACCAGTTGCCCGTTGGCAGGGCCACCAATATAGTTAGCACTGTTCAGCACCTCCATAGCAGCCTGATACTGTATGCGGTTGTTACCCGTCACACCATACGAGGCGCGCAGCTTCAGATTGGAGATGGGTTTGATATTTTTCATAAACTTCTCCTCGCTAACTCGCCATCCCAACGATACGGAGGGGAACCACGCATTACGTTTTCCTTTGGAGAAGAGCGATGAACGATCCAGACGAAGCGAGACAGAAGCGAGATAGCGGTCCATCAGACTGTAATTGACACGGCCCAGATACGACTCCAGCACGACATCCGGATAGCGGAAAGTACCTGTGCCGGCATTATTGCCATTATTGCTGCTTGCCAGCTGGTAGACAGTGGCTGCATTGAGCGTCTGGATATCGTCGGTAGCGAAACCTGTTGCCGTCATGGCGACACGCTGGTTACGGGTGCGCTCGGCGGTATAGCCCAGCAATGCATCGATGGTGTGTTCACCCTTCCTTCCGAAATCAATATGGTAGGTCAGCGTGTTCTCCGACAGCAAGTCGACGAATAGCGTACTGAAATAGGTAGCCTGACTGGCTTCTCCGTCCTTTGTGGCGTTCTTGTTGCCATAATAGTACGATGGTGAGAAGCGCACATTCAGACCATTGGAGGTCTTGAACTGCAGACCTTTCATGATGTCAACCGTAAAGTATATGCTGGCCAACCCTTGGAAATCCTCACTCCAACGCTTTGTATTTGCCATCACACTGGCAGGATTGTTGTTAGCCGACGAGAACGGATTGGGAGTTTCCATCGTAGGATTGCCTTCCGCATCGGGAGGTCCCGTGGGGGTTTGTACACTTGTGAAATGACTGCCACGGGCGAAGCCGGTATATCCCGTCAACGCTGTCGAGCGGTCTGTGTGTACCACAGGCAGGAACGATGGCGTCCGATAGAAGTCGATGAAGTTGTTCTTCGGGCGTTCCATCTTCTTATATGTACCCGACATATTGATGCCCATCGACACAGCAGTCGAGAGCTTAGCGTCGAGTTTACCACGGAAGTTCACCTTGTCCATCTTGTTCTGCTTCATGATACCTTCATCGTTGGTATAGGCTGCCGATACAAAGTAGCGCAAATCTTTCTTACCTCCAGAAATATTGAACTGGGCATTAGTGATGTGCGCCACACTGCGCAGACCTTCCTTCTGCCAGTCGGTAGAGCCCAACTCCTTATCCAGCCATGCAGAACCACGTGCCTGACGTGTCACAGCAGGACCACCCATAGCTTCTTCTTCTTTTTGCAACTCATACCAGTCGGTAGAACTCATCATGTCGTGAAGCTTATAGGCATATTTCCAACCCTCATAGAACTTAAATGTATATTTAGGTTTGTCGGGTGTACCGCTCTTGGTGGTAATCATGATGACGCCATTGGCAGCACGCGAACCATAGATGGCAGCAGAAGCGGCATCCTTCAGAATTTCTATCGACTTGATGTCGGCAGCGTTAATCTGCGACAGACCGCCCTGTACAGGGAAACCATCAATGATAATCAGGGGCTCGCTGTCGGCAGAGATGGAACCAGTACCACGCACACGAATAGAGGGCATCACACCCACCTCCGATGTCAGGTTCGACACCGTCAGACCTGTCATCATTCCTTGCAATGCTTGCGTAACGTCGCTGACAGGAGTATTCAACAGCTCGTCGCCACTTAATTTCGAGATAGATCCTGTCAAGTGCGACTTTGCCTGTGTACCATAACCTATCACCACAGTCTCGTCAAGCATGGCAACATCTTCCTCCATCACAACGTCAATCACTTTCTGGTCGCCAACGATTACAGCTACATCCTTATAGCCGATAGACGAGAAGACAAGCATAGACTTCTTACTCTTCACTTGAATCTGATAGTTACCGTCCACATCGGTCGTCGTACCTATCTGAGCGTCCTTCACTTTTACAGTTGCCCCTATCAGAGGACCTTGAGCATCACTCACCGTACCTTTAATAAGGTGCTGGGACATACCCGTGGCAGCATACAAGCAGAATGCCAATACCATCAGAAACTTCATTCGGAAATGCTTCATGAATATTACTTTAGTTAGTTTGAGTTTATTAAGTTTCACGATGCAAAGATAAGAGAAAAAATCATAAGTTGCTCTATTTTGGTATACCAATTAATATTCTTTAACTTCTAAGGTGTCTAATTTAAAATAAAGGTTAATTGTATACCAATTTCAAACCAGTTTAGTAATTATTATTGTACCTTTGCAGGCACGATAACTATAAACACATGACAAGAAGAAAGAACGCAGGACCTATTGACACTGTCATCAACTACATTCAAGACGAGATTACCAAAAAGAACGTACTGCCAGGCGACAGACTGCCCTCAGAACGGAAACTCTCCGAACTGTTAGGAGTAGGACGACCGCATATACGTGCCGCACTGCAAAAACTGGAGACCTACGGACTCGTAGAGACACGTCCGCAGAGCGGAACCATCGTCACCGAGTTCACTAAGGAACAGCTAGACAGCATGATGGCCGAGACACTGAAATTAGAGAAATATGATTTCTACAGCCTCGTACACGTGCGCGTACTTTTAGAAATTGACGCGTGCGAATTAGCAGCGCGCAACTGCACCATCGAAGACATCGACCGCGTGGAGCACACCCTACGCGAACTGGAAGAATGCACCAACCCTGAAACGAGAGTCGAAAAAGACTTCGCATTCCACCGCGAACTGGCACGAAGCAGCCACAATCCCGTACTCGTCGATCTTCTTGGCACCATCGTGCCCGACATTATGCGCTATTACCACAAATACCGCTTCTGCTCCGTTCCCGAACGCCGCGTCGTCGCAGAGCACCGCGAATACGTCGCCAAACTGCGAGCACACGATGAGAAAGGCATGCGACAATTGGTCCTCACGCATCTGGAAAACCAAATAAATTTCGCAAAACAGCAATAATAATAGAGATATATAACAAAATACTATAGTTGTATTGTGAAAATTACTTAACACTTTACCTATTCTTTGTTACAAAGTGTAAATTGGTACGCCACATATTAAGACCACGCCAGCCTCCCGAGCCAGGTTTCTACATCGGTCAGGATGCTACCGGCTATCTGCGGTGATGATTCATTCCGTTTTCTGTCTGACATCAAACAAAGGGCGGTTAATGAACTACTGTTTATATATCTGTATTACTTCATCATGACCTTCTTGCCGTTCACGATAACAACGCCTTTATAGTCTTTCCCAACCTTCTGGCCAGCCAGGTTGTACATCACGCCGTCGTTCATCTTTTGCGTCTTCACAGCCTGAATAGCAGTTCCGATGCTATAGTCCACCTTGAATACGATATAGGAACCAGCAGGAACATAAAGTGTAGTAACATCTGTCACGTCGGCACTTGCCAACTCGCCGCCAAAGCCATTGGCAACAAGGATGACATCACCCTCGACATTGTCCTTACGGATAGTCACTGTCTTCGTAGCATCACCATCATTCTTACGAGCATACATGGTTACCTTTGTCACATTATCAGACTTGGTAATGTCGAACTTGTGGCTTGTTGTTCCGCTAACACTGAGGAAATAGATGGGGTCATGATCGGTTCCATCGATATTCACCCCACGTGCAGCCATATTAGCAGAATTCACATTAGCAGCACGAAAAGCATCCTCATCAGCAGCTATACTGAAAGTAGCCGTCTCCGATGAGCCATAACTGACAGACTTACAATCTGTACCACCTGTAGGAATGGTAGCATTAGCACTTTTAGAATCACAGATCAAACTTCCAGAAGTAGCGGGAGTGCGCTTCAGCGTGATCTTTCCGATATAAGCGGCCTGCAGAGCAAATCCGGCAATACCGTCAGCAGTGACTGTCAGCGTATAAACGGTGTAATCCAATGTGCGCGTACCTTCATTGTAAGTGAAAGTGTGTGTAAAGGTACTTGTCTCAGCACCAACAGTTACATTGTCAAGGTCAGTTAAGGCTGGAACAGGCTTCATCGTTCCATCACCATTACCGCCACCATTGTAAGCGACCTCAATGACATCTCCAGCCTTGACGTTCTTGATGCCATAAAAGTTTTTGTTGTTGTTAAACAATCCCAGGTTGCGTACATCGCTGTAACGCAGCATACCATCACCACGGCTAATCATCACATCACTTGCAGCAACGACCTCACCGCAAGTAAAAGGATAGACATTCGTACCACACGCCTGATACTTTGTATCAGTGATTCTGGTTACATCAATCTTGTCCGAATACGTTACATGGTCAGTAGCCAACTTGGCATAGTCGTACTCCCATACCGTCGTCTTTGCACTTGCACCCATGGTGAAGAGTGCCATTGCGATAAATGTAAAAAACTTCTTCATACTTGTTCTTTTTTAAGTTGCTAAATGTTGTTTATATAATCGTTGTTTGTTTTCATTTTCTTTCTCGACTGCAAAGGTGCAAAATTTTACTGACTCGTGTCTTTATTTATATTCGCATCCCTGCATTTCCGTTCAACGCCACATCTTTAACCGTTATCTTCCAACATCTTATTTACCTTAAAAACCAACACCTATTTCAACTACTTACTAATACTCATTGTACTAATTTACTAACTAAAACTAATCATTTACTCAAATAGCCCTTATTTACTAACAAAAAAACTATTTACTATTTTATACTCACGTATGAATTCATAGGATACCGCTGTATTTTCTGTTGGCAAAGGTACAGACTTTTACCTCTGTACAAATGTACATTAGTACCATTAACTTTACTTTTATTCAACTTTTTTGCCGCTTTGCTTGCAAATATCAATTATTATCCGTACATTTGCACAGAAACTAACGGCGACTAACCATGAGACGAAAGCTAACAACATTGTTATTTTGGGCTGTCATGCTGTATGCTAATGCCCAATTTATATCCTTTCAGTTGCCTATCGACAACGTGATGAACTCCTACCAGATACGCTGCGTCACCCAGGACAAGCGCGGTTTTATCTGGATGGGAACAGGCAGTGGTCTTTACCGCTACGACGGTTATCAATACAAAAAAATACAGACGCACCAGCAGCCAGACCTGCTCCCCAACGAGGCCGTGCTGACCATCAGCCGCTGGGGCGACCGCTATCTGTGGATTCGACTACGCGGTGATCTGTACAGCTGCTACGATACAGAGCAGGAGACTTTCGTTGATTGGAACGGACAGGGAGCAAGCAACGGGCCGTACCAGCGCACTGTCATCATTGACGAGCATAACCTGTGGTTATACGACACACAGCATGGCTGCTGTCACGTCACACAGCAGGACGGTGTATTCCACACAACCATTTACCAGCAACAGGACAACAAGCTCCCCACCAACCACGTCAACTTCGTATCACAGGAAGTCAATGGCCGCGCCTGGGTAGGTACCGATCAAGGACTGGTACGCATCCTGCAAGGCAAGACACATGTTGCCATTCGTCAGAAAGCTATTGTTTGTGCCCAACAGATGCCCGACGGCAGCATTTGCTTCGTTTCCGAGATTGGAGATATCTACCGCACTCATCCCAGTGGCAGTATGGGTGTCTTCAGTCCTGCCACCCCCCTACCCCATAAGGTCAAGCGCGTAGCTTTGGAGAACAACCAATTGATTCTCTGCACCGAGGGTACAACTTACTGCTACGACATCAGCCGTCGCACCCTGATGCCCCATCCCAAAATCCATGTGAACGATGCTCAGGTAGTGGTCGACAACCGAGGCAACAAAGCCGTCTTCGACCACGAAGGCAATCAGGTTTGGTACATTACGCCGAAGAAGACCTATCAGCTTTCTCATATATATAATAAGGAGTTGACGCTGCAAAATGCCGGTGGCCGCTTCCGGTTTGTCTATGACTGCAACGACCGCATCTGGATTAGCACCTACGGCAATGGTCTCTTTGTCTATGACACTAAGACCAGCAGCATGCAGCACCTTACTCAGAATGACCAGCCGGTCAGTCTTATAGCCACCGACTACCTGCAGAACATCTTTGAAGACCATAGTGGCCGTCTTTGGATATGTCAGGAGAACTTCGGTGTGTGCTATCTGGTCGAGCAGCGGCAGCAGATAGACATCCGCTACTTCACCACGCCAAGCGACTTAGGCCATAGCAATACCGTTCGACTCATCCAGCCTGCCGGCGACAAGATTTTCGTGGGCAATCGCCAGAATGCCTTGTGGGTGACTGACAACCGATTGGAGAATGCCACCAAGGAGAATCCCTACAACGATGATGTTGTTGCCATATCCACCGACCATCAGGGCCGGCTCTGGGCCGGTACCCGCAACCGCGGTGTCTTCATCAACGGCAAACCCGTCATACCTGCCGTCAAGGGAAAGATCAGCGACATCCTTTGCGACAGCAAGGGACGTGTATGGATTAGCATCTTCGATGGCGGCATAGAACTGGTCACCACCGACAAGGAGGGTTCAGCGAACCTGCGTCGCACTTTCTTCATGGGACAGCACACCATTGCCCAGCCCCGCAGCATGATACAGGACCGCCGAGGCTATATCTGGCTGTGCAGCAACCGAGGCGTCTACCGCTTCCTGCCCGACCAACTCATCAAGAACGATACGGCCTATCAGTATATCAACGTCAGTGGCAACGATGCCAACTCCGACGAAGTCCACTGTCTCTACGAGGATTCCCATCATCGCATCTGGGCTGGCACTACTGGTTACGGACTTGCCTGTTTCGACGAACAGGGGCATTTACTGCAACGCTACAACACCAATGACGGATTGCCCAACAACACCATCGAATCCATCATCGAAGATCAGGACGGAAGCCTCTGGGTCGGCACCAGTTATGGTCTGGCCCATTTCAATGAGCAAGAGCAGCGCTTCAACGTCTACTTTCTCTCTCCCAAGCCTCAAGGCATGATGTACACTGAGGGCTGCGTCGCCCGTCTGCCCGATGGTCGGTTGGCTTGGGGTACCCTCTACGGCATGCAGGTGTTCAATCCTAAGAACATCAAGCCCCGTCCGTCCACCTACCCACTGACCCTCACCGATATTCACATCAACGGTGTCGCCCTGCGCAGCATGGGCGACGAGGCTCCCACGCAACAGGCCGTCAACCAGCTGCAAGAACTGAAGCTTGACCACGACCAGAACTCGCTGACATTCTATTTCTCATCCTTCGAGTACATCAGCACCCGTCTGGTCAAATACTCCTACATGCTGGAGGGTTATGACAAATCCTGGAGCGAGCCTTCGGCCCTGAACTTTGCTTCCTACAAGAATCTCCGACCTGGAGACTATAAGCTTCACGTGCGTTCCTATAATATATATGGAATGCCCAACGACCAGCAAATCACCCTCAGCATCGTCGTCCGCCAGCCTTGGTGGAACACATGGTGGGCATGGCTCTTCTACATATTCTTCCTTGGTGCTATTAGCTGGGCTATCTGGCGTCAGTGGCTCCATACCCAGGAGCTGCGCAACAAGATCAAGGTTGAAAATCAACTCACAGAATTCAAGCTGCGTTTCTTTACCAATATCTCTCACGAGTTTCGCACCCCGCTGACCATTATCCGCGGTGCCATGGACCGTATGGTCCAACAGGGCGACATTCCTGGAACTCTGCGCCAACCCATCAGTTCCATGCAGAAGAGCACCGACCGACTGCTGCGACTGGTCAACGAACTGCTGGAGTTCCGCAAGATACAGAACCAGAAGTTGAAGCTACAGTTAGAAGACACCGACATTGTCGACTTCCTGCGCAGCATCTTCCTCACATTCAAAGAGACCGCTGAGAACCACCGTATCAGCTACCAGTTCACCACCTTTGCACGTGAATATCATCTATTCGTTGACCGCAACTATGTAGACAAGATGGCCTACAACCTGCTGTCGAATGCTTTCAAATACACACCACACAAGCGTGACATCACCATGAATGTGAAACTGAGCGATGACGGCCAGCATCTCGAGTTCTCCGTCATCGACACAGGTATCGGCATCGCCAAGGACAAGCAGTCGAGCCTTTTTACACGTTTCGACCAGAGTGCCTTCAGTCGCGAGAGTATAGGTATCGGTCTTCACATGGTCAGCGAACTAGTGCGCGTCCATCATGGCGTCATCAGCTTCCGTGAGAATGAAGGGGGCGGCAGCATCTTCACCATCGCGTTGCCCACCGACAAAGGTGTCTATAACGTTGACGACTTCCTCGTAGCCGACAACAACGAACTTCTCAACGCACAGCCGGCCAATACCCAGTCCTCACCATCCATTACTTATAAGGAACTCAGCACTCCTCCGCTCAACGACCGCCGCGTGCTCGTTGTTGATGATGACGATGACATGCGCAGCTTCATTTCCACCGAACTGGGCCGTTATTTTGTGGTTAGTACCGCCTCCGATGGCGAGGAGGCACTGAAGCGCATTCAGGCCAACCGTCCTGACCTGCTCATCAGCGACGTCCGCATGCCTGGCATGAACGGCTTCGAACTGACCAAGAAGATACGTCAGGACCAAGAGCTCAGCGACCTGCCTATTATCCTGCTCACCGCCATCAGCGACGAGGAGAAACAGGTGCGCGGCACAGAGTACGGTGCCGACGACTACCTCTTCAAGCCCTTCAATGCCAAGGTACTGGTGGCCAAGTGCAGTACGCTGATAGGCCAGCGCGACCGTCTGAAGGTGAAGTACGCCAAGGAAGTGGTGGGCAGCACACCACTTGCCGACATCATTGTCGAGGATGCTGACAAGAAGTTCCTCGAGCGTTTCGAGAGCTGGGTATATAATCACTTGCAAGACTCCAACATGCAGGCCATCGACTTTGCCAACAGCATGAAGATGGGCCGCACCACATTCTTCAAGAAAGTCAAGCAGGTAACTGGCATGCCGCCCCACGAATACATCCGCAAGATGCGCTTCACTCGTGCTGCTGAACTGCTGAAAGACCCCACGTTCAGCATCTCCGAGGTAGCCTACCAGACAGGCTTCGACGACCCCAACTACTTCAGCCGTTGTTTCAAGGAGTATTTCGGTGTCACCGCCAGCCAGTTCCGCAAGGGCAAGATGTCTTCAGAGAAGGATACGGCGGAAGAACAGGGAGCAAAAGAATAACACCCTAAAAGAAGTGTTCCACCTCAATCGAGATGGAACACTTCTTTTAGGGTTATGGTGACCGGCGAGTGGTCGGCATTGGTCTCCATGATGTCAGCCATCATGTCCCACCAACGTTGGGTGACGGGGTCGATGTCTGTAGTATCTTGCGAGCTGGATTCACCGGCACACTCTTGATAGCCAAAGAGAATATTGGTGTCTCGATCCCAATAGATACTGTAGTTAGAGACACCTTGGCGCTTAATCATCTGCACCAGCTCGGGCCAGATAGCCCGATGGCGACGTTGGTATTCTTCCTCGCAGCCCGACTTGAGCTGCATCTTAAAAGCGAAACGGGTCATAGATAAACCTTCGGTGCTGTTTCCTTGGTAGCCTTCGAGAACCGGGAGAAGTCAATGGGAGAGCCATCGACGGTGAAGTCTATCAGTTCATACTTATCACTTGTCTTCACGTCGAACATGGTCTTAGCCTCAACCTGGTTGTTGCGCATCACGATGTTGTTGCAACGGCTGAGCGGCATGTCCTTGCGGTCGCCGGGCTTGAAGAACTGCGTCCAGGGATGGATGAAAAGGAATGAGCCGCAATGGCCCTTGATGCCTTCCACCAATACATATTCGTAATGCTGCGGCGTGTCGGGACGCATCTTCAGCCACAAGACGCGGCTGGCCTGGTCAACCTGACAATTGCGCAGAATGATGTTGCGGTCGTGCAGCGATTCCGATCCAAGCGTCAGACAGCCGTGTACCTTGCCGTAACGGCAGTTCTGAATGATGACACGCTCCGTAGGTCCGTTGGTTTCATCCTTATCGGCCCAAGTACCTTTGCCACCCTTGATGACAACGGCATCGTCGTTGACATGCATGAAGCAGCCATCGATGAGCACGTCGTGGCAAACATCAATATCAATGGCATCGCTCGACGGTGCTCCTCGCTTGGGATTTTCGGGCCAGATATTTTCCGTCGGCGCATAGATGTAACAGTCAAGGTAGCGCACATGGTCACTCCTGTAAACATGGTTCGTCCATACCGCCGAGTTGATGAGGTGTACATCCTGAATGGTGACGTTCTTACAGTTCGACACATAGGTCAGTCGGGGGCGCTGGGCATCCTTGTTGGTACATTGCGGATTCCAGCTTCTACGAATCCAGAACTCCTGCCAGTACTGCAGTCCGTTGCCGTCAATGGTACCCGTTCCGCTGATGGTAAATCCATCCAGCCCGTCGGCATTGATGAACGCCGAGAAGAACTTGCACGTCTCCCCCTCGAAGCGGGTCTGCAGCAGCGGATAGTCTATAATGCGGTCGCTACCCTTCAGCACGGCCCCCTCCTGGAGATGCAGATGGGTGCCCTGCCGGAAGAACAGCGCTCCGCTGAGGAAAGTGCCCGTCGGAACGACAATGACACCCCCACCCTCCTGGGCACAGCGGTCGATGACAGCCTGTATCTCCTTGGTCTGCACCCGAGGCCATCCAGCCATCACGCCGTAGTCTGTCAGCACATACTGTTTGCCCAGGGTGCTGACATCCACCTTCTGGGTGTTCTGGAACCAGCCGTCTATCACCGTGCCGTCGGGCCACTGCTGCGGTTGTTCTTTTACCTTTTTAGCACCAGCCGTCAGAACGGCCAGTGCTAAACAGACGATACCAAATATTCTTTTCATATTAGAAAGCGAATATAAAGTGGAACAAGCGGCTGTCCTTCAATCCTGAAGGATAATAGCGGTCGGCAATCGTTGTCTTGCCTATCTGATAGCACCAGTTTGAACCGGCACCTCGGACGTTGCACGACCAATAAGGATCCTTCGACAGGGTCTTGCCACCGGCAGCCTCCAACTGGGCATTGACGACGCTGAGCTGAGCCTCAATGTTACGCCAGTCGACCAGCGAGGGGATGTACCAGTCGGAAGTCACGGACGGTAGCGGATAGGCCTCTATCCAGCTGTTCATCGTGGCATTCATCCCGGTGGTATAGTCGAGCGTCTCACCACCGATTGTCAGCGGTTCGGGCACGGCGCGCCATGCCTTCGTCGTCTCGAAGCCCTCCTCGGCCATGATGCTTTCGTCCAGCTTCGACTTGTCCGTCACGCCATTCTGGTCAGCCAGCCCGTAGTCCTTATACCAGTAGCGCCAGCCTGCGGCATTCTGTGCCGATGTGGGGGAAGCGTCATTACCCCACTTGGCCTTTGTATTCTCCTTAACGGCCAGCACCACGGCGTGACTCCAGCAGCTGTTGGCATTACGGATAGCCTCCGTCGTTCCGATCTTAAAGACGACACCTACCACATTGTCGGGCAGCGGCGTAGCATTCTTCTTGACGATGCGTCCGTCAGAGCAGAAGAAGTCACAAACCTCCAGCGTCATGTTGACCAGCGAGGCACCACCGTCAATCACATACTTGGCATACTGGCCGCTGGCCACCTGCGACAGGTTGGTAGCCTCATAGCTCTGTGTCTGGTCGTTGTTGACATATACCACCTTAAGGTTACGGGTCTCGTTAGGCTCGATAATGAGTCGGTACGACTGCGATGTCTCGTCAAAGTAAGGAGTCACCGCGGTCTCGCCTAACGTAAACTTCGCATTCTCGGCCTTGGCAAGCACATAAGGCTCCAAACCTTCGTTGTCGAAGATGTAAGATGAGTTGGGCAGTTCCATGCACACCATTGCCTTCTGGTGCTTCAACGGCAAGCTGACAGCATTATACTGTCCGACGGAACATGCTGAAGACACCATAATGTCGGCAGCCTCGTAGTCAGCCTTCGCGCCCTGGTTGTTTGCCGGTTGGACGGTCTTCACCATCGTGGCGAACGGGGTGGATGAAGAGGCATCAAACTGAGCCGTAGTGGTATAGGGATAATAAGCATAGAACTGGGCACCGGCAAGTTGCGAGGCGTCCATCTTCTGCGGAGCCTCCCAGAAGCCACTATTGTTATACGTCAGCTGCACATTCGCATGTACCACCTTGCCGTCCTTGACGATATACAGACCAGCCTTGTCGCCCAGTTCGAAGAACGTCGTCATCGTCGGATCTTCGGTAGCTGCACGGCGACCATTGCCGACCGTACTGGCATCGTAGATATTGAAGCGCAGCGGGCTCTGAGCAGGACTTTCAGACGCGGCATCGTCTTGGCTACAGCCTATCAGCATAGGCAAGAGTGCCAAAAGGAAAAATATATTCTTCTTCATAGTCGTTTACACTTTACACTTTTCATTAAACACTTAACACCTATTTACTGCGCCTTCACGTCACCGCCGGCACCGCTGTCCTCCCACTTGGAGTCACCAGGTACGAAATCGACAGTACCGATACCATCAGTCACGTTGACAATAGCCTCCTGCGAAGATCCAGCTTCCAGCTGCAGCTTGCTCATGTCTATGGTATAAGAGCGTATGCTACCTATCAGCACCAGCTGGGGTTTCACGGCATCATCGGCGGAAAGGGCCTGCGGAATGAGTTTCAGCGTGACGCTCTTCATATCCGCACCTTTGACCACGAGGTCTTCTGGTGCGTCCAGCGTCTTAGCCAGCGTATATGGATTTACCGTAGCTTTCTGTGCGAAGCCGGAAAGACGGCAGCTGTTGATGCTCTCACCGGAAGGAGCGGTAATCTTCAGCGTTACCTCGGCCAGCGCATGCTTGAACGCTAAGTTCACCTGACTGGTCTGACGAGTGACGCCCTCGGCCTTCGCAAAGTAGTAGTCGGTCACCTCGTCTTGGTTCAGCGTGTTCAGCGTGATGGTAGGCTCAGCGCCATCGGTTCCAACGAAGGGATAGTAGGCTACGATGCAGGTGTTACCCTTGACATAGATGGGAAAGCCCGACTTGTTCTTGAAGCTGCTGGCATCGGCCTGGCAGACATACTCACGGTTACGGGCTGTGCCGTCGTTCTGACCATAGCCTGCTGCTATTCCGATGACATCGCCCTCGCTCCATGCCTTATCGGTCTGAGCCGTGACGTTCAGCACGACGCCGGCACCATCGGTCGTATAGTGACCTCCCAGGTAGTCATCGTTGGAGCAGGCGGTAAGGGCTGCGGCCATAGCGTAACACACCATGCCTGCTGCAAATATTTGATAGATTCTGTGTTTCATAATCGTTTTCTCTTTTCAATACTCACTCTTTACTTCTCTCTTAGTATCCGGGATTCTGCTGATACAGCCCCTCACGAATGCGGATCTGAGACATCGGAATAGGATACAATGCCGAGTTCTGCGTCACACGGTTGGCGTAGATGGTGTAGTTCGACGAGTGCGAGGCATCACGCTTGTCACGATAGTTGGTAAACGTCGTGCGGATTTCTTCTACGAAGGTGTTCTGGCGCACCTGGTCGAACCAGCGGTGTCCCTCGCCCAGCAGCTCACAGCGGCGCTCAAAGGCTACTGCCTTCTGGAAGGCATCGGCCGAGAGTTCCTTCAGTTCGCTCAGTCCGGCACGCTGGCGGATCATGTTCAGATACTGATAGCCCTCGGTGGTATTGCCCACACACTCGGCATAGAGCAGCATCACGTCCTCGATGCGCAGCACAGGCCAGTTCTGCGGCCAGAAGGTACGGTCGGTAATCTCGGCATCCATGTCCGACAGACCCAGCGACTTACGCTTTATCTTGTGTTCAAAGAACTTGGTACAGAAGTTGTTCTGGTCGGTGGCACCGCCCTCATACTGGCCCGTCTCCTCGTTATAGGTCTGACCGGTATTGATGGTACCATAGAGTCGCTTGTCGATATATTCCGTCGTCGTGGTGCCGTCGCCGTTGTCGATGTCACTGGTGATGAGGAAGTGGTCTTGCAGGTCACGCTCGACATAGACATGCGAGCCTGTTGTCAGGTTAGCGTTGCAGTAGTCGTCGGCGTAGGTATTACCGCTGCGGCTATAGGGAGTAGCCGGGTTGCCCTGATTCTTCTCGGCAATGTACTGAATCTCGAAGATGAAGTTCTTGTTGTCGTTCTCATGAACCCACATGAGGTTCCAGTCAGACATGCTGTTCTTCCAGTACTTGTTCATGTTCTTCAGCACTTCGGCAAAGAGCGACTGTGCCTTATCCTTGGTGTCCTGATAGAGCGGATAGCCGGCCATCTGCAGATAGACCTTACCCAGCAGCGCCTGTGCCGCCGTCTTGGTGACGCGTTCCGAGCGGGGGTTGCCTAAATAGTCGGTGGCTGTCTCCTGCAGGTTCTCCACAGCATACTGCAAGTCGGGCACGATGGCCTGGTTGTAGACATCGATAGCCTCGCTCTGTCCGAGGGCAAAGGCTTCATCGGGCGAAATCTCGTGCAGCGAGACGGGAACGCGACCGAAGAAGCGCACCATGTCGAAGTAAGCCAGTCCACGCAGAAAGCGGGCCTCGGCCATATACTGCCGCTTCACGCTCTCGCCCATTCCTGCCTCATCGATATGATCCAACAGCACGTTGGCAGCAGCAATCAGCGTATAGTGGTCGGCCCAGCAGCTGGACACGATGGCATCGTTGAGCAGACCGGTGGTGTTGAACTGAGCGCAGTCGGACTCCTCACGGGTTCTGGCCTCGGTGATGTTGAACAAGTTGTCAGAGCGGAACTCGCTCATGACGAAATAGTATTTGGCAAAGGGCTTCAGACAGCCATAGACACCCGTCAGGTCCTGATCTACACCAGCAGCCTTGGCATAGGCATTGTCTGTCGTCAGGGCCGACTTCGACACCGTATTCAGATAGTCCTCACAGCTGGCAAACAGTAGTAAGGAGCAAGGGGCAAGGAACAGCAGAATAGCTCGTACCTTATTATATATATTAGTCTTCATAGTCGTTATACTTTTATATCTTACTTACTTTGTTTACCATTTAGAACGTAGCGTTGATACCCAGTGAGAAGGTACGTGCTGCAGGATAGGCTCCGTAGTCATATACTGCCACCTGAGAGCTGGAGTTGTTTGACTCTGGTGAGTAGCCGTTCTTGTAGCCGGTGAACATGAAGACATTCTCGCAGCTGGCGGTGAAGCGCACCACCTTGAGGGCAAACTTCTTAGGCAGACGCCAGCGGTAGCCGATGGTGATGTTCTTCAGCTTCAGGAAGTCGGTGCTGTAGAGCCAACGGGTCGAGAACTGCTCTGCCGAGCCGCCACGGGCACGGGGCACCTCGCCGTTGCCGGGGGCAGCCTCTGACAGCCACATGTCCTGCCAGCGGTCCAGGCGGTTGATGGTGACATCCTGAGCCTGCATGTCGATGGCACGGGCCAAGCCTTGCCAGATCTTACCGCCAGCCTGGGCGGTGATGAGGAACGAGGCATCCCAGTTCTTCCACTTGAAGCTGTTGGTCAGACCGAAGGTCCATGAGGGCTGCGGCTTGCCGCAGTAGGTACGGTCGTTCTCGTCGATGACGCCGTCGCCGTTGATGTCGCGATAGCGTACAGAACCTACGACTGAGGTTGACTCGGTGGGGTAGCGCTGCAGGTCCTGCTCGTTCATGTAGATACCGTCGGCAATGTAGAGATAGTACTCACCTACGGGGTGTCCCACCTCGATAATCTGCGTCTTGTTGTCGTAGCCGGTATAGATGGCCGAGTTGTTACCCAGCGACTTCACCTTGTTGGTGCTGTAACCCATCGAGAACTTGGTAGTCCACTTCAGCTTGCCCACCAGATTCTCGGTCTTCAGTTCCATCTCGACACCCTTGGTGCGGATGTTACCGATGTTCTGGTAAGCCTTGGCATAGCCGATGACCGACGGCATTGACACCTGATACAGCATGTCGCTGACGTTCTTGATGTAGTAGTCGAGGGCAAACGAGATGCGATTGTTGAACAGACTCATGTCGATACCGAAGTTCCACGAGTTGGTCTTCTGCCAGCCCAGATCGGGATTGGCGGTACTGGCAGGCACGTAACCGGTAATCGCGGCTCCGTCCTTTGAATAATAGGAGGCGGTCATCAAGCCGTCGGCAGCATTGGTGGAGATGGCGTTCGAGCCGTTGGAACCCCAGTCGGGTTTCCAAAACTTCTCGTTCGAGGCGCGCCAAGCCACGCTGACGGCGGGGAAGGTACCCCACTTGCGGTTGCTGCCGAAGCGCGAGCTACCGTCACGACGCAGCGAGGCGTTTAACAGGTAGCGGCTGTCGTAGCCATACTCGGCACGTGCAAAGTAGCTGATGAGATGGTCGTCGGTGGTATAGGTGGCGGTGAACGTTGTCGGCGTCACGTCGTTGATGGTCCAGCCCATGATGGTGTTGTTGGGGAACTGTGTCACATTCAGGTTATAGGAGTTGCCGTCCTGCGTTGACTCCAGCGACCAACCGCCCACCACGTTCAGATGATGCTTGTCCCAGGTGTGGTCATAGGTCGTGGTAGCCTCGATATGATACTTGTGTGAGCGGCTGCCAATCCAGTAGGAGTCGGCATAGTAGCCCTCGCCCGAATTCCAGAAGCGCGAGGCCGATGACGGTGTGAAGCGCTTGCGGTCGCGGTTGTTGAAGATCCATGAGCCTAAGACCTTGGCGTTCCATCCCTTCATAATCTCGTAGTCTGCAAAGCCCGATGCCAGGATGCGAATCTGCTCGTCGCGATAATAGCGCTGTTCCATAACGGTGACCGGTGAAGCCGTCGAACCGGCATACATATAGCGGCTATAGGGTTCCGTGGCGGTGTGCAGCCCGGCGTTGTTCTCTACGACAGGCACCGCCGACAGGGCATTCTGTGCGGCATTGTCCTTACCATCCACGTTGCCGCCGGTGGTGACGGTCATCTGAGGCGACACGTCGACACCGATGCGCAACTTGTCTATCAGCGTGGTCTGACCGCTCAGCTTGGCGGTGAGTCGCTTGAAGCCTGTATTGATGACGATACCGTCCTGGTTGACATAGCTGAGCGAGGCACGGTAGCTGTTCTTCTTATTACCCTGCGTAATGGAGAGGTTATAGGTCTGGGCAAACGAGGGGCGGAACATGGCCTTCTGCCAGTCTACCAGCGACAGGCCGCCATAGCCGGGCATCCTCCAGCGTGGGTCGATGACAGCACTCGTGCCAGCACCGCCCTGGGCCTTGATGACCTGCTCCAGATAGCTGTCGCCAACCTGGGCGCCGGCGGTGGGATAAGCCTCCAAATAGGCCTGGTAGTTGGACTTCATACGCCAGTTAATCCAGTCCTCAGCCTCCATGACGGGAATGTAGCGCTCGGGGGTGGAGATGGCAAAGTTGACTGATGCCGTCACGGTGGTCTTGCCGTCGTCATTACCCTTCTTGCAGGTGATGATGATGACGCCATTGGCACCGCGGCTGCCATAGATAGCGCTGGAGGAGGCATCCTTCAGCACCTCGATGCTCTCAATATCCTGTGGGTTCAGCTGCTGCAGGTCAAAGCCCTCATCCATAGGTACGCCGTCGACGACATACAGCGGATTGGTGTTGCCGTCCTCGTTGATGCTCGTTGCACCGCGGACCTTGATCTGCACGCTGCTGCCCGGGGCACCGCTGGTGCTCTGCACATCGACACCGGCCAGTTCACCCTGCAGGGCTGAGGCGATGTTGCTGACAGGACGCTCGGCCAGTTCCTCTGCCTTCACTTTGGCAACAGCATTGGTGATGTCTCCCTTCTTGACAGAGCCGTAACCGATAACCACCAGCTCGTTCAGCTCGTTCTTGTCGGTACTCATGCGTGCATCGGCACGACCATTCTTAATCTGTATCTTCTGATTGCGATAGCCCACGTAGGCCACCTCTATCTGCTTCACTTTCTGGTCCACCTTGAGCTCATAGTTACCATCCAGGTCGGTCACTGTTCCTCCCTGGCCGCCTACGGCCTTCACCGTAGCACCAATCATCGGCTCGCCAACCTCGTCGAGCACCGTACCCTTTACTGTCTGGCCCTGGGCTTGGGCAACGACTGCCATCAGCAGTAATGCTACGACGGCGAATAATTTCTTCATATTCTTCATAGCTTACTCCTCCATGATGGTTAGTGAACTCCAACCGGCAGCAGCCTCATAGGCGGCCTTGCTGCCTGCAGGAACGTAAATAACAGGAGACACTCCGTCCTGAGCCTCATACAGCAGGCCCTCCAGCGCGGGAGGTGCGGCAGACTGCATGTGATACTCCGTAATCTTCGACTTCAGCGTGGCATTGCGACCGCCGAAGGCACGGTTGCCGATGCTGGTCACAGAGGCGGGGATGGTGATGGCGGTCAGCTTGCTACAGTCGAAGAAGGCCATCTCGCCGATGCGCTTCAGGTTAGCAGGCAGCGTGATGCTGGTCATACCCGAACAACCGTCGAACGCCATCTTGCCGATAGTGGTCACGCTGGCTGGCAGGGTAGCGGTGGTCAGCGCGGAACAATAGCCGAAGCAGCCGGTGGGAATATCGGCCACTCCCTCGGGAATGGTGATGCTGGTCAGACCTCTGCAGACGGCAAAGGCACCCTCGCCCAGCCACTGGATGGTGTTGGGCAGCGTCACGGAGGTCAGCGAGCGACAGCCCATCAGAGCCTGTTCACCAATACCCGTCAGGGTGTAGGTCTGGCCGTTGGCACTAATGGTCTCCGGGAGCGTCAGACTGCCTTGATAGGTGGTCACGCTGACCGTAGCCGTCGTTTCCGACTGCCAGTGGCGCGGATTACTGCCATCGTAGGTCAGAGTTGCCGTACCCGCCCCGTTGCCAGGCAACAGATACAGCGTCGTAGCATCGCTGAGCGTGGCGGTAAACTGGCCGCGGCTGCTCGTGAAATAGTTGGGATCGCCTTCCGTCAGTCCGTTGTCGTCCTTACACGACGTCAGCACCCATGCTCCGGTAATGAGCATCAGCGCCGTCAGACCTCTCAGCAATACAGCGTCCCATCTTGAATGACACTTTTTCATAGATTGCTTTTGTTTTAGTTATTACCTTTTTTATATTGAATGATTTAATGACGAACCACAGGTTTCCCATGTTATTGGTAGCTGCAAAGGTACGAAACAACCTATTACTATAGCATGAATATCATTCAAATAACTAAAATATAGTTCATCCTGGCGTACACGTGGCCATCATTCGTATCATCCCATATTAAAAGGCTTAGCGCAATCATTCCGTTTTCTGCCTGACGAAATAGACGGCGCCGTTCTTGGTATGGCGGCTGTCATAACGGTAGTCAGGACGGTTGAGGGCGGCACCCAGCTTACGGAAAGTGCTGGCATCCTCCTTGTAACTGCTGAAGCGGCTCTTCAGCATCTGACTGATTTCTCCCAGCGTCATCCAGCGGCCGTCGCCAGCGTTGGCGGGTTTCTCAATAACGGCTGCCAGCATCTCTTGCAGTCCGCTGACGGGGCGGTAGTCGCCGTTGTGTGCTATCAGCGCCTCCTCCTGTTCACGACTGGGCCAGTAGCGTTCGCCCTGGTTGATTTCCCACAGTAGTTGGGCATACAGCTGGCGGTGGTCCAGCGGTGAGCGGAAGTCGATGTCGCCCGACACGGGAGTGCAGACGAAACGGCGGCTGCCGCTGGGGTCGCTGAGCGGCTGCGACTCGTTGGTGGTGCCGATGAACGAGGCAAAGCGGCGGTGCTGGGTATAGGCCTTGCCGTAGGGAGGACGGTACTTCAGGTCGGAGGTGGAGACGAGATACTTCAGCACTATCTGCTGGCGCTGCGTGACACGGTCGAACTCGTCGAGGTTGATGAGGGCGAAGGAGGTCAGCCCTAAGTTCAGGTCGTTCTCGTTCTTGAAGTTGATGCGGTCGTTGTAGTAGTCCTGTAGGTCACGGGGCAGCAGCATCCGGCAGAAGCTGGACTTGCCGCAGCCCTGGCGTCCTATTAATAAAGGTACGAGGGCATTGCCCGTCAGCTGACCCTTGCCGAGCCACATGGCGACCATCGAGCGCATCCAGAGACGGAACAGCTCTGGCCACTCCTTGTACGTGGTGGGCACTCGTTTCGCAAGTTCCTCCACCCTATCCTTTCCGTCCCAGCGCGGCAGCTGTTCCAGCCACTCGTTCAGCGGGTCGTAGAGCTCGATGTCCTCGGAGTTGACGTAGCGGCGGATATCCTTGTCCCAGCACTTGATACCCTGCCGAAGGGCTCTGAGGGTCATCGAGTTGCGCGCCTCCTCGGTCAGGTCACGATAGGCGAAGCCGATGCCGGAGCGCTCGCGGAACTCGGCGACACCTCGCATCACGTTCTTGCGGATTTCGTAGTTCTCCTGCAGGAAGAGGTCTATCTTCATCGTCAGCAGCGTCTCCTGCGGCACGTAGCGCTCCAACGTCATACTTTTCTTCTCCTGATAGCGCTTCACGACTTCGGGACGGTAGATGTTGCCGAACAGCTTATCCACCAGCAACTCGTCGCCTCCCATGAAACGGATTCTGCCGTAGGTAAGCCGTTTGGCAATGCCTAACGGAATGCCCGACTCCATGCAGAACTGTGCCAGCAGCGTCAGCAGGCGGTGCAGACGCTCGTCGTCATCGTCCATACCCTCCACACTGTCAGCAGCACGCTCCATGTTGAACTCGTAGGCATGATAGAGCGACAGGTAGCGGCTGAGTCCCGGACTGACCTCCTCGGCTTCACGGGTTGAGGGTCGGATGAGAGCGAGGGCATCGGTAGGCTTCTCGGCACGGGCATACAGCGGCAGAGCCAGCGGATTGAAAACCGCCTCGGGGTCGTAGCTCACATAGCAGATGCGGTCCAGACGGGGCTCCAGTTTCTCGATGGTGACGCCCAACTGCATGTTATAGGCCAGTCGGGCACGTTCATACAGGTTCTCATGAAACAATGCCAACTCTTCGGCTGTCTGGGGCAAGGCGCTAACCGACGAGGCGTCGTCTTGCCCGCCGTTACGCTCCTCGCCCTTCTGCTGCGGAGGGGTGGCACCTCGCACTACAATCTTCACGCTTCTTCCGCTGGCTCCCACAAAGGCCAGCAGTGTCTGGGGCATCTCGCCAGCACCACGACGGATGGCGGCAGCCTCGTCATAGCCCGTCAGGTTGTTGACCTCCAACAACGCCAAGGCATTGTAACCACGACCGACCACCACGCCATTGCGCTTTTCCTGCAACTGGGCAAAGCAGAGTCGCGGCAACTGGTCGGTCAGGAAGTCAGCACCGGTGACGTGTCCGTCGGCCAGACGGCGCATCTGAAACATAGGATAACTGTCACGCAAATTCTCCGTTACCTGTCGGTACTCTTCGCCGCGTATCATCTCAACAGCCTCTTCCAGCTCTACCAACCGGTAGGTTTCCGTCTGCCGGAAGGGCTTCAATAATGTAATCTTTTCCATATTCTTTTCGTTTTAGTTCGTTATCTGTTGCAAAGATACAAAATATAAATGAAATTTTTGAAAGAAAAATTGAAAAAATAACGTCATAACGTCACCTTTTCGTTTATCACGTTGATTATTTGGCAGTTACGAGGTGACGTTAGCATTTTATAACGTCACCTAACGTCACCTAACGTCACCCGACCCGCACATTTCACCTGTTTTCCTGCAGTTATCAGCCCATTTTCGACCCTTCTAAGGCGGGTTTCTACCCAACTCCAGCATACCCTTTTCATCCCACGAGGACTACCTTTGCAAAGTGTTTCCCCTATAGAAACACTCCGTTTCCTTAGGAGAAACACTCCGTTTCCACGGCGGAAACACTTTTCATGTAGCACTTATATAACTGACAAACAAGCATTTAGAAACATTTCAACCTATTCTACGCCAAAAAGGTGACGTTATCAAAGCTAACGTCACCATAACGTCACCCGTGTAACATACATAATATCAACCGTTTAACTGCTTGGTGACGTGGTGACGTTAAAAAAGAGCAAAAAATTAAATTTTCATTTTTCAGAGCAATTACGAATAAGTGTAAAGTTTACCAACAAATATGACAGGTAACAGTCTGCTGTCATACGGGTAAAAATTGATTTGGGAAAATTTGGTGAATCACAGAGAAATGTGTACCTTTGCAGGAAAGAAACAGAAAAGACATGATAAGCCAAGAAGAAATATTCCGCCAGAAGGCACCCCACTACCTGTTGTGTTTCATCGAGCACTGTCCGCTGCGCGAACACTGTCTGCGCTGGCTGGTAGGGCAGCAAGCTGACCCCACCGTCGTCAAGGTAGGCTGCGTCAATCCGCTGTTGGCGCAGGCAGGTACCGACCAGTGTCCGCAGTACCGCGAGAACGTCACAGCCCCTCACGCCAAGGGAATGGTACACTTCTACGACGGCATGCCTCGCCAACTGGAGATTAGCATCAAGAGCCGCCTCATCGGCCGCTATGCCCGCCGCCAGTACTACGAATACCGCAACGGCGTGCGCCTCATCACTCCCCAGATGCAGCAGGACATCGCCCGCATCTGCCAGGAGGCAGGGTGGACACAGCCCCTCCGCTTCGACGACTACCAAGACGACTACGTGTGGTAAACACAACCAGCATGACGAACGGCCGTTATGTGAATTTATGCAAAACGAATAATGCAAGTTAAATAATTCAAAATAAATAATGATAACGGGTGGGGTATTTGGCGGAATCATACTTTATTCCTATATTTGCAAACAAAAAAGAGAATAATGGCAGCTATCAGCAATCCTTTCATTACGTCAGGGAAAATACCTTCTGCGTATTTCTGCGACCGAGTTGACGAATGTCAGTTGCTTGTCAAGCACATCACGAACGGGGCGAATGTCGTACTAATGTCCCCCCGGCGTGTAGGCAAGACACAACTTATATTGCACAGCGTCGAACAGCCTGCTGTCAACGACCATTACATTACTATCTTTATCGACATCCTGCGAACATCTACCCTTCAAGAGTTCACCTTCGAGTTGGGAAAGGCTGTGTTTAATACGCTGGCTGGCAAGGGACAGAAGTGGTTGAAGATGCTGTTGGCCACCATGCACTCGCTAACGGGCAAAGTTACAATAGACCACTTGACGGGGCTGCCCTCCTTTGGCATTTCGGTGGGCGACATTCAGAATCCGATATACTCTCTTAAGGAAATTTTCCGAACGCTGGAACAGGCTGAGCAGCGTTGTATCATCGTGATTGAAGAATTCCAGCAAATAGCCACATACGACGAGCGGAATGTAGAGGCACTGTTGCGTTCCTATATACAACAGTCTTCCAATGCACAGTTCATATTCTCGGGCAGCGAACGGCATCTGATGGAGGAGATGTTTCTCGATTCGGCCCGTCCGTTCTATAACAGTGCCGACATCATGCATCTGGACGTCATCGCCTTGGACAAATATGCCGACTTCGTGAACCGCCAGTTCCAGGCCTATGGCAAACAGATTACCATAGAGGCTATCAAGAGCGTCTATGAGACCTTCGACGGCAACACCTATTATAATCAGAAGACCTTTCGTGAAGTCTTTGCGGCGGCACAAGCCGGGTCGCCCTGCACAGAAGACGACACCCGACAGGCCGTCACGGGCATGCTGAGTGAGGCAGAGCGTCATTACAGCGAGGTATTGTCCCGTCTGGCCCTGCCACAAAAGGAACTGCTATATGCCATTGCCAAAGCACACCATGCCAGCCACATCACATCAGGCAGCTTTATTCGGCAGTACAGTCTCAAGTCGGCCAGCAGTGTACAGAGTTCCATCAAGAAACTGCTCTCCTACAGCCTTGTATCTTTTGAGGCAGGCGAGTATTACGTTGCAGACCAGCTGATGCGCCTCTTCTTAATCCGATAAGCCCGTGAACTGCAAATCTTTGCCGAGTTTTTGCACTTGAGAACAACACAAACGGCATATGGAACAGGTTTGTGGCAAATTAATAGAGAAACCCCAATAACCATAGTGGGATTTTCTTGCCGTGAGGCATCTCTATGTCATCTGCTAAAACGTAAGAATCTTGAATTTCTGCTATCTGATCAAATGTTTTCTTTTCACCACCTACCTCGAAAGTCCACCTACCATCAACCTTGAAATCTCCTTGTGACTTTCCATATTCAACAGTATGCTGATAGTTTAGCTGATTGACAGCAAAACATTCACGAACTGTTCCTACTTTGACTGGCGTCGTAGCTAAGGCGTAGAGCAAATTAGGATTCTCGAGGTATATCTTATCTGGTTTTTGAAGCTTTTTGACAGATATCAGATCACTATATAGCAAATTCAGCAACTTAGCATCTTTCAAATGTCCCAAATACTCAATAACGGTATTACGCTGTAAGCCAGAAATGGAGGCCAGCTTAGTGATGTCCACCGCATATGGAATCTGCTGAGCCAGCACATTCAGCAATGCCTTGATTTTACGGCAATTAGCCGGATTTACGCTTCTCTGCTGAGGCAACTCCACATCCACAACATAGTTGACCGTCTGTTCTATAAGTGCGTAGTAATCAATGGGGTTTGTCAGATAAAAAGGATAATAGCCATAACGCAGATATTCATGGAAATGCTGTAACGGTCTGCATTCGGCATTGACTCTGGCAGCAATATCCTGAGAGTTGTCAAGGATTTCTTCTAAAGTATATGCAGGCAGCTCTATGGATTTATAGAACTGCAAATACTCTCTGAATGACAGTCCTGGCATGTCATATCCACGACAACGTCTGGACAAATCGGCATCGCCATCCAGTAGTTTTAACAAGGACGAACCGCTTAGCATCAGTTGCAAACTAGGATAAGTCTCCGCAATTTCTTTCACTTCCCGGCTCCAATGGTCGTACTTATGGACTTCATCGAATACTAAGAGTTTACCGCCTCGTTTATAGAATTGTTCCGCTACTTCAAGTATGGTATGCTGAGTGAAATACCCCCAGTCTAACGAACAGTAAAGCACCTCTTCGCTGCCCACGTCAAAATGCTGTCGTATATACTGCCTGAGTATCGTGGACTTTCCTACTCCTCTTGAACCACGGATGCAAAGCATGGGAGCGTTCCAGTTTACCTGCCCCATGAAACTCCTGATGATATCCATGCTCGTAGCACGAAACATGGCTTCTTGCCGCTCAAACAGTGCTTCCATCATTTGATTTTATCGTTCGTAGTGCTTTATTTGTTAAACATATTCTGCCATAATTTGCTTTCCATAAAAAGCAATTCGTTGACTATTTTGCTTTCCGTAAAAAGCAATTCCGCTGCAAATTTAAACATAATTTTCGAAACCGCCAAAAAAAAGAGGAAAATTCATTATTGAGAACAACACAAACGGCAGGCAACCCACTCTTGGATTGCCTGCCGAACTAATACTAACTAAAATACTACAAAAATATTAACTTATAAAAAAACTATTAATACTCTTCTTCATCGTCGTCGAAGTCATACTCACGGCCGAGGGCAGCATCATTACTTTGACTTCCTGATGACATCGCAATCAATGTACAGACTAACGAATTTGTATGAATTGCCACGGTTTCCAGAACGGGCTTGATATATATTTTTTTCATATCTTCTTTCCTCCTTCTATTACTTAATGATTACTTTCTTACCATTCACGATATAGAGGCCACGAGTGGGCTGAGCAACAAGTTGGCCATTGAGGTTATAGAATTTCTCATTCTCTCCATTTCTCAATTTCTCCATTTCTCTGATGCCTGTCGTTTCTCCCTCGTCGAAAACCAAGTCAAATCCACGAGCAGCACCCTCAACGTTCACCGTTGTACGGAGGTAAGCCTTATTTGCTGACACGCTGCCAACACCTGTTGAATGTTTGAACACTGGACCACCATCGTAAGCCAGCGTGTAATTATAGTCAGAGCCATAGTTTGCTGGCAGCGCATACTCACCAACATTAGCAATCAACTGATTGCTGGCAGCATTAGTCTTGTCGTTATCAGTAATATCAGTCTCTCGAATATTCTTCATGGTAATGGTTCCTGTTTCACAAACATCACCAATCAAAATAACACCTGTATTAGATGGAATATGATCTATTTTCGTCAAGGTTGCTTTTGTAGCATCAACAGCCGACACCACATAGGCCTTGTAGCCAGAAGGCACCCTATAGTTACAGGCTGAAGAGAACGTTGCATAGCCGTTATTTACATTAACTGAGATATCATGCTGTGTCAGATCAGTTCTATCTTCATTCGGCACAAACTTTACACCATACAAAATCCAATCAGTTTCTTCACACCCAATAAAATAACGTTTATTAGCTGTCACATCACACGAAAGGAGAATCCAGTCAGAAGTACTTCTTGATTTTGTATCTTTAACTGTTTTACCCTCGTAAAGATATGCATTTTTTCCACTTGACTTTGTGTTTACAAGAACATATAGCTTACCCGCAACTATTGGTTTTACCCCCACCAACATATACTGAGAAGTATTATCTACATACACATCCTGAGAAGTACTTGAGGCAGCATTGAATTTAATACCCACATAGTCTCCTTTTGCAAACGGAGTATAATCACTAATGGCAGGAGCTGTGCTATTTGGCATCGATGTTGCTGCTGTCGCTGTTATAGACCTCGTTCTTTCTACGCTACCATCACCTATACAGAAATACAATTTGTCATAGACATACAATTGGCCTAATTTCCCTTCTTCTGTTGTAATTGTAGAGACAGTGGCATTTTCATAGAATTGGCTGAACAACCATGTTGTGGTGGCGCGAGGCTGTATCTCAGCTGCCTTCACTCCCGTTACTGACATCATAGCCAGCATTGCGAATGACAATTTTAGTAATTTTGTTTTCATTGTTTTAGTTTGTTATTAATTAAACGATTGATTCGATTTTCTGAGGGCAAAGGTAATGATATATAAGAGTACCGAGGGCGTAACATCGTGCAAAGACATGGAGAAACGTACAAAACTGCACGAAACGTCACACCACCAACCTTTACTTGTAGTCCTCCAGACACCACTCGTCGCGCCACTCGATGGTGGGACGGCCGTTCTTATCAAAGGTGACAGGCAGGAAGACATAGGTGGCATCGCGGGTGGTCTCCCACTCGTCACG
>CACYOC010000045.1 GCA_902775975.1 uncultured Bacteroidales bacterium | reverse complement strand
GTCCCGATGAAAAAACTGTGCTGAGCATTCCCATAGCCGTGGGGACAGGCACCTGGGGTATAGCAGCCGTCATACCCAAGTATCTGTCCCTGCGACTACACTTTTCATTTCTCTGACCTGTCGGTGCAGAGTGTGGCGTTGCAGTTCGAGTGCCAAGTTAAGTTTGTCAAGAAGTGACAAAGTTACAAGAAGTCGAGTGCAGAATTTGGTATTTCGCCAAATTATTACTACTTTTGCATCCGATTTCTGTAGCAAAGACTGTTATGAGACATCATTCTAATTTCGGATGTGAATAAAGAACAAGTATTAAATACTCAAAAAATGAAATTATTAAAACTATTGATGCTGGCCGCCATCCTCGTTTGCGGCGCAAGTGTATTTACATCGTGTTCGTCGGACAGCGACGACAACCCAGTAATTAACCCCGACGAGCCGCAGCAGCAACTGGCCGACTACACCATCATCTACTACGGTCACGGTGGCGGCGACCTCGACATGAACCTGCTGCGAAACATCACGCAGTTCTACCAGTCAGACACGGAGAGCCGCAAGAACGTGAGCATCTGCGTACAGTACAAGTACTCAACGCTGAAGAGTATACAGAATCTTTACGAGAGCTATAAGAGTAAGATAGACCCTAACAACCCTGAGGATGTGGAAGAGCTCGAAAGGCTTAAGAACCTTTATCCGTATGCCGGAAAGACCACCCGCTTCGTAGTCGCCCAAGACGCTGACACGGACGAAGCCGGGGAGGCTGCCATAACCGGCGGTTTCATGGGCCCCGACAATGCCGACATCAGCCGTGCCGACTCGCTTACCAACTTCATCAACTGGGCTGCCAAGACCTGTCCCGCCCGCAAGTATATCCTTGTACTGTCCGACCACGGAAGCGGCTATCTGCCTCAGGAAGAACTGCCGGCTGCTGCTGCCGCTGCCCGACAGACGCGTGGTCTGATAATCGACGACGGTCACAACGGAAAGCACTTCACCGCCAAGACCTTCGCCCAAGCCATCAGCCAGGCCTCGGTGCGCCCCAGCGTGGTCTATTGCGACGCCTGTCTGATGAACACGGTCGAATATCACTTCGAACTGGCTCCCCTGACTGACTACCTCGTGCTCTCCACCTTCACAGTTCCAGGAGGGGGCGGCAACTACACAGAACTGGTGGAAGCCCTCTCTGACAACCCCGACAATCTGGAGGAGGCCCTGAAACGCTTTGCCAAGTCCAGCGTTTCAGTCTGGGACAATATGGCCAATAGAAATTATTGCGACATGAGCATCTATCGCACGGCTGGGATTGAAGCCTTCGGTGCTGCGCTCAAGACCTTCACCGACCGCCTGGTTGATGCCTACCAGAATTGTGGCGACGAGGTGCGGGCAAAGATTGACGAGGTGACCGCCAATGCCTATCGCATCGACGGCACGCGGCCCGAATTTGACCTCATGAACTATCTCACCAGCCTCTACATGGCACTGCCCAACGAGTTCTTCGGCGATGCGTATATAACTCTGGCAGACAAAGCCTACAACGACTACATCGTCCAGCAGCAGAACAGCAAGTGGCTTGTAGAGAACGGCCACACCGTCTCGCTCAGCGTGCTGCTCGGATGTCAGGGCCACTATATTGATAAAATAAAAGAAAATCTCTATCTCTACGATGCCGACGGCAAGGTTTACCAGCTGTTGGATGACGAGGATTTCGGTGTGCGAAAGGAACTTGGCTCATGGGGTTCCACCCTCGACGCCACCTACGGCCAGTTGCGCTTCGACCAGATCACCGGCTGGAGCCGCTGGCTGAAACTGAACCAGCAGGAGCCGAACCTGGAGTGTTTCGTCGAGCCCTACACCGCCATTTGGGTTGAATGGCCGGTGATAAATAATTAGCACCCAGCACCACGGTTTGGCCCTCGCGGAGCCGTTGTCTGAGGATGTCCTGCAGCTCTGTCACTACGCCGACCACCGAGCCTTCTGAAAACCCACTGTTGCGGCAAGCCTCTGCCGCAAGAAGATCAGAGTCCCCTGATCTAGGAGAAGCTTTATCAAGCACATGTGCCTGTGCTATTCCTTAAAAGTTTGTTTTTATCCTACACATCCTACACATCTATCACAAACCCTGTGGGAATGGGGGTTTGCGTAGTGAGAGATGGGTGAGAGATGTGTAGGATAAGGTCTTTTTTTTAACAGTACTTTAACTAAAAAACAAAGCGAATGTTGAGTGTTGATTGTTGAATTTTGAATGGTCGCCTTTGGCGATTTTTAATGATGACCGGTGAATGATTTTAATTTCAGTTAAGAAAAATAGATTGAAAGGCAGTACAGTACACCTCGCCAGTTGTTCCAATGGGTGGAATAATGGGTGGAATAAGTTGTTCCAACGGGTGGAATAAGTTGTTCCATGGGGTGGAACAAAATATTCCAGTGGGTGGAAGACCCACCCCTGGCCCCTCCCTGAAGACCCACCTCCGACCCCTCCCTGATAAGGGAGGGGGTGATTTGTGTTTATAAAAGTGTTAATATTTTGTTAAAAAGTGCCCCAATCCTACACATCTATCACCCATCTCTCACTACGCAAAGGCCGATGTACAGAGGGTTTGTGATAGATGTGTAGGATGTGTAGGATAAAATTAAAATATTTGGTGGTTGCACGGATTATGTTTCCAGATTAAAGGTTGGTAAGTGAAACGATAAAGTATGGCTTAAAGTGTAAGAAAGGCAACAAAAGTGGTCAAATTGTGCACAAGTATGGGGTGAATGTGCAGGTTTATGCACTTTTTTGTTTGGAAAATTTGCGTAAGTCAATAAAAATGTGTTACTTTGCACCCGCTAAGCGACCGAAAGGTGGCTAAGCATTATTAAAATAGAATGAATTATTAACATTAAAGAAAAGAAATTATGTCAGAAATTGAAAGCAAAGTAAAGGCTATTATCGTGGACAAACTCGGTGTTGACGAAGCAGAGGTTAAGCCCGAAGCAAGTTTTACTAACGACCTGGGTGCAGACTCTCTGGACACTGTTGAGCTCATCATGGAGTTCGAGAAGGAGTTCGGCATCTCTATTCCTGATGACAAGGCTGAGAAGATCGCTACCGTTGGTGATGCTATCGCTTACATCGAGGAGAACGCAAAATAAATCACTTAGGTGATAGGTGATAGGTGTTGGGTGTTGATTGATGTTATCAATCAGGATTCAACACCTATTCAGTAATATCAAACACCTAACACCTATCACCCAACACCTTTTTAAAGAATATGGAACTGAAAAGAGTAGTTGTAACAGGACTGGGTGCTGTGACACCGCTGGGAAACACTCCCGAGGAGACTTGGAAGAACATGGTTGCCGGCGTGAGCGGTGCTGCTCCTATTACGCATTTCGATACAACAAATTTTAAGACGAAGTTCGCCTGCGAGGTGAAGAACCTCGACGTGAACGCATACCTGGACCGCAAGGAGGCTCGCAAGATGGACCGCTACACACAGCTGGCCATGATTGCTGCCATGCAGGCCGTCAAGGATAGCGGCATAGACCTGGAGAAGGAAGACAAGGACCGCATCGGCGTTGTTTACGGTGTGGGTATCGGCGGCATCAAGACTTTCGAGGACGAGGTAGGCTACTACGGTGCTCACCGTGAGGACGGTCCTAAGTTCAACCCGTTCTTCATCCCGAAGATGATTGCCGACATCGCTGCCGGACAGATTTCCATCATGTACGGCTTCCATGGTCCTAACTATATCACAGCTTCGGCTTGTGCCTCTTCGAGCAATGCATTGGCTGATGCTTTCAACCTGATTCGTCTGGGCAAGGCCAACATCATCCTGGGTGGTGGTGCCGAGGCTGCTATCTGCGAGACGGGTGTGGGTGGCTTCAACGCCATGAAGGCTCTGTCAACCCGCAACGACGAGCCTGAGAAGGCCAGCCGTCCGTTCAGCGCCAGCCGCGACGGCTTCGTCATGGCAGAGGGTGCCGGATGTCTTATCCTGGAAGAGCTGGAGCATGCGAAGGCTCGTGGTGCGAAGATTTATGCTGAGATGGTTGGTGCCGGCATGAGTGCCGATGCTCACCACATTACGGCTTCTCACCCCGAGGGTCTTGGTGCCAAGCTGGTGATGAGAAACGCACTGGAGGATGCCGGCTTGAAGCCTGAGGATATTGACTATATCAATGTTCATGGTACCTCTACGCACGTTGGTGACATCTCTGAGGCTAAGGCCATCAAGGAGGTGTTCGGCGACGCTGCCTATAAGTTGAATATCTCGTCAACGAAGTCGATGACGGGTCACCTGCTGGGTGCTGCCGGTGCCGTAGAGGCTATGGCAACAGTGCTCGCCGTGCAGAATGACATCGTGCCTCCTACGATTAACCACGAGGACGACGACAAGGACGAGGAGATAGACTACAACCTCAACTTCACCTTCAACAAGGCTCAGAAGCGCGAGGTTCGTGCCGGACTTAGCAATACGTTCGGTTTTGGCGGTCACAATGCCTGCGTAGTATTCAAGAAGTATAAATGAGAAATGTGGAATGAGAAATGAGGAGTGGGACATTTCTCATTCCTCATTCTTCGTTTTTCATTCGATGTAATGCTATGGAGTTACGCAACATTTTTGATGGCCTGCGTCTGCATTTCCTTGATGAGAAGGAGTTGAGACGCGCTCTTTATCAGATACTGGGTTTCTATCCGCACCATATCAGTCTGTACAAACAGGCTTTGCTGCACAAGAGCGCCGGTAGGAAGAACGAGAAGGGCAAGCCGCTGAACAACGAGCGGCTGGAGTTTTTAGGAGACGCCGTACTGGACGCTGTGGTGGGTGACATTGTTTTCCGCCACTTCGACGGCAAGCGCGAGGGCTTCCTGACGAACACACGATCGAAGTTGGTAAGCCGCGAAACACTGGGCAAACTTGCCAAGGAAATGGGTATTTCGCAGCTTATCATGTCGGCAGGACACTCGACGTCGCACAACAGCTACATGAACGGCAACGCCTTCGAGGCACTGGTGGGTGCCATCTATCTGGACTGCGGCTATGATGCCTGCATGCGGTTTATGCAGAAACGCATTCTGGACCACATTATTAATATAGATAAGGTGGCATACAAGGAGGTGAACTTCAAGTCGAAACTGTTAGAGTGGAGTCAGAAGAACCGCGTGAAGATGGAGTTTCGCGACCTGGAGCAGACGCGTGACGAGAAGAACAGTCCGGTGTTTACCACACAGGTGTTCATAGAAGGTCTGGAGGGCTGCAAAGGCACAGGCTACTCGAAGAAGGAGAGCCAGCAGATTGCCGCCAAGGACACGCTGCAGCGGCTGCGCCGTGAACCTCAGTTCATCGACGCCGTGTTTGCCGCCAAGGGCGACCGCACGAAGATGGAGGAAGAACCCGTCATGGTGGCTCCCGACCCAGAGGAACTGGTAAGAGAGCAGGAGAACTTCTTCGAAAGCCCCCATCCTGACTCTTCCAGCAAGGAGCCCACCCCTAACCCCTCCCCAAAGGAGGGGGGAGAAGATGACGAAATGACCCTGGATGACATCACGGTGAAGCCGAAAGAGAAGAGCCGTGAGGAGATTATCGCTGAGGCCGAGGCTGCTGCCTTTGCCGAACTATAGAAAAATAACCAATCAAAGACATAGACATGATGAAAAGACTGATTCTGAGTATGGTAGTGTTGCTGCTGACAACAATGGTTGTCAAGGCAGCACGAGCGCTGAGTATCCCCTTCGAGGTGACTCAGCCCGACGGCACCGTGTTGACAATTGTCCTGAATGGCGACGAGCACGTGTCGTGGCTATCGACCACTGACGGCGTGATGCTGGTAGCAGCAGACAAAACATACTATGTGGCAGCCATCAACGACGACGGCTCACTGAGAGCCACCAAGCAACTGGCCCATAACGCCAGTCTGCGTGCCGTTTCGGAGAAGGAAGTGTGCCTGCAGCAACAGGCCCGTCAAACCCTTTTCTATGACAGGGCAGATCAGCAGCTGCAGGCTTCCCGCCGTGCGCAGATCAATACCGGTGGCGGCTATTGCCTTCATGAGGGTTCACCCCGTGTGTTGGTCATCTTGGCTGGGTTCAGTGACTTGGGATTTGTCACAGAGAATACTCAAGAGACCTTTAACCAGCTCTGCAATGCAGAGAAGCTGCCCCAATACAGTACCAATGCTTCGTACAATAATCTGTGCAGCGTGCGCCGCTACTTCGAACAAAGTAGTCATGGGAAATTCAGTCCCCAGATGGACGTTGTCGGTCCCATCACCTTACCACAGACCATGGCGTATTATGGGGGAAGTGCCGAAGAAAGTTCGACCGATGCCAACTTCGACCAGTTCTGCAAGGACGCTATCGCCGCTGTGGATGGCGATGTGGATTTCAACTTGTACGACAACGACGGTGACGGCAATGCCGAGCTGGTATGCGTCATCTACGCAGGATATGGTCAGAACATTAGCGGTAACCACAAAGATACCATCTGGCCTAAGTGCAGCCGTAAGAACGTCACTACCAGTGACGACTATACCAAGGATACGAGCAAGAAGGTGGTGGTGAGCTACATGAACTGCGGAGCCGAACTGTTTCATGTGTCAAAGGGAAATGAGATTAACGGATTCGGAACCTTCATCCATGAGTTCTCACACGGATTGGGACTGGCTGACCACTATGCTACCGTCAGCACGGCAAGGATTGACAACCAGACACCAGAATACTGGGACCTGATGGACTATGGTGAGCATGCCGGTAACGGCTATGCCCCTGTGCCTTATTCTGTCTGGGAACAGGAGGTGATGGGGTGGACGACCGTCGAGGTGCTGAGCGAGACACAGAATGTCAGCGGCATGAAACCCCTGGTACAGGGAGGCAAGGCTTATAAGTTCGGCAATGGTGCCAACCAGGAGGAATGGATGTATTTAGAGAACGTTCAGTCCCGTGATAAGGAGAATCAGGTGCCTGGCTTCATGTATGGTCACGGACTGCTGGTTTGGCATGTGGCTTATGCCAGTGGCGAGGTGAGCATGGGCGACTATCCTAACAACACAGCCAATAAGCCCCGTGTGACGGTGGTGCCAGCTGACGGTCTGATTATCAACGGCTACCGCTTTGTGTCGAGTGGCAACCCCACGCCTGAAAAGCCCTATACCAAGGAGCAGTATCAAAGCAGTCTGAAAGCTGATCCGTTCCCCAGCACCTATAAGAAGAAGGCGGAGGATGAAAGCCCGGTTACCGTTACAGCACTGACAGCCGACATGGGATTGCCCAACTATACGTTCTATAATGGTGAGGCCATGCCTAAGCAGTCGCTGACGGACATAAAGGAGGAAAACGGAGTTATCAGCTTCTTCTTCAACGACGGCACAACGACAGGTGTAAAAGATATAATAAGTAAGATGTCTGAAGTAAGAGGTGATTATTATAACCTTAACGGTCAGCGGGTGACGAAGCCCACGGAACGAGGAATTTACATACAGAACGGTAAAAAAATAATGGTACGCTAACGATAGCGTACCATTATTTTTGTCAATTTGCAGAATGCTTTATCGGATTAACTTCTTGCCATTCATAATGTACATTTGGCCCTTGACGGGAGCCGTGATGCGGCGTCCCATCAGGTCATACATGATGTCGCCCTGAATATGCTTGTCGTGGCTGACGGACTGAATGCCTGTCATGTCGTCATCACTGTCAGGACGGACAATGGTAATCGACTCAATATAGGTGTTGCTGGCTGTGGCCCGCGAGATGTATAAATCCTTCTTGCCAACGAGAGCAGAGGTGGAAGGAATGGCGTATGAATGGTTGGTGGTTGCCTCAGTGGCAGAATAAGTGTTGTCGGCCATGAGGCAAATCTCCAGATTAGAGGCGCCATTGCCAGTAAAGCTAATGACGTCGCCGACAGCTAAAGCCTCCTCCAGGGTGAGGTGTACATAGACGTCGTTCTTGGGGGTGCGGATGTGGCGCTGATTGTTGTCTTTACCCACTACCTTCTGAGCGCTGCTGGCATCGGCACGCAAGCCAACGGTGGCCGAACCACCCGTGAGGGTTGAGCAATAGTTCTGTAAATCCTTGGCGTCGGTGCTCTTGCTGATGGACAGGTCGGAAGCCGACGACGATACCTGCAACTTGAAGAGGAGCGTGCTGTTGCCGCTGACATCACCCTCAGAATCACCACCGGCTACACCACCAATCTTATTGCCTTCGGCGTCATAGCAAGAAGCCGTCAGCTGGGTCTCACAGGCATGGTTGAAGTCTTCCTGGCTGACAGCAGGCACAGCATCAGCATAAGCCGTCCACACCACAATCTTACCAGCACCCGAATACTTCTCGCAGACAGCGGGAACGTCAGCTGCCTTGTCGTGGCTGTTGATAAAGTAGTCGGACCAGGTGTCGGTGGGTACCCAAGTGCCCTTGACATAAGAAGCAGCATCGAACTCAGCATCATATCTGGCAGGGGCGTTGACATAGGATACTCCCTCATGGCCAGTGATGACTCGACGGCAGTTGTCGTATATGATGCCATAGCCAGTCTCCTTGTTGATGTTCACGACACCACCGCCGTCAGGAAGGACAGGAGCCTTGCCATTCTTGAAATAGCAGGCATCAGCATAGCCTACCGACTGGGATCGTAGATCCCAACCGTCCTGGCAATCTTCCTGGTAGTTGTTCATGTAGTGTACATGACCGCCACGCTGCAAAGGCAGGCGGGAGCCTTGAATGTTCTTGAAGTAGTTGTGGTGAGCCGAGATGGTGCGGCAGCCGTCAAATACGTCGCTGTCGCCCTTTCCCCACAGACAAGCCTTGTCGTGGTCATGAAACAGATTATAGGAGATGGTGAGCCACTGGATGTTGTTCTTGCAGTCCACCAGACCATCGTAGCGGTCCTTGTTGGCAGCATCGCCATTGAAGAATTCACAGTGGTCTATCCAGATGTGCGAGCCGAAGTCCTTCTTGGCACTGTTGGCGTCAGCTTGAATACCTATACAGTCGGGGTCACCGACCTCTTTCTGGGCACCATCGCGCCAAGCCACAATTTTGTTCTCGCCCACCTTCAGGATAGGCACTCCCACCATGGTGAAGCGACAGTTGCGGATAATGACATTGCTCTGGCACTGCATGACGAAGGTGATGCGGGAGATGAGCGGAGCCTTGCCGGTGGCAGGATCGACGATACCAATCAGCGTCTTATTGCTGGCAACCATAATACGCTCGCCGTAGGTGGACTCTACACCGTCTTCGCCATTCTGGTTGGCGCAGAGATAACCTGTGCTGAGCGACTCTACATAACAGGGAATGCCTGTTGTGATGTCGTGGTCAACGAAGATGATGTAGGGCTCGCTGGACTGCAGATAAGCCTGCAGCTGCGAGAAGTTGTCGGCCTTGACGACCTTGCCACCAGCTCCGCCGGTGGTGCCACCGGCGAGATAGTGATTAGTTCCCGGAGTGCCAGCGTATGCAGCAAAGCCGTCGATGCTGAAGTTACGGCCATCGATCGTCTGTGCTGAGGCCGTCAGCCCCATCAGCAAGCACAATGCAGAAAGTAATAGTTTCTTCATACCTTATTATTAATCATGTAATTGTTGTCTCTTTTGTTTAAAAGCGGACGAAGCCTCTCGCTCCGTCCGCCTCCTGGTTTAGTAGTAGTTCAATTAGTAGTGTAATTCGCTTATTCAACGGGCTCAAGCTTGATGTAGAACGGGTGTGTCTCTGAACCTGAACCTTTTGAAATGACATGTTCTCCTGCGGGTAGAGATTCCTTAACAGCCTCATAATAACCAGTTCCTGCTGTAGCTGTCAAAAGTTCATCATCAATGGCGATAGTATTGCGCTTGGTAGTAAGAGCAATAGTCAACTTCATGGCTTTAGTTGTGGTAAACTTTATTTTACCAGAACTGTTGCAGTTCCAAGCTTGTGTATATGTTTTACCATTATAGGTGATGGCTTTGTCGTTAGTATAGTCTTTCTTTGAACCTTCTGTAGTGAAGAAAGAATTAGTAGCGCTTCCATTCTCAAACCAGCATTCAATTGTTCCCTCGGGAGTAGGTTGTGGGGTGACGCCGCCTTGTCCGCCGCCTTCACCGCCTTGTCCGCCGCCTTGTTCGCCGCCTTCGCCGCCTTGTTCACCGCCGCCGCTGGTCTCTCCGAAGAAGCCAACGAAGCTGCTCTTGTAGTTGTCGATGGCACTGGCTAAACCAGCATCAACAGCAGAGTCGGTATCGTCAACGCCAACATTGTCTTTTAGCGTGTACTGCAGGTCTCCGTGGTTCATACGACCAGCACCGTAGAAACCCGTCACGATGTCAGGAACATTCTCGGTTGCATCCACCGTGTAATCATACATCAGCGAGGCATCGGTGTCGAAATTGTCATATGCTGTTCCACCTACAAGCGTCTTTTCTGTAGATGCTATCTGGGCGTCGCGTGAAGTTACCTCGTAAGCATCGTAGCCCTTGGCAGAAGGATTGTTCTGCGTGTAGTAGCTGAAGTGAGCTGCAGACTTGTCCATATAGTTGCCGAAAGCTTTGATCATACCACCGTTCTCACCAGAGAAAGTGCCCTTGGCACCCATGCCGTCAGTACCCTGCAAAGAGGAGAGGATAGGCTTCTTGGTCTTGAGGAAGTAGTTGTTCTCAACGAATACGCTACTGCCGTTACATGCACCAACACCATATTTTGCCACATTGTCGAAGTAGTTGTTCCATACGTGTACCGACATGGTGCGAATACGGGGATGACGAGAGTCGGAGTGGTCGAACCAGTTATGGTCGTAAGAAATATAGTTAGGACCGGTCTCGCTCTTCATACCGAACATGTTGGTCTTACCAGTATCCCAGTAGCGGTTGTACGACACAGTGACATACTTGGAGTCAGCCTTTACGTCTGTAGCACCGTCGCCCTTGCCGTGGTCACCAGAACCGCTCTTGCCGTAGAAGATATCTGTATGGTGAATCCAGATGTTAGAGTTGTCGGTGTCGAGAGAAATACCATCGTCCATGCAGCGCATCACACCGATGTTGCGGAACTCTACACCCTTGCTGTTGCGTACCAAGAAACCGAAACCGCGAACAGTTGCATCGTCACCGATACCCTCGATGGTGATAGGCATTTCTGCATCGGCATTCTTACCCTTAATCTGGATACCCTCCTCAGAGCTGCTAATGCCGTCAAGGTTGTCCTTCTCCACCAGACCGATGAAGCGGAAAGCGATAGGAGTCTTGTCGATACCCTTCTGGTAAGCATCTAAGATAGCCTGGAAACCTGTTACGGCCTCTGGCTCTTTCTTGGCGTCCAGCTTGACGGGAGTTGAAACAGTAGCAGCAGTATTCTTGGTGATGTAAAGCACCTTGGCGTTGTCCTTCAAGGTACCATCAGCTTTGTAGGCACCAGGTACATAACCATTTTTGAAAGCAAAGCCCTGACGGCTGTAACTCTTCACATTGATGCCGGTAGCCTCGTTGGCTGCATCAGCTTGCTCATCACCTGCCTCGTTGACAGGGACAATCTTGATGGCATAGCCAGTTCCTTCTTTAATACCAACCACGTCGGCACGTCCGTATGTGCCGTAGTCACGAACCAGTTCGTTGTCAATCTTGGTGTAGTCGGCATACTGGCCGCCCTTGACATATACGTTGTAAGACTTGGCACCTGCCAGTTTCTCAAACTTCACGTAGGCAGACTCCAACCAACCGCGAGACTCGGTAATTTTTACCTTGCCCTCAATGTTGGTTACGTCACCCTGCTGACCAGCTTCAGCTTTCTTGAAGTTCATAGCTAGGACCTGATTGTCATAGGTATATGTTTTGTCAGCACCTTGGTTGACGATGACCTGTTGGCCATTGATGGTAATGTCGGCAACATTCTCCGTGTTGTAGTACTTCTTGGCGTCGTCTGTCAATGTCAGAATCACCTGATTCTTCATAGAGTTGGCTGATGTGGAGTAATCATTTGTTGCCGGCGTTGGGTCGCCGCCACCTTCATCGCCACCGCCTTCCTCAGCATCCTCGCTGGGATCTTCAACTTTAATCATGTAGAGGTACATACCAAATCCGGAGACACCTTCGCCCTTTGTCATGGTCAGAGTGACGTCACCATCCTCTGTTACGATTCCCGTATCAGTCAGAGCGTCTTTGGCATCACCACCTTTGTTGTTGGTGTTGAACTTGCTACCTTCAGCAACAGTAAGGTTGGTAACTGCGATTCCGCGGGCATCAGTCTTTGATGAAGACATGTAGTTGACAGTTACCAGGTATCCTTTCTTTAGATTGGGGATAACGATAGAGCCACCAGCCATCCATGCGCGCTTGTTGGAAGCGTCATTACCGGCACGGAAGTTACCCTCTTTGGTCTTGTCAGTCTGTTCGATAATAGTCAGCAGAAGTCCTTTAGTATAAGCCAGTTCCTGACCATTGGCCATTAGTGGGGCCTTATCCAAAGCACCCTGAAAGCTATAACGGTTCTTCTTGCTTTCGGTGCTGTGGAACCAGTTGCTGGAACCTGCAGCGATGTCTGCTTCAAGGAGTTCTGCATCGTTAGCATCCAATGTAGCGAAATCCCAGGTCTGAGCCTGTACGTTCATGCCCAGAAGCATGAGCATCATAGAAAGAATAGTCATTATCTTTTTCATAGTCATTTCCTCCTTATTTATTTAATAACAACCTTCTTGCCATTAATAATATAAATACCCTGAGAGAGGTTGGCAACGCTGTTGCCCACCAGCTGGCCTTTCATGTTGTAGATAGCCTTGCCCTCCAGACCCTTCTTTTTAGCAATAGCCACTCGCTCTATAGCGGTGACGTTGCTAAAATCCAAGGTTACAGTTTCCATATCCACAGTCAGATCTGGCGTCCCATCCTTGTACTTAATGGTGACATTGTCGCCACTGAATGTAATCTTTGATACCTTCGCGGCATCAATCGTCTTCACGTCGTCAGCCATGATATTCATGCTGGCCACAAGAAAACATCCTAAAAATAAAAGTTTCTTTATCATAGTAATTGAATTAGTATTAGTTTCTGGCTGCAAAAGTACCTTATTTATTTTATATGACCAAGAAAAGGGAAGAAAAAGAATCGTAAACGTTTTCATGTTTCTGGAAAACGGAGGTTACGAAGTCCCCGCCTTTATGCTTATTTTCCTACAAAAGAAGAAAAAAACAGAAAAAAACTTGCGAGATTGATGAAATTGTAGTACCTTTGCACCCGCTTTCCGTGGCACTTGTGCTTCGGAGGCTTATGTTTCATTAAAAAATTAAAACCAAAAAGACAAATGATTATTGTACCCGTAAAAGAAGGCGAGAACATTGAGAAGGCCCTCAAGAAGTTTAAGAGAAAGTTTGAAAAGACAGGTGTTGTGAAGGAGCTTCGCGCTCGTCAGCAGTTTGACAAACCCTCTGTACTGAAGCGCCTGAAGATGGAGCACGCTATTTACGTACAGAAGCTGCGCACCACCGAAGAGTAAAAAGTAGGCGAAAAATTTGGTGGTTTCAAGTTTTTTTCGTAAATTCGTTGCCGAAAACTAATAATGCAGCGAATGAGCATGATAGAAGATTTCTTGAACTACCTGCGTTTCGAACGGAATCGTTCCGAACTGACAGTGTGCAGATACGGCCAAAGTCTGAAGGACTTTGAGTCGTACTTCAAAAATCGAGATAGTCAGCTCTCATGGGAGTCGATAGACTCGGATATTATCCGTGACTGGATGGAGAGTATGATGGATAAAGGCGACATGGCATCAACGGTGAATAACTGTTTGAGTGCCGTGCGTTGCTTTTATCGTTTTGCTCTGTCGAGAAAGTTGGTGGAACGCGATCCTGCTCATAACATCAAAGGCCCCAAGAAGCAAAAGCCTCTGCCTCAGTTTGTGAAAGAAGGCGAGATGGACCGGCTCATAGATATGCCGGAAATGTGGGGAGATAGCTATAAAGACTTGCGCGCGCGTACCATTATTATATTATTCTATGAGACCGGAATCCGTCTGTCGGAGTTGATGGGACTGAACGACGGAGATGTAGATTTTAATACACGTCTGCTGAAAGTGACGGGAAAGCGCAATAAGCAGCGCATCGTCCCCTTCGGTCCAGAACTGGAAAAACTGCTGCGGGAGTATATCCGAATGCGCAATGAGCAACCTTTGCGGTTGGATGAGGCACTCTTCTTGAGCGACAAGGGGGTGCGCATCAACAAGTCGCAGGTGGAGCGCATCGTCCATCAAGGACTGTCGAAGGTCACCACCTTGAAGAAACGTTCGCCACACGTGCTGCGGCACTCGTTCGCCACCGCCATGCTGAATAACGGGGCGGGACTGGAAAGTGTCCGCAAACTGTTGGGACATGAGAGTGTGGTAACGACGGAAATTTATACCCATACGACATTTGAACAACTCAAACGAGTATATGAGAATGCCCATCCACGGGCTTAACCTTATTATTTACCCTTAAAAACAGGAGGTAACTATGGAAATTAAGATTCAGTCAATTCATTTTGACGCTACTGAGAAACTGCAGGCGTTTATCGAAAAGAAAGTCGCCAAGTTGGAAAAAACTTTTGAGGACATCCAGCAAGTGGAAGTGCAGTGCAAGGTTGTCAAGCCCGCCACGGCACAGAACAAGTCGGTAAGTCTCAACGTGATGGTTCCTGGAACGACGCTTTTTGTGGAGAAAACAAGTGATACTTTTGAAGAGAGCACCGATATGTGTGTCGATTCCATGAAGGTTCAATTGCAGAAATTTAAGGAAAAATTGCGCAATAGATAAAAAAAACCTAGAAAAGTTTTGGTAATTCGAAAATAATTCCTACCTTTGCATCCGCTTTCCGATGATTAGACTCCAATCGGGAGCGGATGCTTAGAGCAAAAGCCTCTTTAGCTCAGTTGGCCAGAGCACGTGATTTGTAATCTCGGGGTCGTTGGTTCGAATCCGACAAGAGGCTCTGGCAGGCAAAAAGAGAAAAGGCAAAAGCCGATTCAAACTGAGAGAGGTTAAAAACATTGAGGGTGGTTTCCAGAGCGGCCAAATGGGGCAGACTGTAAATCTGTTGTCTTTCGACTTCGGTGGTTCGAATCCATCACCACCCACTTCCTTCAAAGGAAACTCAATGTAGATTCGCGGAAATAGCTCAGTTGATAGAGCACTAGCCTTCCAAGCTGGGGGTCGCGGGTTTGAGCCCCGTTTTCCGCTCATCTCGCTGTTATAGCTCAGTGGTAGAGCACTTCCTTGGTAAGGAAGAGGTCCTGAGTTCAAATCTCAGTAACAGCTCAAAACGAAAGTGAAAACGATTTAAATCGGAATAATTCATTTATAAAACAATAAACAAAGAAAAGCTATGGCTAAAGAGAATTTTGTGCGCACCAAACCGCACGTAAACATTGGTACTATTGGTCACGTTGACCACGGTAAGACTACTCTGACCGCTGCTATCACCACTGTACTGGCTAAGCAGGGTCTTTCTGAGGTTAAGTCTTTCGACCAGATTGACAATGCTCCCGAGGAGAAGGAGCGTGGTATCACTATCAACACTGCACACGTTGAGTATGAGACTGCTAAGCGTCACTACGCTCACGTTGACTGCCCGGGACACGCCGACTATGTGAAGAACATGGTAACTGGTGCTGCTCAGATGGACGGTGCTATCCTCGTTGTTGCTGCAACTGACGGTCCTATGCCTCAGACTCGTGAGCACGTTCTGCTCGCTCGTCAGGTAAACGTTCCCCGTCTGGTTGTCTTCCTGAACAAGTGTGATATGGTTGAGGATGAGGAGATGCTGGAGCTCGTTGAGATGGAGGTCCGCGAGATTCTGGAGCAGTATGAGTTCGAGGATGATACTCCTATCATTCGTGGCTCTGCCCTCGGTGCTCTGAACGGCGTTGAGAAGTGGGAGCAGAAGGTGATGGAGCTGATGGACACCTGCGACACTTGGATCCAGGAGCCTCCTCGTGCTACCGACAAGCCCTTCCTGATGCCTGTTGAGGACGTATTCTCAATCACAGGTCGTGGTACCGTTGCTACCGGCCGTATCGAGACTGGTGTCATCCACGTTGGTGACGAAGTTGAGCTGCTCGGTCTGGGTGAGGACAAGAAGTCAGTTGTTACTGGCGTTGAGATGTTCCGTAAGATCCTTGACGAGGGTCAGGCTGGTGATAACGTTGGTCTGCTGCTCCGTGGTATCGACAAGAACGAGATCAAGCGTGGTATGGTG
>CACYOC010000044.1 GCA_902775975.1 uncultured Bacteroidales bacterium | reverse complement strand
ACTTCTCGTGTTGTAACCGTGTAATGGTTTCTGTTACCCCTAACGGTTCCACCGAAGTCGTTACCGCCATAGACATTATCACGAACCCAGGGGAAACCACCGTTGTATCCTACATGTACCTCGGTACCACCATAGACGTCAGCATTGGAAGCACCTCCGAAGGCATCATAGACACGACCATTGCCCAGATAGACGTATGAGTCACCGAGGACATCGCCTTCGTTACCGCCACCATAGATATATTCTGCCTCAGGAATGGGCAGACCGCTTTCTTTCTCTGAGTAGCCAGGATTGATACCTTTCAGATTAACTGTGGTGCTGTAGGCTGCGTTATAGGCGTATTCACCGTCGTTGTTTTTCTTACCGACAACACCTTGCTCGCCACCTCCAAACATCTGGAAGGCAAAGCCATTATTGTGGTTGATGGTGGTGCTACCCCATATCTCGGTATCTTCACCATAACCGCCACCATAAACAGCCAAGGATGTTGCCATTACGTCGTCACCCTGAGCTTCTCTGAGCACACCAGTACGGCGTTCACCTTCTGATTTAATCTTATAAGGATCAGCAGGGTCAGGCTCTGCAAAGATGACATCACGCTTCATCAAATCCTGATTGATATTGATAACCACATTACCATTGACATGGCCACTGGTATAGCAACCGCCATAGACGTTACCACAGAGCAGACGGCGGTCGATATCTTCACAGTATCCTGGGTCTCCCTCGCTTCCTACACTCGTCGTGCCTGTCTTTACAAAGTCATTCTCGGCTAATGACCACTTGGCAGTGTTCCACTCCAGACTCAATCCGACAGTCGTCAATTCGTAGTATGGATTAGCTGTGGTGGAAACCTCTGTACCCTTAGCAATAAACTTGGTTTCGTGCAGGTCGGTCTCATAATACTCCTTGCCTGCCGTAAGCGTCGTACCATCGGGAACTGCTGTAAAGGTGTCGTTCCAGCGCTTAGGCTCTATAAGAACGTTGTCGAGGTTTATCTCTATGCGGTCTTTAATCTTGCCACCCTCGGTGTAGCTGTCGCGCTCGTCGGTAGTGCCTAACAATCCACCTTCATAGGCAGCATTATACGGTCCTTCTGCTACATTGGCGTTGTTACAGCCGGCAACAATCTTGTCGAAGATAATCAGCTTTCTGTCAAACTTCAAACTTGTCTTGCCGCCCACGGTCATACTACCTCTGTTACCACCACCGAAGAACGAACCGATCATACTCGTATTGTCAATGTATGTGGCCGCATCGCCGTTCGCAGTATTTTCGAAAACAAGACTGGGCTTCAAAGGCATGGCAACGCCATCCATATAATCTGCAAATGTGGATGGGCCTTTTTTAAAATTAAAGGAGCTGAAGCCGTCTGCTCCTGGATATACATTGGCATAATGCTGAAGGATAGATTCATCTACCATCTTCTCACCGTTATTACCAAGGAACACCTTATCGGCTGTGACATAAGAACCTATCTTCAACTCTACCAACGGCTGACTCTTCTTAGTTGCTAACGATGCACAGTTTCCACCTACGAATACAGAACCCTTGATGATTGTCTGACTCTCTGCTGTACCTGCCAGATGAACAGACACCTGTTCAGCATTCGGGCGGAAGGCATTAAGGGCTTCAGTAGCAGACTCATAGCCTTCTGTACTGAAGAAGAAATCGCCATAGGTGTCATCGTTTTCATAGGATGGAGAGTCTGTATAGGGATAAGCGCCATTGCCACCGCCATAGACGTCGCCATAGACGGTAGTATTGATACCGACAGCATTACCGCCATAGACCGTACCTGTCACATCGTTACCACCATATACATTATTGATATGTCCACCTTTAATCAAAACACGGGCTGACAATTCACTCGGGAAGTGATAGCCAGGCAGATTCGTACAAGGCAAATATTCACCGTCCACTGTAGGCTTCACGTCAGCCATACGACAACCGCCATAGAGGTTATCGACGATGAGGCTGGAGTAGTCCTTGATTTCAAGCAACAAGCCCTCGGGAGAGGTCATGGAGCCACGGTTACCACCGCTGTAGAGGTTACGTACCTTACCAGCGAGCAGGTTCCACGTAGGACGGATGGTCATCTCTGCCTTATTGTTACCACCAAAGAAGCGACCAATCTGGTAGGCACCACTGCTGGGGAATGAGAATGCCGTATTGATGCCCATTTCCTTGAAACGCTCGGTGGTGAGTAGTTCTTCGTAGCCAGAAGGAATCACAGGAGCACCGGCAGCTACAGAGGCTACATAGGGCGCATACTTTGCAGCGTCGGCTTCTATACCTGCATCTACAGCTCCCGTTCCATCTGTAACCAGAATATGGTTCACCACCGCACTGGGGTTGTCGATGTGGATGATGTTCTGTGTCTTCACGGTAGCATTGTTACCACCACCATAACCATAGACGATAGAACCACCCTTGATTTCAAGATAGGTCTTGTCCAGTTCCGGGAGTTGGAAACCTACCTCACCCTCGTCGGTTTCGACTTGCGCAATAGGATGCTCATGTCGTGTGTCACTCCAGTTATAGATATAGTGTATCACCTTGCCTGGTTTCGTGCTCGGTCCCTGTTCATAGTCGAAGTCACCATTGCCGCCGCCGAAGAGCTGTCCGATATAGACCTTCTTAGCATCTTCAGCAGGCTTGACGTCAGTAGTCTTCTTACCGTAGGCGGCAGCCTCAGGATTTGTTGAGGCAGCAGCTATTTCTCCTTCAGTATAATATGAAAGCGGGTCTAATGGATTCTTTGTCTTTGTGCTGATACGCACATAGCTGTTGAAGGTGTTATCGACAGCATTGCGCATCGGGTCGTCTGCATCTTCAGGATGACCATCGCGCTTGACGGCTTTCAGTTCTTCAGGAATCGTTGCTCCCACAGCTGCTGCCGTACCGATATGTCCGGCGATATCGTTACCGCCAAACACCTGATTGATAAGAATATAGTCGCTGGCATGCTCGCCATCGATATGAACGAATGAGCTTCCTCCTACATTGGCCATACGGGCACCACCGAACACCTTGCCAGCAGGGTCTGCCAGTGGGCGCTTCGTTTCATCAGGATCCATCACGGCACCGATGTCGCCGGCATTGACTGTCACCTTCGTGCTACCCTTTACTTCGGCATGGTTACCGCCGCCATACACATTACCACCAATCTTAATCTGGGCATGAGCCGTGAGGCTCAGCAGGCTTATAAGTCCTATAAGCCCTATAAGGCTCATACGCCTCATGGGTCCTATAGGTCTCATAAGTTCCATTGGCCTTATGCCCTTTTTCAGTTTGGTAATATATTGTCTCATATCGTCAATTATCAGTTATCAATTGTCAATTATCAATTATCAATTAATTTTCACCGTCGGGTTATCCAAGTCTGGTTCCGACAACATATACAGGTATGTCGGCTTAACGATCAGGTTTATCGTATATCGTTTGCCACGTTCTGTTCTTATCTGTCCTGTCAGCAGCTCCTGAAGCACGATGGTGTTCGTAGCTTTGCAGTCCTTGCGAATCAGGTTGTCCTTCCTGTCATAGACATCATAGACGCTGGTCAGGATGAGCGTGGTGATGCCGCTGGGCATAAAGTGACCGAGACATTCGGTATCAACGTCCGTTTTCAACAGCTCGCCATCTTCTGACGACCAGAACTCCAGACCTCCGTCGATGAGTTCGTACTTGGCGGGTTGGTCGTATGTGATCGTCTGAATAGGATCAGCACTTCCGTCTTTAGCCTCTAACTTTACGGTGATATCGGTCTTTTTCCTGGTCTTTGTCTCTCCTGCCTGGGTTCCCAGCTGCAGCGACTTCAGCTTGATTTTGCGGAGCGCAGCATAATCGGCATGTATCCTCATTCTGACGCGCAGGGCAGCATAGAGATGGTCGAAGAGCAGGAAGACGTAGTTGCCTTCGACATCAGCTGAAGAGCGGAACGTAAAGTCACCTCGACGCAAACCGTTGTCGTGTTCTTTGTCTGGACCTTCCTTGGCACCTATCACCACGCAGAGGTCGTGAGGCATCACGGTGGGCACGTTCTCCAACGTCATAATAGCCCCTTTGCTATATTCCCCATTAGGCCCATTAGGCCCATCAGCCCCATCATAATCCGTAATGCTATATTTGATGGCGGGAGATTCTGGTATATAGCCATAGAGCTGGTAGTCTGTATTGGACTGGATGTCCTCTACACTGGTACGCCACTTGTCGCCACTCTTGAAGAAGTTGCCAATCATAGACTTCGGACTTTCCGCGCTACCCGTACCTATCGTTGGGTCTTCGCCATCCCTTGTAAAGGCAATGCCGATGGGCTGCACTCCGTCTTCGTATGCCACATAGCCCGAAGGAATCGCCCACGCTCTATTGGTCTTGTTGGCCTCCTGAGTGCGGTTCTTACTTACTACCTCGTCGAACCAGGTGACATAGCTGGCGACTTCTGCCATAGCTGTTCCTGTTGGCTCACTGCTCAGTGTTCCGCTCAATGTTCCAGCAGGTGCCTCGTCCTTCGAGCAGCCAGTAAGAACTATAAGCCCTATGAGCGCCATCAGCGCTATCAGCAGCCCATAGGCCTTATGAGCCCCATAAGCCCCATGAGCCCTATAGGCCCCATAAGCCTTATTGGTCCTACCGTCTCTTATTATGGTCGTTATTTCTTTCAACTTTCAACTTTTCACTTTTCACTTTTCACTTTTCACTTTTCACTTACCAGTTATACACCGTCCAGTCGGCTTCCATCTCCTTCCACGGTGTCATGGCGTACTCTACCCAGCCAATCTCTACACCGCCTTCGTCGGTGATTTTAAAGACGTAGGTGTAGCTGTATCCTGGCAGCCACTGCATATAATTTGCCGGCACTACGGCCGTCTTCGCTTTTCCGTTGACTTTCACCGACAGCGTATAGGTGCCTTGGGCGTTGTTCGGAATCACCATGTACCAGCCTTCGTCGGTTTGTGTATATACTTTTCCGTCATCCTCGGGGTCGTAGTCCTCGGTAAAGGCCGTAAGAGCCTTATTTACATCGGGGTCAGGGTCACTGTTAGGTACAGACGTGTACCACTCCTTAAGTTCTGTGCCCTCAGTGGGGTAGTGGACGGTCACGATTCCCTTGCGGGCTATGTGCTTGCTGCCGTCTGATGGCTTGAAGCTCTTTTCCGTCAGCTTGATACCCTCTCGTGGGTAACTATATATAAATAGGAATCGCACGCGCGTGTAGGGCTTCACAAATTCCAGTGTCACTGGCTTGCCAAACAGCTTGTCAGGATACGTCTCCTGATTGCCCGTTGAGAACCACAACCGTGAGAAGTAGGGTGTGTCGTTCCTCTTGTCAGCCGTTTCTTTTGCTGTTGCCCCAGGGCTGGCGTCAGCCAGCATGCTGATCTCATAGGGCTTATTGGCCTCATTGGCCTTATAGGCCCCATAGGTCTTATTGGCCTCATAGGTTGCTGGGGGTGTTGGCAGAGCCCCGCTCCAGCCAGTCGCTGCGAAGAAGCGGTATGCCTTGGCGCTCCAGTCCCAGAACTTGATGCTCTGTCCGGTTCCGGGCAGTATGTACTCCCAGCCGCTGCTGTTCGTCGTTGTTGTGGCAGCCGTATTCTCGTGCCAATCTACCCGATAGGCAGGGAAGACGGTTTGTGTTGCGCCATAGACCTCAGCGCTATATGCCATATTCTTATAGCCCCAGACGTTGAACCTTGTAGCGCTTTTGCTCAGCGGAGCACCAGCGGCCCTCCTATAAGCCCCATAAGCCCCATTGGCCCCAGCGCGGTTCGTGCCGTTGTTCACCGCTACCTCCTGGCTCTCGTTACCACCAAAGCTGATAGCTACCTCCGTCACGGGTGTCGGAGCCGGTGCTACGGCATCGTCACCACCACCACTGGAGCAGGCGGTAAGCCCCAGGCTTATAAGTCCCATGAGCCCCATCAGGCCCATACGCCCTATGAGTCCTATATGCCCCATAAGGCTTATAAGCCCTATAAGCCCCATGGGCCCTATGAGTTTTTTGAGTTTTTGCTCAAGCTCCGCTATGCGGGCTTTTAGTGTTCTGTTCTCTGTTTCCAGCTCTGCTATGCGAGTCTTCTGTTCGTTGCGATAGCCCAGGCGAGCTGCTGTCATGCGCTCGCGGATGCCGCCTTCTTCAACGAAGTCTTTCTGCAGGCGGTCCAGCAGTTTACCCATCATGTTGTCGAACTGGTGAATGAGTGTGATGGCGATGTTACAGAGCGCTTCGGGCGAGCGCTTGTCGATGTCCTTTGTGTAGTCATCGGGGGAGTTATGCTTTTTACAGAACTCCTGTGTCTGTTTGGTACGAGGGTCGTCTAATGCCCACTGTTCCAAGTGGCGGGTACGTAGATAGTCCTCGAAGTCCAACAGAGTCTCTTGCATGCTGGCGCGAGCTACGCCCAATAGTTTCAGTTCGGTCTCTGCAGAGGTGCTGGCTGCTGCACAGCCTTCTGCGATATTCTGTTTGCCCGAGCGGGCGGCCTGCACCACTTGATCAATGGTGCGGTCTTTGCGCTCTACGAAGAAATGATGAGCAAAGAAGAAGGTAATATCGTAGATACACTCCGCCTTTTGATAGACGATGAGTCCACGATAGTTACCCTTTTTAGGTAAGAAGGTCATGTTCGTTTTTTGCTCAGTCATTTTTATCGTTTCTTTTTCGAGGCCCGGCCTCATTATTTATTGTCTTAATAGGAAATCAATAAACTCTTGAGGTTCAAAGACAGGAGTCACTTTTGGCTTTATCATAGTCAAAGTCCTGTGGCAAGGGTTTAATATTTTGGCCAATAGAGGCAACAAACGGAGTTATCTCCAAGTCCTCAGGCTTGATTGCTATGTGCGAAACATCATCCGATGGTTTCTCAACATCAGCCTCCCTTACCAAAGAAGAACTAAGACGTGAAATCAGCGCAAGTTTCACCTGATCCCTGACATCCTTTAATAGTTGCCAGTAGTTTCTTGTTTCCTGTTCTATTGTTAATGTTTCCATAACTCAATGTTTTTCGGGGCACCGGCCTCATTTTTCTTTCTTTTTTCTTTGTAGCCCGACACGGAGTCGAACCGTGTCGAGCTTTTGGTTACCCTCAGGAGTGTTCGTCGAGCTGTGCCCGCTTGTACTCCTTTGAGTTTAGAGAGTTACTACTTGATTAAGCAACAATCTTGATGACCTTAACAGCGTATTCGCCATTGTTTGTGATGAACTTGTCGAAGTAGAAGTTACCATCTTCAGCATTTTGATCACCTGTAACCTCTGTGAGATTTGTACCAATAGTTGCTGCAACTTTCATACATCCAGCTGGAATAGTTGCTTTTCCTATGGGGCTGATGTATGAATAGGTTGTTGTACCAGTACCATTCTTTGTTACAGAGAAATAGAGATATCCCTCTGCAGGCGCTTCTGCTGCTGCCAATTCTGTACCTGCCGCAATCGTTGTTGTTGACAATTTGTAAAATTTATCAGCAGATGAACCAGAAATAGGGGAACTACCTGTTACAGAAACAGGTTCAAACTGATTAACTTCTTTTGTATTAGGCGTTACAACGTAAACATACGCATAAGACTTGTCCGCAGTAAGACCAGAAATTTTAATTTTTCCTGCGGTACCGGAAGATACGCTGATAGGATTATCGTCTGCTCCATTTACAATCTGTGTTACAGTATTATCAATCTGTGCAGTAGATACGTTTGTAAGTCCGAGATTGTTACGACCTGTTACATCAGCTGTTGATGCTGTACCAACAGCAGTTTTGCGCATTAACAGAGCATCAAGAACCTTACCCTCTGTTGCATCTTCGCTGAGTTCGTAAAGAAGTGAATTTTCTGCACTGAGACCAGTCTGTAATGTTGCAGGACTTGTAGAAGTATTCATAACCCGAACATAGATATCTTTACCTGTTGTGAGTGAATACTCATTTGCATTCTTATCATGTCCCTGCTGATATGTTGTGATAGAAGGAGTATAAACTGTAGTAACAGTTCTCTGTTCGGCAGTCGCATCAGTTGCTTCTGCAACTACAGCATCGAAGGTAATAGGATACAGACCCTGATTTTCTGTTGTGGCATCAGTTGTTGTCCAACCATTTGTAGCATCAGAAATCTTGAAGATGTAAGTATAAGCATAGTTAGGCAGCCACGTTGTGTATTTAGCAGGAACAGAAGCTCTTGCACCATAAACCTGAATAGTTTCGCCAGAACCATCAGTAGCAGTAAGTTTATAATCTACACGAAGGGTAAGAGCGTTACTTGAGCTAACAGGGAATACTGTTGTGTAATATTCAGCGGCCTTTGAACCAGCATAGGTTGCATTTTTGATGTCACGACCAAGATAGTAAGCACCAGCAGCTTCTGCATTTTCTGCTATAGTGTAATTTGCTGTGAGTTCACCGAATCCATGTTTTGTGTCAGTGGTTACTCCTGGGGTAACGTCTGTTGAAGCCTTGTTGTAATCTGCTTCAGAAGAATTAGAGGAACCGATGTGAGGGTACAATACTTTTATAGTTCCACTCATTGGAATGGAAGCAGTACTTATTAAGTAAGATTCCGTTGTCTTTGTAGCAGTTTTTAAATCAGCAGGTGCTTCAGCAGCATCTACCTGATAGAATTTAACGTCTGAAACAGAGTATCCAGGAACTTTCTCATAAAGAGCAAGACGTACCTTAGCACCGAGACTCTTGAATCTCAACACTACCTCGTTACCATAGTTAGCCTTTTTCACATTAACAATGTCTGTGATATATACATCTTTCAGAGCGGCTTCATCAGGAATTGTAAATGTATAGGCAGTAGTTGATAACGCTGTTCCTGTTGCAATTTTTGTTACACCTACCTGACCAGTTGTTGGCGTAGTTGTTACAGGTGTCTTTTTACCCGTGGAGAAAGCAATGAAGTCATACTGATCTGTGCTGTAATCCCAATACTTGATGGTCTGCGCACCAGTAATAGATGAAAGTTTGGGGAACCCTGCAACAGCAACAGGAGCTGTTCCAGGATTGAGACCAACATACTCCCAATTTGCTGTGTTTGATGCTGTAGTACCAGCAGTGTTCATAGCATGATTTACCAAATAGTTATCAAACACAACAGTAGTAGATGGAGAAGATGTCTCCTCAGAGCCTTTAGTACCTTCTACATAGAAATTGCCACCGAGCAATTCTGCTGCAGAAGCACCGTAGATGTCTGCACGAGTTGCATTCTGCATGTCAAAACCGAAATGGATTCCTCCATCCCCATTTGCACTACCCAAATTTGGGCTGTTCTCACCGACGAACGTGTCGTCAGAGCAGCTGGCAAGCGCAAGGGCTGCCAAAGCTACAAAAAATAAATTCTTTTTCATAATCGTTTTGATTAAATTGTGAATAAATAAAGTGAATTAAAATTTTTTTTGTTTCTTACATGTCAAATTCGTACGTTTTTTCTTCAAAATCTTCTACTACAGCATCGAAGCCGGAGCCTCCAGAGCGTTGGGGTATCGGGACGGTGTCGAGGTCGAGCTCCACAGTAATGACGCCTCCCTTGTAGTGCTTGCGCACCTGATTGGTAACGTCGAAGACTATCGTGGAGTCCATACCGTTGTTGAACTGGACGGTGACGTCCATGTAGTGACGGTTGGCGTCCTTAATCTCGTCGGCACGGCGGATGGCGTTGGGCCTGAGTCCGCAGATGCCGAAGGTGAGCAGTCGGCCGCCGATGATATCGACATTCTCACCCTCCATGTCGCAATTCTTCTTCAGCAGCGTCTCGTAATAGACGGTGATGGCGTCGTTGCCAGCCTGTCCGTTGTTGAGCGTTACCGAGCGTGCCATACCTGAGAGGTTAGATGTACCTTCAGAGGCAGCAATGCGGCCGTTGTTATGATGTAGAATAACTTGCGTCAAATATATGTAGGTAAGGGGATGCAGCTCCATGTTGAGTTTCTTCACATAGACACCACGTACAGCATCGTACTCGAAACCATCCAGGTTGGGGTTGATCTCAATGGCCTGGTCGTAGGCGGCAAAGAGCGGCTCCGGAGCCCAGAAGGAACGGGTGAAGAGCGGTGCCGAATAGCGAGTAGAACGCATGGTCTGGTTGGTATATGCCGTCACATAGTCCAGCGAAGTCTGCTCGTCGAAGATCAAGCTCTGCACACCGTCGATGGTGTTGATATCGTTCCATACCAGAATGTCCCAGAAGCCCCACTGATAGCGGCCGTGGAACGTGGTACCGTTAATCTTGTCGCTCGACACCTGGTCGTGAGGAGCGTACGGCTGACTGTTGGTGTAGTAGCGGCGGATGTTGAACACCGAAGGCATTTCATAGCCTAACTCACCAAAGAGCTGGCGGTCGATGTCGTCCCAGCCATAGTACCACTCTGCCTTCCAGTCGTAGTCGATGCCATAGATGAGCGTATAGTCCCAATAAACATCCAACTGCAAGTCGATGATGGGCAGCTTGAAGTCTGCATCGGCAGCATCATAGAGGTACAACTCCGGCTCTCGCTTGCAGGAGATGGTCAGCAAGACCACCATGGCGGTGAAAAGGATGACGAGTTTCTTCATGGCTTCACCCTCCTTTCCTGATTTTGGGCCTCATGGGCCTCATAAGCCCCATGGGCCCCATAAGCCCTATAGGCCTCATTAGCCCTATAGGTTTCATGAGCCTTGAAGCTGACGCCCTTCTTGCTCTGACGGCGATACAGCAGGTCGTAGGTCAGGGTAACTCCCACACGAGTGGGGCCTAACCAGCTATAACGGTACTGACGACGCTTGAAGTCGCTGGCCTTACCCGTCCAGCGGTAGTAGTAGCGGTCGTCGTGATAGTTGCGGTTAATGAGGTTCTCGTACTGGAACGGGTCGTAGCGGCTGTACAGGTAGCCTACCTGCAGACCGAACTCTAAGCGCCAGTGACCACTGCGGGTAATCGGCATGACATAGCCGGCACCCACACCACCACCGAAGGCCTCGCCCTTCCAACCCTTGTTGGCAGTGAAACCTATCTCGTAGATGCCGCCATGCAGATAAGCCTGTAGGTAGAAGCCACGGAAGGCAGGACCCCTGCCCGGCGTATTTGTACTGATGTCTCCGGAACGCAGGTAGTAGCGAGTCTCTAACTGGTAGTTGCGAATCTCGAAGAACTTATGGCTGCCATAGTCTATCCACCACGGGAAATCGATGGAGGCACCAAACGTGAAGTGGCCGTGGAGTGGGTAATACTCCGCGGCAATGTTTGGAATGGGGCACCATCTGTTATATCCTCCACCCATATAAACACCATAGAATAGTAAGTTAGTCTTAATGGATAGCAACTCTCTGCGAGGCAGCTCCAACTCAACCGGCTGTCGGAGGTCGGGAAGGGGCTTGTCTGGTGGCGTCAGCTTCGGCCATCCCACCTGAGGGAGTGGCTGATGTTTAACCTGAGGAGCCTTCAAGTGTAGGATGAGACGTGCAGTACGCAACTGCGGGAAGTATTCTTTCAGTAACCGCTTCCACAGCCGGCCGTCCTGGATGCGCTGCAGCTTATTCTTGAGCAGCGTATATTCGTAGCGTGGAATATGATGCTTGACCAAACGCTCCACAAGCTCTTGGTCGGGGTCGTTGGCGTTACGCATCATCTGAAGCAGCGTCTGGTAGTCTTCAATATCAATATGCTTGGACAGCATGCTCGGAGTGAGCGGCTGACTCAGATGGCTGTTCAGGAAATTATACAGTGTCAGTGAACGCTGCTGGCTCAAACGCTTGTTGTTCCAGAAAGGACCTTCCGGAGAGGCGGCACCACGCAACTCGACACGCAGCAGTTGAATGCTGTCGCGGTTCAGCATGGGAATGACGTCGTTGGCAAGCTCTTTGAGCAACGGACTCTTCTTGGGCAGATTGAACTTGTTGACGGGGAACACCATCCTACCTGCACGGTTGTAGAACTCTTCGTCGGAGAGATTGCTACTGTCTTTGCTTGCGCTATAGTCTTTCTCAACAAAGTGGAGATAGGGGTAACGCTTGGCAATAGAGGTGTCAGGAGTTTCGGTGCTGTCATTAGGGAGTGCAAAGGAAACAGCAAACCCGGCGTATGGCAGCATGGCTAACCATAAACCGAGAATCACGGTCATTGTTGTTTGAAGTTTTCTTTGCATTATTAATACGCGCGATTAATTTAATTCGTGTGCAAAGGTACAAATAATATATGAAAAACGAACACTTTTTTGCAACAAAAATGCTCAAAAGTGTCCATTGTTTAAACAAATTTGTCCAAAAATGCGGAAAAATGGGCAAATATGTATCTTTTTTGTGTTAAGGCTCAATCGTCTTGTTTGAGGGTGTATTGGTGATGGAAACACGAAAATCGGAGGGCGTCATGCCGTAGGTTTCCTTGAAATGGGTGACAAAAGTCGTGGTACTCTTGATGCCACTCATCTCTGCAATGCCTGCTATGGTCAGTTCGGGGCGCTCCTTCAGCAAGGTGATGGCATACTCCATGCGCTTTACCTTGATGTAGCCAGAGACGTTGGTATTGGCGTATTTCTGCACAATGGCGGCGATGGCATTCTTGTCAACACCCATCAGGCGCATCAAGTCCTCACGACCAAAGTTGGGATCACGAAACAGCTCTTCCTTGATGATGCGCTTGTCCATCTCTTTAAACCGATGCTTTTCTTCCTGTGCTGAGACGTCATTTTTGTCCGTTTCAACGGAATCTGAGTCCCCGTTTTGAAGCACGATGTCGCGGTAGTACATCAGCTCGTGGATGGTCGCCATCATGGTCTTTGTCCTCCTCTTGGTCAGCAGGTGATGGTAGAAGGCTGCTGCCATCAGTAGCACCAGAATTAACAATAGGGCGATGCCGATGGCGAGTTGTAGGTTCCTGCTGGCTAACAGCTTTTCGTGTCGTATTTCAGCACGGGCTTTTCGGGAGAAATAGTTCAAGTTGTCAACGTGCAGGGAGTCTGTCAGCTGAACCAGTTCAGAATAACACTTGTTGGCAGACTGGTTCTGATTCAGTGCCAAATAAGCATCAATCTCGTCCTTAAGCACAGTCAGCATGTTGACGCCAATCTTGTTGTCGTCTTCCTCAATAATCTTACGGCAGTATTGTGACGATTCTAAGATGTCGGAATATTTCCCTCGCATTTTAAGGTAGGATATGACGATTGATTCTGCTGATATGTCGCGATAGGGTAACGCTCGCATCTTCTTATACATGGCGTCTGCTTCTGCCTCCCGTCCTTCAGCAGCGAGCAGGCGTGCCTTGAGGGCATAGACAATGCAATATCCTCGACTTTCTACATCCTTTACTCCCATGCGCAAGCCTTGTCGTAGGATATTTTCTGCATCTGTAATATTTTTTCGTGCTTTATCGTACTTGCTGTCATCCATGTACAATGTCGCCAAGTTGGTGTTGAAGATGAACAGCATACGGTCCTTGTAAGGGTAGTTTTGATGTTTCATATCCTCTGTTGCCTGCTCACAAATGGTTAGGCCTTCAGATTTCTTGCCCATAGCGTATAACCTCTTGCCACGCAGGAACTCTACCATGCATAAATAGTCTGTAGAGTGGTGCTTTTCTGCTAACTCCCGCATTCTGAGTCCGAGTTTAGAGAGATGCCTTTCGTCACTCAATTTGTCATAGCAGTAGGAGGTTAGGAACAGAGTGCTTAATTCGTCTTTCCATGATTTGTTGGCTTCTGGTTTGTCCAAAACTTTCTTATAAAGCGTTAATGCCTGATTGTAATGGCGGTCCAGACTCAAGAGGTTCGCTTCGGCACGATCCAACTCCCATTCCTTTGCCATTTTTCGCTCACGCATCGTCTCAACAATCTGTAGTGCCTTCGGCATGTCTGTGACATTATAATAGTATGCCTTGTCGAAGGTTAAAAGAGAATCGGGGAGTGGCGATGCCGCAACTCCTTTCTGGCTTACCAAGAGGCATGCCAGCCACCATGTGATGTGAAATAATTTGTTTTGCATTTTGCTTTTAGTCTTTGCAACTAACAAAAGTAAGCAAAATACAAATAGATGAGTATAAATAGCAACATTATTTAACAAAATTATCACACGTTTACCCTTTCCAGGTTGCGTAGGGACAGCGGCGTAACTGGCTGTTGTAGTAGCGGCGGTCGCCAGTGACCTCTTCTCCGATGAAATGGGGTAAAACGGCTTCTTCTGTGCGTGATGTGAGTTCTACCTCAGCCATCACCAATCCGGAGTTTTCGCCCAGGAACTCATCGACTTCAAAGATGTGTCCCTCGTACTTTACCAACCAGCGAATTTTGTCAATCACTCCTGGCTCGCAAAGTGACATCAGGCGCTCAGCATCGTCGAGGGGTATTTCCTGTTCAAATTCATAACGCGAAAGACCTCCGTCGAGCGAAGGACCTTTGATGGTGATAAAGGCTTGTTCTTTCCGTTGATATGGGGCAAAAAGCTCTTCTGACTGCCGTATTCTGATGCGTACAGTCTTACCGCGTTCGCTGCAAATATATCCTTGGCGAATGTGACTTTTAGAGAAAGCCTCGTGCTTGTACGTGTCGTCAAGCACGAGGAATTTACGTTCAATTTCTAAGGCCATCAGTGTTATGCGGAAATCATCATGGTCATCCAAATGAAATAGACTAAGGCGAGGATAATCAATCCAAAGAAGATCCACATCACTACTTTCTTTCCTTTTTCTTCTTGTTTCTTTTGCCATGCCTCACGCTTGGCGTTCACTTTTTTGTTCATAGTACTCTTTTTTAAATGAGAAATGAGAAGTGAGAAATGAGGAATGCAAATGAAAAATGATAAATGCAGTTCTCGTTCTCAATTATCTCAGAAATGAGAAGTGAGAAATGAGGAATGCAAATGAAAAATGATAAATGCAGTTCTCGTTCTCAATTATCTCATAACTCGTGGTTATTATTATATTGATATCATTCTATTTTTTTTCTATTATTACCCTTATTCATTACTCATTTTACATTTAGGGCAAAGCCCGTCATTTCTCACTTTTCATTCCTCATTTCTCATTTGGAATTTGCTTCGTCCTATTCTATTATTACTCTTATTCATTACTCATTTCACATTTAGGGCAAAGCCCGTCATTTCTCACTTCTCATTCCTCATTTCTCATTTGGAATTTGCTTCGGCAGAAGCAAATTCCATGAGGTATGCTTTGATGAAATCGTCGATTTTTCCATCCATGACACCATCGACGTCGGAGGTTTGATAGTTGGTACGGTGGTCTTTCACACGACGGTCGTCGAAGACATAGGAGCGGATTTGTGAGCCCCATTCAATCTTTTTCTTGCCAGCCTCAATCTTGGCCTGTGCCTCGAGGCGCTTCTGCATAGCGCGGTCGTAGAGTTGTGAGCGAAGCAGTGCCATAGCACGTTCTTTGTTCTTGGGCTGGTCGCGTGTCTCGGTATTCTCGATGAGGATTTCTTCCTCCTCACCCGTATCTGGGTCGGTGTACCAGTAGCGCAGACGGACGCCGGACTCCACCTTGTTGACGTTCTGACCACCGGCACCACTGCTTCGGAAGGTGTCCCATGACAGTTTGGCGGGATCGACATACACTTCGATGGTGTCATCGACCAGCGGGGTAACGAAGACGGAGGCGAAGGACGTCATGCGCTTTCCCTGTGCATTATAGGGAGAGACGCGTACCAGACGGTGGACGCCGTTCTCGCTCTTCAGGTAGCCGTAGGCGTACTCGCCACCTTCTATCTGCATGGTGACGGTCTTGATGCCTGCCTCATCACCATCCTGCAGGTTAGCAATAGACACTTTGTAGTTGTGAGCTTCCGCCCAGCGCTGGTACATACGCATGAGCATCTGTGCCCAGTCCTGTGCCTCGGTGCCTCCGGCTCCCGAATTGATCTTGAGCACACAGTCCATCGGGTCCTCCTCCTGGCGCAGCATGTTCTTGAGTTCTAATGCTTCTATTTTTTCGATGGAATGGCGATAATCTTCTTCTACCTCCTGCTCTGTCACCATCTCCTCTTTATAGAAATCGAAGGCGAGCTGGAGCTCGTCAGCGGCGGTACGTACCTCCTGGTAGTCGTCAATCCAACGCTTGATACCTTTTACCTTCTTCATCTGTTCTTCCGCCCGTTTCTGGTCTTTCCAGAAGTCGGGTGCCTGCGTACGAAGTTCTTCCTCTTCGTACTGCATCTTCTTCTCGTCTATCTTCAAATAGCGATAGAGAGCATCGGTTCTATCTAATACGTCTTTTAATTGATCCTGAGTTATCATATTTTTATTAAATGAGAAATGAGGAATGAGGAATGAGAAATGCAAATTAAAAATGAGAAATGACATTCCCAGAAATTTACACACTACACATCACTGTTTTCCGTCATTCTTCAAATTCTCTTTCGTTGTTTTTGTTATTATTGTTAATATACTGATGATTTCTTCACTGTCTTTTATGATGGATTCGAATTCCTTATCGCTCAAAGAGCCATAAGAATAGAGTCGTTTCAACCAAAACCTAGTCTCGTTAGCTTCTTTCAGAGCAATTGTCATCTTGGTGAGAAAATCCGCTTTTGTCTGAGCATATTGTCCCTCGGACACGTTAGCGCCAACACTTGTTCCACTACGGACAATCTGTTTCAACATGTCTTTGTCACCTGTACGCTTTTCGGAAAGATACCTGTACATTTTTGTAATTCTATCCGCAAACCTCTCAGATTTTTCTACAATAATGTTATCTCGCGAATCGGACATTTCTCATTTTTCATTTACATTTTTCACTTCTCACTTCTCATTTCTCATTTGGAACTAATCGAGATACATCTTATCAATTTGTGCCTTATAGTTCTCATAGAGCACGCGGCGGCGAATCTTCAGCGTGTTCGTCAGTTCTCCCTTTTCCATCGACAGGTGGTGGGGAAGGAGCGTGAAGCGCTTGACTTTCTCGTAGTGTGCCAGCTGCTGCTGCAAGGTGTCGATGCGCTCTTGCATCATCGTGATGATATGCTGATCCTGACAGAGTTGCTCGCGGTCTTTGAAGATGATGCCGTTCTTCTGGGCATATTCCTCTAAGAGCGGATAGACAGGAACGATGAGCGCGGACACGAACTTACGCTGATCAGCGATGATGCAGATTTGATCGATGTACTTATCCACTAACAGCTTGGACTCAATCATCTGGGGAGCGATGTACTTGCCGTTGGAAGTCTTGAAGAGGTCTTTGATACGTTCCTTCAGGAAGAGCTCTCCGTCCTTCAGGTATCCAGCATCTCCCGTGCGGAAGTAGCCATCGGCGGTGAACGACTGCTTGGTGAGGTCCTCGCGGTTGTAGTAGCCAATGGTAATCGTCGGGCCTTTCAAGAGGATTTCACCCTCTTCGCTAATCTTGATGTCGATGCCCTCGATGGGGATGCCTACGCTACCAACGGTATAGGGTTCGCCTAAGTGGTCGCAGCTGACGGTTGCCAAACTTTCTGTCAGACCGTAGCCCACAATCATGTTGATACCTATAGAATGAACAAATTCCTCCACATAGGCACTGACGGCAGCACCTGCCGTGGGGAAGAAGTGGGCGTTCTCCAATCCCAGCTCCTTGCGAACCAGCGAGAAGACGGTGCTGTTAAGCAGTTCGTATTCCAGATGCAGGGCAATAGGAGGCTTCTTGCCTAAGCTCAGATACTCAATATTATGCTTGCGACCCACTGACAGCGCATGTTTGAAGAGTTTGCGCTGCATGGCGCTGGAATGGTCAATCTTATCCATGACACCCATATAGACCTTCTCCCAGAAGCGGGGGACGGCAGACATACAGGTGGGATGTGTCTCGCGCATAGACTGTTGGACATCCTGAGGATGGGTGTTGACAATCATGGTGGCTCCCTTCGTTATAGCCAAGATGGCCCAGCCACGTTCGAAGATGTGCGTGTAAGGAAGGAAGTTCATGACGCGGTCGTGCTCGTTGACAGGCACACACTTGCCGTTGGCTTCGAAGGCAGCATGGAACTGTCCGTGTGTCAGAATGACTCCCTTCGAGTCGCCGGTGGTGCCGCTGGTATAAAGGATGTTGGCAATGTCTTCAAACGATGCCTCCTTCTGTAGCTGATCCACCTCTGTCTGGCGGGGCAGGTTCTCGCCCAACTTGATGAAGTCGTGGAAATAGATGCTGTTGGGGTCGTGAGTGGAGATGCGAACGTGTGGGTCATAGACGATGATGCGTTCCAAGGTAGGACACATCGATACAACCCGGCGTGCCTTGTCGTACTGCTCCTGCTCACCGACGAACAGAATGCGTACCTTGGCATCGTTGACCATGAACTGAATCTGCTGCTCGGAACTCGTGGCATAGAACGGAATGGTGACAGCACGAATGCCCCAGGCGGCAAAGTCGCACTCGATGTACTGCACGGAGTTCTGGGAAAAGATTCCAATATTCTCCTGTGGTTTGACACCGATGTTCAGCATGGCATTAGACACCTGCTTGACGATTGCTGAGACTTGGTTCCAGGAAAGAGATTTCCACTCGCGTCCACCGAAATCCTGATAAATCAGCATTTCGCGGTCGCCATACTTTTTGGCTTGTTCGTGAACCAGCACTGACATGTGACAATTTGTCTGCATAGTACGCTCCTTTATATATATTTAGGTGCAAAGGTACAAAAAAAAGTGAAAACTGAGAAGTGAAAAGTGAAAAATTTCGTATCTTTGCAACAGATTATGGATATCAAACAATATACAGACGATGCCGTAGAGCTGCTAAAACAATTGATTCGCACTCCTCGTGTGAGCCGTCAAGAGGCGGATGCAGCTACGGTTTTTACCCATTTCATCGAGAAGTGGGGTCTTCTTTGCCAGCGTATCGGTAACAATGTATTGATACAAGAAACGCTGGATGAAGGAAAGCCTACCTTGCTGCTGAATGCACATATCGATACGGTGAAGCCCGTGCAGACTTGGACGCGCAATCCCTTTACTCCCACGATAGAGGAAGACCGCCTGTATGGGCTGGGCAGCAACGACTGTGGTGGCGGGCTGGTTAGCCTGCTGCAGGCATACCGAATACTGCGAGGCGGAACCTCGCAGTACAATTTGGTGTTCCTGGCCTCTTGCGAAGAAGAGGTGAGCGGTGCTGGTGGTTTCTCGATGGCGTTACCATCGTTGCCAAAGATTGATGTAGCGATTGTCGGAGAACCTACGGGCATGCAACCCGCTATTGCTGAGAAGGGCTTGATGGTCATTGACGGAGTGGCGCATGGCAAGAGTGGACATGCTGCCCGTGAGGAAGGGGTGAATGCTATCTATGAAGCCTTAGACGATTTGGTGTGGTTGCGTGACTACCGTTTCCGAAAGGTCAGCCAGTTGTTAGGTCCTACGAAGATGACAGTGACCGTCGTCAATAGCGGGACACAGCATAACGTGGTACCTGATGAATGCCATTTTGTTATTGACGTGCGGACGAATGAATATTATCAGAATGAATACCTCTTCCATTTTCTGCAGAAGCACATGAAGAAATGTTCACTGACTGCGCGTTCTTTCCGTCTGTCATCCTCGCATATTCCTCAGGAACATCCCCTTGTGCAGCGTTGTCTGAAGATGGGTATGGTACCTTTTGGCTCTCCAACGCTGAGTGACCAGGCGTTGATGCCTTTCCCCTCTCTGAAGTTGGGCCCTGGAGAAAGTAGCCGTAGTCACAGTGCTGATGAGTATATTTGTATTAGTGAAATTGCAAATGCCATTGAGGCATATTGCAATTTACTAAATGAGAAATGAGGAATGAGAAATGAGAAATGGAAATGAGGAATGAGAAATGAGTTCCATGCAAACAATAATGCTATATGCCGTGAATATAATTTCTCATTTCTCATTCCTCATTTCTCATTTGGCGCGAAGCGCCTTTATCTTCCCAGCCAGCTTTCGGGATTGAGTTTTGCTGTTTCACGGCGAAGCTGGAATTGAAGGATGTTGTCAGGTCCGACATGTCCTAATGGCTGACGGGTAGAAACCCGCTGGCCACGGCTGACGCTGACGCTGGAGAGGTTGCAATAGACGGAGATATAGCTGCCGTGGCGCACCATGACAACCATGGTACCGCCAAAGCTGAAGACGCGGCTGACCTCACCATCGAAGATACTCCGTGCCATGGCACCGTTCTCTCCCTTGATATTGATACCCTTGTTGTCGAGGGTGACATGGTGTAGTCCTTCTACGTTATATTGTCCGAAGTGGCTGACGATGCGGTAGCTGCCGGTAATGGGCATAGGCAAGCGTCCCCGGTTGCTTTCGAAGTTACCGCTGATGCGCGTATCCTCCGATGGTGCGATGAGGGGCGCACTTTCTATCTTCCGTTCTTCAGCGATACGCTCCTGTTCTGCCTGACGGACACGGCGGTCAGCCTCTTCACGTTCTTTCTTGTTCTTGGCTGCTAAGGCTTCCGCCTTGGCTTTCTGCTCACGGGCACGTGCTTCGGCAAGGCGTTTCTCACGAGCGGCAGCCTCTGCACGGCGCTTGGCTTCTGCTGCGGCACGAGCTTTCTGACGAGCCACCTCCTCGGCAATCAAACGGTCAATCTGACTGTTTAGCGCTGCATCCTGTTTCTTCTGCTGGGCAATGATGCCCTGGATGGTCTTCTGTTCTTTCTGTAGCGTCTTGACGACATTCTGCTGTTCGGTCTGTTTGCCTTCCAGCTCGCGGCGTTCACGTTCGCCTTTTGCCAGCAGACGGGTCTTCTGACTCTTGACGGTGTTGAGTTCTTTGTGTTTTTCGCTGAGTTCCAGCTGCTGTGCCTTCACCATGTCGCCCTGTACGTGCTGGTAGGCAGCATATTCACGCATAAAACGCATGCGGCGGAACATCTGTGCAAAGTTGTCGGCGCTGAAGATAAACATCATCTGACTTTGTGACGAGTGGTTGCGGTGCATATAGCGCAACGACTTGATATACCGCTGCTTGCAGATGGCTAGCTGTTCTTTCAGACTGTCAATCTGCAGGCTGAGAGTGGCAATCTCCGTGTCAAGGTTTCCAATGTCGTGGCGGATGGTGTCGATGGTGCGACGCTTGCCAGCAATCTCTGAGTTAATCATCATGAGGTTTTGCAGCCGTTTCTTGACGTCGTTCCGCGAAGAAGCCAGCCGGCGCTCCTGTTCTTTGATATTCTTCTGCAGTTGTTTGCGCTGTTTCTCCAAGTCTTGGATGGTAGCAGTCTTAGGAGTGGCAGTGCCCTTCTTCTTCGTCTTCTTAGTAGTCGTACTCTTCTTGACGGTGGTGGTACGTTGCGTTTTCTTTTTGCGCTGCTGGGCAAAAGACGTTTCGGGCATGAACAGGCCGGCGACGAGTAGTATCATTGCCAGTGTCAGGACTTTCGACAGTAGATCGTGTATGTGATGTGACTTCTTCATTCTCCTTATTTATTATAATGACATAAACCTGCGCAGGATGTCATCGACGGGTACCTGACGGTATTTGCCAGAGAGTTCTGTCCGTGTTTCCCAATCCTCGTCCTTGCCGATATAGCTGAGTTTCATATCCAACTTCACCTGCTTGTCAGACGTGGTGAAGGTGACGACATGCTTCGTGGGTAGGAACTTACGCTCGTTGGCCTTGAAGTCGCTGTAGTCCCAGTTTAGCTGACTGTTGCCGCGGTAGTAGTCGTTGTACAAGATGTTGGCCATCTTGATGCGGCCTGTCTCTTGTTCGGTGAGCCAGCGGTATGACAGCTTGCTGTATTCGTAGGACAGTACGACATCGTTATCGATGCCTTGCTCAACGCTGAGTGCACTTTCGTCGTTGCCGTTGGGAAGGTAAACCTCGTTCCAGAACAGCGCCTGCAAGGTATTGAAGTTGATGTTGGTGCTGCGGAGGAACTCCAAATGCTCGTAGGGAACCTTCAGGTACTGCTTGTTGATGCGATCGACGATGAGGACATAGTCCTTGGTGAACTCTAAGCGTCCTGCCTCGACGAAGCCGAAGGCCATGAGCTGCAGGCGGATGACGTCGTCGCGCTTCATCTTCAGATTGCCGGTCAGCGTCATCTGGCGATTGCCGATTTCGACGCTGAACTTAATCTTTGAGGTAATAAAGCGTGCTGTCTGGGCATTGTCATTGACCTGCTGGATATAGGCACCTTTATCGAGCGGCGCAACTGTAGTGGTATCGGTGCCCTCTTGTACTCCGGCGGTGTCGTCGGACTTTGCCTTTTTACCCCTTTGTACCTGGTCGCTGTATTTGTCACGAGGTGTCACCTCCTCACTCTGTGCATGACCAGAGTGACGACCCAATCCCTTGGTAGAGCTACAGCCAACAACCAGCAACAGGGCTGCAGTCCATAGCGTGAGCTTTATGATATTTGTTGTCTTCATTCTTTGATGTATTTTTTTAGTTTTATCTTTCTGATGAGTATTTCTTTCTGTCGTGGTTCGTCGGCTTCGTCATCGAAGTGTTCGAGGGCTTTCTGCCAGAATTCGAGAGCTTTCTCGTGGCGGCCAGCTTTGTAGTAGATGTCGCCGGCGTGTTCTAACATGACTACCGTCGTGTCGGAATCGTTCTCTAAGGTGCGGTCGATATAGGTTACCGCCTCGTCGTAGCGTCCCAGTTGGAAGAGTACCCAGGCGTAGGTATCCAGATATGTGGCATTGTTAGGCTCTGCCTTGACGGTACGTAACGACATGCGCTCGGCATCGTTCAGCCGGATGTTCTTGATGCTGAGGTAGTAGGCGTAGTTGTTCAGACAGCTGATGTTGTCGTCTTTCCACGCCAGACAAGAGTCGTAGGCAGCGAAAGCCTCCTTGTCCATGCCTTTCTGGTGGTAGAGGTCGCCCATGACACCATAGAAATCAGAGACGATGTTAGGGTCGCTCTCTTGTGTGATGACGCTGATGCCGTTCTGGAAGGCATCTAACGCGTCGTCCAACTGCTTTTTCTGATAGTAGGCGATGCCCTGATAGTAGTAGAATGCCATCTCGTCAGGATTGTACTGACGGGCATCCTGGCAAAGGGAGATGACGCGGTCGCGGTCTTCTGCCTGCCAGGCGTAGCTGACCAGCTGCAGGCGTGCTGCCGCATGGTCAGGGGTTATCTGCAATACTTGCTCCAACGGTTGGCGAATGCTGTCGTTGGGCATGTTTTTCAGACTCATATAGGCAGCGCACAAGATGGCAATCTCAGCGTCCGACTGTGGCATATTGAGCATGCGGTGGAAGAGCTGCAGTACCCGTGTGGAGTCACCACCAGACTGTTCGTTGTCGGCGATGACCTGGCGCATCAGTCGGATGCGGTCTTCGGTCGTGGCGTGTTTGTTGACGAGTACCCGCTCGACATATTCGTTGACCCTGACAGTGTCTTTGCGGTCGCTGTAGTAGGCGAGGAGTGCCAGCTGTGCGGTACGGTTGTCTGGCTCCTGTTCCAGAATGTCGTCATAGATGCTGACCGCTTTTTTCTTCTGTCCGTTGACATATAGCGTGTTGGCATACAAACAGCGGTAGTTGTTGTCGTTGGGATATTGGTCTGCCAGTTGCTTCATTTCAGCGATGGCAGCTTTCTTATCGCCTTTCTGTGTGTAGAGGTTACTCTTGGCGTAAGACAGTCGTTCGCTTTTCCCCTCGATAATCTCCAATCTGCTGAGTGACGCGATGGCGTTGTCGTAGTCTTCCAACTGTTCATAGAGTTGGATGAGTAGTCCCAACACATCGGTGCGGTCGGTATTCTTCTCGAAGAACCGTTGTAGGATGCCTGTAGCCTCCTTGTATTTCCGTTGTGCGATGTAGGCGTTGCCTAACGTCTCCAAATAGATGCTGTTGTCGGGCTCCAGCTCAACGGCTTTCTCGAAGAACGTCATTGCTGTCTCTCGCTGTTTCAGCACGCTGTAGTAGTAAGCCAGATAGTAGTATGCCTCGGAACGTGTAGAGTCGATGCTGATGCAATAGTGTAGCAGGTCGAAGGCTGCATCGCTGTTGCCTTTCTGACGTTCGGTCATCGCCTCAAGGAACAATGCGTCGTATCTGCGAGAATCGGAGTAAAGGCGCTGCACGCCAAATGAGGAATGAGGAATGAGGAATGAGAAATAGAAAATGAGGAATGAGAAATGGGTGACGAGGCGTGAGCGCAGTCCGTCGAAATGCTTCGCGGTCATTGCATAACGGAATAGCGACCGTCTCTTTAATATCTCATTAGTGTTTTTCTTCATTTTCATCTTTCATTTGGCGCAAGCGCCATCATTACTCATTTCTCATTTGGGCGTGAAATCCTTACTTCACACCCGTATGTCCGTATCCACCTTCTCCGCGCTCTGTCTCGTCGAGTTCTTCAACCACGACCAGGTCTGCCTGTTCGTAGCGGGCAATGACCAGCTGCGCAATGCGCTCGCCATCATTGATAACAAAGTCGTCGGCAGAGAGGTTGATGAGCACTACACCCACCTCGCCACGATAGTCGGCATCGATGGTGCCTGGGGCATTCAGCACTGTCAGACCGTGCTTCAGGGCAAGACCACTACGGGGGCGTACCTGTGCCTCGTAGCCTTCGGTCAGGGCGATGTGCAGCCCGGTGGGAATGAGACGGCGTTCCATGGGATGTAACGTGATGGGAGCGTCCAGATTGGCCCTGAGGTCCATGCCTGCACTTTGGGCTGTAGCGTATGCGGGCAACTGTTGGTGTCCGCGGTTGACGACGTGAATCTTAACCATTTCTTTCGTACCTTATATATAAATATTGTGCAAAATTACTCATTTCTCTCCAAAAAACCATCATTTCTTGTCGCAAAAAGCGTAATTTAACGTTATTTTTACTGTTTGCCGATGTTTTTAGGTGAAAAATGACTACCTTTGCACTACTTTTCATCATTAAATCAAGAACAGAAATGAACGATAACAACAAACAGCAGTCGGGTCAGCTGCAGATAGAACTGCCCCAAGATGTTGCTCAGGGTGAGTATTCGAACTTTGCCATTATCTCCCATTCGCCGAGTGAGTTCATCCTCGACTTTGCCCGTGTGGTACCCGGAGCTCCCAAGGCACAGGTGCGGAGCCGTATTATTCTGGCTCCTGAGCATGCCAAGCGTTTGTTAGGAGCCCTGCAGGAGAATATCATGCGCTATGAGCGTGAGTTTGGTCCTATTAAGATTCCTCACCAGGAACCCCGTACCATTGCTCCTTTCCCTACAGGGAAGGGTGAGGCGTGAGAGCCGCCCTTGCACTCCGCCTGGATAGACTTTGCACTCCGCCTGGATAGGCTTTGCACTCCGCTTGGATAGTCCTCGTCAGGTGCGAGGACTATTGTCGTTTCTTGCAACCCTTACTACGGGTTAATAAATGTTATAAGTTTTATTTAATGTTAAATATTGCAAAGTAGGAGTCTTTTTAACAATAAGATATTAGGTGGTTTTAGAGAAAAGTAGTACCTTTGCAGCCCAAAAGCGCTCAATGTGTAATGGGAGTGCTATGTAAAGTCGAAAAATATACATAATAATATATAAGTAATAAAAATTAAAAACAAACAATTATGCCTACAATTTCACAATTGGTAAGAAAAGGCAGAAAGGCTCTCGTTGACAAGAGCAAGTCACCTGCGCTGGACTCATGTCCTCAGCGTCGTGGTGTCTGTGTTCGTGTCTATACAACGACGCCTAAGAAGCCTAATTCGGCTATGCGTAAGGTAGCCCGTGTTCGTCTGACTAATCAGAAGGAAGTTAACTCGTACATCCCCGGAGAGGGACACAACTTGCAG
>CACYOC010000043.1 GCA_902775975.1 uncultured Bacteroidales bacterium | reverse complement strand
GTCTGTTTTTCTCTGCATTTCCGGCACCAGTGCCGCGATATTTTGTCGGGGTGACGTTAAAGCGGTAGCGCAGGGAGAGTGTGACGCAGCGCGTGTCGTTGTCCTCGGTCTTGTTCATCTTCATGCGAGTGAAGTAAAATGTGCCGGTGGCTGCTCCTTGGTTGAAGAGGTCGTTGCCCGATAGTTTGATGTTGAGGCGGTGCTTGAAGAGGTCTTTGCTGACGCTGAGTGATAGCATGGCATTGGTGGCTTCTATTCTGAAGTTTGAGCCTGTATATCCGTGAGTGTGCATATTGAAGTCGGCTTGTAGTAGCCAGTCGTGTGGCAGCGAGATGACATTGCCCAGTTGGAGGGACAGCATCGGCGTGTTGAGATGTTTGTCCTGACCATTATAGGTTGTTGTGAGCCATTGTTTCATGAATGTGGCGTTGTATTGCGGTGTCCATGTGATGCCGTCTGCCAGTTTGACGTCGCGTTGTGCTCCCAATGTGACGATGATCCAGTCGGCATGGTTGTAGTTTTTGATGGTGGCGATGTTTACCTTGCTGTTGTGCTCCATGCTCTCCATGACGGTCAGGAAGGGATCGACGCAATGCACGAAGTTGGTTGTCAGATAGAAGCCTTTCCACATAGCCATAGCATTCAGGTTATGGTATTTGACGGGTCGCAGGTAGGGATTTCCCTTCTGCATGTTCAGCCGGTTCTCGTATATTACGTCGTTGTTCAGCAGCCAATAGGCGGGTCGGTTGGTACGCTTGGCATAACTGACGGAGAGTTGCACTTTCTTAACGGCAGTAGATAGGGCGACCGACGGGAACAGGTCGTTGTAGGTGCGGCTTTGGTCACTACGACGCTGCCCACTGACATAGTAGTCTGATGACACATGCTCATAGCGCAGACCTGCTTGCAGCTGGAAGCGCCCTAACTGTTGTCGAAGTTCTACGAATGGTGCTATGTTGCTTTCGTGCTGTTCGTTGTTGCTGTTGGCGATATACCCTTGAGTATTCTCAAATGTGCTTCGCCAGCGCGTATTGGTATATTCTTCACCTATGGTCAACTGGCCTTTCCACAGCGGATGACTCACAATGAGCTTCTCTGCCACCATGCGGCCTCGCGTCAGGTTTTCGGTGTTCACGTCGCGGTTCTCATAATTGCTGCTCATTTCCTGCTGTTTGTTACGACTCAGCCTTTTGTAGGAAGTGTAATCGGCATTGAAGTCAATAGTGAACAGTCCGACTTTTCCGGTATAGTAAAGGTTTGCCTGGTGCTTTGGCGTATTGCGGTCACGTCGAGTGCCGCTGTTATGCAGGTGGTCGTAGGGAGAGCCGTCTGCCAGCAGGTCGTCGGAATTGTCATTGAAGGTCTTTACGTAATCGTAGGTGTGCTGGTAAAATCCACCGAAGGAGTTGCTATCGTTCAACTGGTAGTTGAAGCCGCCCCGCCCCTCGAAATATGGGTTGCGCGCTGTTGACTGATGGTGATTGCTGACGTTCCACACCGTGTCGGCAAAGACGATCTGTTCGAACTTGCCCTTCTGCCACCGCTTGTTGTAGGCTCCGAAGAGGTTCGCAAACAATTCAAGTCCTCGTTTTCGGTAAGTCAGATTGATACGCTCATTGTTGGCATAACCGTGCCCCTTACGGCTCCACGACGACAGTTCTGTGCTCAAGCCTTCGCCCTCGATGCGCTTGGTGTGAATGACGATGACGGAATGGACGGTAGCGTCGTAGCGTGCTCCGGGATTCTGGATGACCTCTACGTGGCGGATGAAGTCCGACTGGATGTTACGAAGCTCGTTCAGGTCGTTCAGCTTTCGGTTGTTCACATAGATGAGCGGAGCACCCTTGCCCAGTATTTCGTAGCCATCACCTTTCTTCGAGATGGTGGGCACGCGCGACAGCACATCTTCTGCCGTTCCTAATCGCTCCAGCACAGTACCTTCGATGTTCATGATGAGCGAGTTGCCCTGTAGCTGCACCTTGGGGCGCTCGCCCTGCACCACCACACCATTCAGCGTGTAGCTGTCAGTCTGCATTCTGATGTTTCCCGCCTCGGGTTTGTCGCAAAGTCTGTAGATGGTTTTATAACCGACACAGGAGACGCGGAGAAGAACGCTCTGCTGCTCGATAGGAACAACGAAGTATCCACTCTCATTCGATATACCGCCGCTGAGCAGCGTAGAGTCGGCAGGATGGAGCGCAACGACATTGGCGTATGATACAGGCTGCCCCTGTCTGTCGATGATGGTTCCCGTCAAGTGTCGATTCGTCTTGTGAGTACATTCCACAAAGATTTTCTTGACATCGGGATTGCTGTCATCGACCATCATCCGGATAGGGTAAAAGCCTATCATTTGCTGTATGGCCTCGGGCAGCGCCTTTCGACGAATAGTAGTGGTGATGCGGAAGTCCTCCAGTTCGTTGTAGAGGAACATGATGGCGTAGTCGCTTTGCTGATTGGCGAGTTCGCTAAGCGCATCGGACAGAGAAACATTGTTATATTCGCGCGAGATGCGTTTTTGAGCCTGCGTGCTGACTGTCAACAGCAGGGTAATAATGATAGCAAGAAATCGGTTCATGGCGGCAGACTATTTGATGGTCATTTCATGTTCGTTCAGAGTGACCGTCAGCCGCTCGAACTGGTTGAGGTCGTTGATGACTTGCTCGATGCCTTGCTGAGGATTCCACACAAAGCGGAACCGGAAGTCGCGGACTTCGTCGTTTTGAAATGTAACCTTGACATGGTAGTGCGCGGCTATCTCTTTCAGCATGTCCTCCAGCGGAACGTTGTCGAAGATGACGGGCTGAACGGTGAGCGTGTCGCTGGCTATCGTATCGGCAGGAGCTGTTGTGGCGGGATTTTCCGTATTCGTTGTGAGTTCTGCATCGAGTGTCTCCGAATGATGATACTGCAATACCATGTGAATGGCTGCAAAAGCAATGCCAGAGACAAGGAGCAACCCGATGAAAGAGGCTGCCATTTTCATCCAGTTACGACTATGCTGCTTGGGCTGAAGTTTCTGGTTGAATTTGTTCCATGCAGCATCTACATCGACAGGTTCTTTGTCTTGACGATGGCGGCTGCTACGCTTGGTTTCTACCATGATGCGATAAGTCTCACGCGTATCTTCATCGCGGTTGATGATGTCCCGTATTTCCTGCTCGCTGTAAGCATCCGGATTGTTGAGCATCTCCAGTAGTTGGCGGATGTTTTCGTTGGTCGTATCCATGTTGTTTTCCTTTTTAAAGTTTACTGAAGTGATTCTTGATTTGCTGAATGCTCTGCATGAGATACTTGTAGGTGGTGTTCGGGTTCAGACCGAGCCGTCGGGCTATTTCGCGTATCGTTAGGTCTTCATTGAAACGGAAGTGGAAAATGCTCCGATGCGGCTCTTCCAGTTGCTCGTTCACATAGGCAGCGATGTTGTCGAACCGTTCCAACTGCTTGTCAATGGGTTGCAGGTCGGCTTCATCGTCTATAGGCATCAGAGCCTTCACCCGCTCGTGTAGTTTCTTCTGTCTGATTTTGTTCAGGCAGGCATTGCGCACGGCAGTCAGCAGATAGTTGCTGCTCTTTGGCGAACCCGAAGGTTGTTCGTCGAAGTGGAAAGCAATGTCGCTGTTTGCCAGGCGTAGGAAAATGTCCTGCACCACGTCTTCTGCCTCCTCGTCATCTCCCAGCAAGACTCTGGCCAGATGAATCATCTTGCTGTAGTTCTGGCGGAAAAGCTCCTCAAGTATTCTTTGTTCAAGCATATCAGTCTATTCATATCTGCGCCCCGAATTTGGGGTACTTCTATATATAAGACACTTCAACCTATTCGTTTTTTTACGGAATCATCCACTTTCTTATATTTCTCTCAAAAAGCAAATACGGTATTTCCTATCTGCGAGTGCGGATGAAGAAGGGTGCGAGAACGGCTTTCGTCGGGGGAGAAGACGTATTTCGTCGGGTGGAAGAACGGCTCTCTTTTATTTTTAGCGGGCGCCGTGAATATTTTTGGCGGCAGCCGTGAATATTTTTAGCGGGCGCCAAAAATAAATGGAGCGCCCGCTAAAAACCTTTTTTATACTATGGAGTAGTCTCTCCCTCTGCTGTCACGGTGCCTGCCACGACGGCATTGAGGAAATTCTCGAGGTTGGAATAGCCGTTGGCTGCGATGAAGGCGCCGTCAGCCGCAAGGTGCTTGTTGAAGCCGTGGGCGTCTTCATAGACGTCGGGCATGCCGTCGCCGTCGCTATCGACAGCGGTGCTGATGCCGCTGAGGTCGGGATAGATGTTGTGGTCGTTGACGGCTTGCTTGCTGCCCGGACGGCGGTAGGTGAAGTCGAACTGGATGTGTTTGCCGCCGTAGGCTTCTATCGCAATGTCGTTGGGACTGTTGATGATGCCCTTGCCGCGAGGCTGTTCCATGATGCCGTCCTTGAATTTGGGCTTGGCAACGCCAGTGTATTGGGGGGCGATGTCGCCATGAGCTTCCTTGAGCAGACGGGCATCGACGGCGTCGTAGCGGGGCAGTGAGGCACCGGCTCCCTGACAGACGGCATGGAAGGCTTCGTCGGCACTCTCGTACTGCATGCCGGAGAGGCCTCCTGCAGGCAGGGCGTTCATGATGTAGCGGTCGTAGAGCTCCTGGGCATTGGCAGCGCTGAGGTCTTTCAGGTTGAAGGCACGCAGCGTGTCGGCAGTGGTGAAGCCGTAGAGGTTGTCGGCATTGACGCGCTGCAGGCAGTCGGTGCTCCACTCGGTGCCGGCTCCTTTCCACTTGCTGTCGAGCTCGAACTTGTTGCCGCTGAGATACCACTGGCCGTAGCCGTCGGCTTGGTCGTAGTCGCCTTGTGCAAAGTAGCGGGTGCCGCTGACGTGCTGCTGGGTGACGGGACCGGGGCGGTAGTAGTTGTTGATCATATACACGCGGTCGTAACCCAGGTGTTCGCTGCCGTCGGCGCTATTGTTGACGGTCTTGTCGTTCTCGCCACCGTAGGCAGAGTTGGGCTTGCCCCAGTTGAAGACGACGTTGTTGGCATACTCTGACAGCACCTGTGCGTCGTGGTCGTGACGGCCTTGGCCAATCTTCGACTCGCTGCGCACGCCATTGAAGCGGACGGTGCGGTTGTTGCAGTTGGTGATGAGGCAGTGGTGCATGGTAGAGTGCTCGCCGCCCCACTGTGTGGCGTAGGAACGCACACCCTTGGGGTTGAGACTGTTATAGAGGCCTTCGCCGATGATGCTCCACTGGATGGTGGTGTAGTCGGAGTCGTAGGCGGTCAGACACTCCTCCATGGACCAGGTCAGCGAGCAGTGATCGATGATGACGTGCTTGGCGTTCTCCATGTCGAGGGAGGTGATGCTCGCTGCCGCCATCTCTCCGGCACGGAAGCGGAGATAACGCAGAATGATATTGTCGTTACACAGGTAGATGTCGTAGCCTGCGATGCAGATGCCGCCGCCGGGGGCGGTCTGTCCGAGGATGGAGACGTTGTCGTGCAGGAACTTCAGCTTGGAGGTGAGGCGAATGGTGCCCCCGACCTTGAAGAGGATGGTGCGCGGCTTGCCACCATTATCGTGGCGGATGGCCCAGCGCAGGGTGCCTTCCACAAGGTTAGCGTCGGTGCAGTCGTCGAGACTGGTGACGTAGCACACCTCGCCACCGCGACCGCCGGAGGTGTATTTGCCGTAGCCGTCAGCACCCGGAAATGCGAGCTGCGTGCCAGTGAATGGCGGCTCGGCGGCATTGATGTTCAGCACGGTCATGAGCAGCAAGAGGACGGTGAGTACCTTCTGCTTCAGCAGTGCCTTGGCGTTCTGGACGGCGGCGGCGGTGACGTCGCTGCCGCTGAGCATCTGGGCGATTTCGGTGACGCGCTCGTCGGCGGTGAGCTCCTGCATGTGGCTGGTAGTGCCCTGCGGCGTCTCTTCCTTCGTCACGCGGTAGTGATGGCTGCCGAGGGCGGCAATCTGGGGCAGGTGGGTAATGGAGATGACCTGGCGCTCGTAGCTGCCCATCTCCTGCATGATCTCTGCCATCTTCTCGGCTATCTTGCCGCTGACGCCCGTGTCTATCTCGTCGAAGATGATGGTGGGAAGCTTCACGGCTCCGCTGATCATCGCCTTCAGCGACAGCATGACGCGCGCTATCTCGCCGCCCGATGCCACTTGTGCCACGGGCTGGAGTGGGGTGGAGGTGTTGGCGGAGAAGAGGAAGCTGACGGCGTCCTGACCGCTCTTGCCGAGTGCCGTCGGGGTGATGCTCACATCGAAGCGCACGTTGGGCATGCCTAATGGTACGAGACGCTGCTGCATCTGCTTGACGATTTCCTTGGCAGCCTTCTGGCGCAACTTCGTCAGCGCATCGGCCTGCTGCTGGCACTGGGCCTGTAGCTGCTGGCACTGTGTCTCCAGTTCGCTCACTGCCTCGTCGCTGTTCTCGATGTTCTGCAGCTGCTGCTGCAAGGTGTCGCGCTGGCTGATGAGGTCGCCGATGGTTTCGGCATGATATTTCTTCTGCAGGTCGTAAAGACGGTCCAACCGGTTGTTTATGCTATCCAGCTCAGCAGGGTCGAAGTCGGTGCGTTCCAGCAGTCGGCTCACCTCGTCGCTGATGTCCTTCAGCTCGATGTGGCAGGAGTCCAGCCGCTCTGCCAGTTCGGTGGCTTGCGGCAGCACCTTGCTGATGCCGTTCAGGGCGTGCAGCACGCTGCGCACCTGACCGACGGCACCAGTCTGCTCGGCGGTCAGCGCATGGTCAGCCTCGTAGAGGGCGGTCTTGATGTCCTCGGCGTGCGACATGGTCTCGCTCTGCTGTTCCAGCTCTTCCAGCTCGCCTTCTTTCAGCTGGGCGGCAGTGAGTTCCTCATACTGAAACTGCAGGAAGTCCTGCTGCTGGCGGTTGCGCTCGATGTTGTCCTTCATGGCTGCCAGTTCGCGCTGCCGCTGCTGGTAGTCGGTGTAGGTCTGCTGATAACGCTCTAACTGCTGGGCATCCTGTGCCAGGATATCCACCACGCTGAGTTGGAAGTCCTGCTTGTTGAGCAGCAGGTTCTGGTGCTGCGAGTGGATATCGACGAGCTGTTCGCCCAGCTCCTTCAGCATGGACAGCGCCACGGGCGTGTCGTTGATGAAGGCGCGGCTCTTGCCGGCAGCGGTGAGTTCGCGGCGGATGATGGTGTCTTCGGCATCGTAGTCGATGTCGTTCTCAGTGAAGAACGCCTGCATGTTGTAGCGCGACAGGTCGAAGTGTGCCTCGATGACACAGCGTTCGGCACCCTGTTTCAGCGCTTTGGAGTCGGCGCGCTGTCCTAACAGCAGTCCTATGGCGCCGAGGATGATGCTCTTGCCGGCACCGGTCTCACCCGTAATGACGGAGAAACCTTTGTACAGCTCAATGTCGAGCTCGTCAATCAGTGCGAAGTTCTTGATGTATAGTCGTTTCAGCATAGTTTATCTAATTTACTCCCCTCCCTTGGGGAGGGGTTGGGGGTGGGCGCTTACTGCTTGATTTTCTCCCACGCTTCACTCTGCGAGGCATTGATGTTGAAGAGCAGGTCGTAGATGGCCTCCTTCTCCTTCTGCGTGCCCTTGCCCTTATAGATGTTGGCGAGTTCGTCGCGTTTGTAGTCAGTCCATATCTGTGGCAGCAGACTGAGGGGCTTCTCCTCGTGCGCCTGCTTCAGCAGCTGCAGGGCATCGCTGATGTTGGTGCGGCCGCGCTCGGCGTTGTTGGACATTTCGTCGAGCCCCTTGCGATAGTAGTCGTACTGCAACTGGCGGAAGGGCTTCATGGCCTCGTCCAGGTAGTCGTTGATGAGGGTATAGCGGTTGCGCGTGTTCTTCTCGAAGGGCTTCCAGCCGACATAGTCCAGACTCTGGCAGTTGTTCACCAGGTTCATGCAGCGCTGCAGCACCTCGGTGCCTCCCAGCGGCGAGAAACTGTCGAGGTCTAAGCCGATGATGAGGTAGGCATAGAAAGCCATCATGGCAGTCAGCTGGTTGTCGATGTTCTCCTCGACGAAGTTCAGCTGCTCGAACTGCTGGTAGTTGAAGTTGAAGTCCGGGTCTTTATTATTATATAAGGTGGAGGTGTATGCCGAGTTATACACCGGTCGGTTGGCCTGTATCAGGGCAGAGCACTCGAAGAAGTTGTCGGCTTTGTTATACTTGCTAATGGTGATGTTGAACGTGCAGTTGATGCGCTCGTTCTTCTGAAATTGCAGCTCGGTCCACTGGCGGTCGTTCATCCACTGCTCCAGGTTCTCCTGCAAGCTCTGGAAGACGCTCTTGTCGGTGCCTTCCACCTGCTGGCTGTTGATGTTGATCTTCACGTTCAGCTCCTGAGCAGTTACCTCAGGCACGACGCCCCCCAGCAGAACAGCCATGAGCATCAGCAGCAGATATGTCTTCGTGGTTGCTATCATGACGGTTGATTCAGACGGTTGGACAATTCGTCGATGATGTCGGCAGCAACGGCCTGCTTGCTCTTCTTGTCGAAGTCTTTCTTGCCGCTGGCAGAGAGGATGCTGATTTGGTTCTCGTCCGACTGGAAACACGTGCCTTCGTTGCGCAGCGAGTTGAGCACGATGAAGTCGAGGTTCTTCTTCTGCAGCTTCTTCTGGGCGTTGACCTCCTCGTCGTTGGTCTCAAGTGCAAAGCCGACGAGCAGCTGGCGGTCGGTCTTCATCTTTCCTAAGGCGGCAGCAATGTCGGGGTTGGGTACGAGGCGCAACACAAGGTCATCGCCCTCGCGCTTGATTTTCTGCTCAGCGACGTGCTCAGGACGGTAATCTGCAACGGCAGCACACAGGATGGCGGCATCCATCTGCGGGAAAGCCTCTGTGGCGGCACGGTACATCTCGTCGCACGACTCGACGCGGATCAGTTTACAGTTTACAGTTCTCTCTTTGAGAGTGTGGCGTTGCAATGACAGTTGACAGTTGATTTGACTGTTGACGGGACCGGCGATGAGCGTGACGTCAGCACCGCGGCGCGCACACTCCTCAGCGAGGGCGAAACCCATCTTGCCACTGCTGTAGTTGCCGATGAAGCGCACGGGGTCTATCTTCTCGTACGTAGGACCGGCGGTGATGAGGATTTTCTTAGAGGTGAGGGGAGTGTCTTGATGGTCGAAGAAACGGTCGAGATACTCCACAATCTGCTCGGGCTCTTCCATGCGTCCCTTGCCCTCCAAGCCGGAGGCGAGGAAACCGCTCTGCGGCTCGATGATGTGATTGCCGAAGGAACGAAGACGCTCCATGTTCTGCTGCGTCGTGGGGTGCTGATACATGTCGAGGTCCATGGCAGGAGCAATGAAGACGGGTGCCTTCATCGACAGATAGGTCGTGACGAGCATGTTGTCTGCCACGCCACTTGCCATCTTGCCCAACGTCGATGCCGTGCAGGGTGCAATGAGCATGGCGTCAGCCCATAAGCCGAGTTTGACGTGCGAGTGCCACGTGCCGTCGCGCTGCGAGAAGAAGTCGCTGATGACGGGTTTCTGGGTTAGGGCAGACAGCGTGATGGGGGTGATAAACTCTTTCCCGGCAGGGGTGATGACCACCTGCACCTCAGCACCTGCCTTGACGAGTCCGCGGATGATGAGACACGCCTTGTAGGCAGCGATGCTGCCCGTAATGCCTAATACTATTTTCTTTCCTTTCAGCATGCTTGTGATGGTTAATTTCATCTCTCCTCCCTTCGGGAGGGGTCGGGGTGGGCTTACTTCTGCGCCTCACGCAGTCGGATGCGCGTCAGCACCTGCTTGGTGTTGTAGGTGAAGTCGCCACCCAGTATCCAACTGTAGTAGCCCGGGTCGAAGCGTAGCACCTCAGCGACGGGAACGCCCTTGTGCTTGCCGAAGTTGAACACCTCGGTGCGAACGCCCTTGACGTCAGCCCACACGATGCGACCCGCAAAATCGACGTTGTCGTTGGTCTTCGAGAAGTCGGCCAGCGCCTGCATGTCGTTAGGCAGCGTGCGCTCGGTGGGGTCTTCGCCGATGGACCGCTGGTGTTCCTCGGTGTAGCAGTCCAGTTCGCCCATCAGCACGCGGTACGTGGCTTCCGTGTCTTGGTCGGCACGGTGAGCCTCGAAGTCGTCTTCCATGTGGCGTCCGCAGTAGAACTTATAGGCGGCAGCGAGGTTGCGCTTCTCCATCTTCTTGAAGATGGTGCAGGCGTCGATGAGGCGGCACTTTGAGAAGTCGAAGTCTATGCCGGCGCGCAAGAACTCCTCGGCGAGCAGGGGAACGTCGAAGTAGTTGGAGTTGTAACCCGCAATATCGCTGCCGGTAAATACCTCGTTGAACTTGGCGGCGAGCTGCTTGAAGGTCGGCTTGTCCTTGACGTCATCGTTGCTGATGCCCGTCAGTGCCACGACCTCGTCGGGAATGGGCTTCTCAGGATTGATGAGCTCGTTGCCGCGCACCTCACGACCGTCGGGATATACTTTGATATAGGATATTTGAATGACGCGGTCCTTGACTAAGTCAAGGCCCGTCGTCTCCAGGTCGAAAATGACCAGTGGTTTCTGAAGATTCAGCTTCATTTTTGCTTCCTTCTTTTTCTCTTAGTTACACCCTTCTCCCCTCCCTCGGGGAGGGGCTGGGGTGGGCTTCTCTTAATCATTAATGAGCATCGGCATCATCAGCATCAGCACGTCTTGATTCTCAGGCTGCTCTGATGGCAGCACAAGACCGGCACGGCTGGGGTCTGCCAACTGGATGACCACCTCCTGACAGTCGAAGTTGCTGAGGATTTCGATGAACGAAGTACCCTTGAAACCAATGCTCATCGGCTGACCGTTGTACTCGCAGGAGATGCGCTCGGTAGCGGTCTTCGAGAAGTCGTAGTCCTCGGCATCGAGCTGCAGCGTGCCACCCTCCACATGGAAGCGGATGAGGTTGCTGGAGTCGTTGGCGAAGGGCTGTACACGGCGCAGGGCTGCCAACAGTCCCAGACGGTCCACCGTCAGCGTGTTGGGGTTGCTCTGAGGAATGACAGAGTTGTAGTTGGGATAGCGTCCCTCGATGAGGCGGCAGATGATTTCGCCGTCGCTATAGGTAATCTGGGCGTTGCGCTCGTCGAAGCGGATGGTGACGTCGTCGCCGTCCTTGCCTAACAGGTTCTTCAACAGCGAAGCGGGCTTCTTAGGCAGAATGAAGGCGGCGGGCTGGTCGCTATGGATGGTCATGATCTTGTTGCGAACGAGCTTGTGACCGTCGCTGGCAACAACTGCCAGGTATTCGGGTGTCAGGTCGAAGTAGATACCGTTCATCACGGGGCGCAGCTCGTCCTGTGCCGTAGCGAAGATGGAGCGGTTGATGTTCTCAGCCAGCAGGGCATTGTTGATGACAATCTCGTTGGCGGCAAAGTTAAGACCTTGCGGCTGCGGGAACTCGTCGGCATTCTCGATAGGCAGCGAGAAGAGACCGTTCTGATAGGAAATCTTGGCAATGTTCGTGGTCTGGTCAACATCGAAAGTGATGGGCTGCTCGGAGAAACCCTTCACGGCTTCCAACAAGTCGTGGTTGCCAATGCAGAAACGGGCATCGCCGTCGCTCTCCGTCAGGTCGAGCTGGGTTTTCATCACATTCTCACTGTCGGAGGCTGTCAGATAGAGCACGTTGTCGTGGATGTCGAACAGGAAGTCTGCCAGAATGGGCAGTGAGTTCTTGCTGTTAATCACTCTGGAAAGAGCGTTGAGTTTGCTGCTTAAAGCAGTGCTGGATACTGTAAATCTCATGAGTATTTATGTTTTTAATTCGTTCGTATTTGCATATTTGAGCACAAAAATACAAAAAGTCTGGCTCAATAGCAAAAATATTTGCCGAAAAATTCTCATTTTTAAATAATTTTCCGTAATTTCGCAATCTGAAACAGAAATAACAACAAAATAACGTATCAAATTATTATGGATTTAACAGGAAAAGTTATTGCAATTATGCAGCCACGTAGTGGCGTTTCACAGCGTACAGGTAATCAGTGGATGACTCAGGAATATGTCATTGAGGTTCCGGGTCAGTATCCCAAGAAGATGCTTTTCAATATCTTTGGCGAGGACCGTATCAAGCAGTTCAATATTCAGATGGGTGAAGACATCACTGTCTCGTTCGACATCGACGCACGTGAGTATAACGGTCGCTGGTTTAATGACATCCGTGCCTTCAACATTCAGCGCGGTGTCGTAGCTCCTGCCGCTGCTCCCGCTGTCGAAAGTCCCTTCCCACCGCAGGGCGCTGCAGCTCCGTTTCCTCCCGCACAGGAACCTGCCGGTGAAGGAAGTGCCGACGACCTGCCCTTCTAAGCACGAGTCTTGAAAGACAAAGAGAAAATCATCGCGCGTACATTATATTTAATATATACCAATATGCTTACACAACAAGACCTGAAACAGCTGGCTCAGAAAGGTATCTCTGAGCAGCAGATTGAGACCCAACTGGGTCAGTTTAAGACTGGTTTCCCGTTCCTGAAACTGGAGGCTGCCGCTGCCATCGGTCACGGCATCGTCGCTCCTGACGCTACGGCGGGAAGAAAGTATGTAGAGACTTGGCAGCAGTATAAGGCCGCAGGGCGCAAAGTCGTGAAGTTCGTACCCGCCTCGGGTGCTGCCAGCCGCATGTTCAAGGACATGTTTGCCTTTGTCGATGCAGACTACGACAAACCTACCACCGACTTCGAGAAGAAGTACTTCGACAACATCCAGAAGTTCGCCTTCTATCAGGAGCTGGACGCCGTTTGTCAGAAGAACGAAGGCAAGGGCGTCAAGGAACTGATGGCTGCCGGCAACTACAAAGCTGTCGCTGCCAACATGCTGAAAGCGGAAGGTCTGAACTACGGACAGCTGCCCAAGGGACTGCTGCTGTTCCACAACTATCCCGAGGGTCCGCGTACGCCGATGGAAGAACACCTGGTGGAGGGCGCTCTCTATGCCGCTTCGAACGGCGAGGCTCACGTACACTTCACCGTGTCGCACGAGCACATGGAACTGTTCAAGCAGAAGGTGGCTCAGAAGGCAGACTACTACGCTAAGAAGTATGGCATTCACTACGACATCTCCTTCTCTGAGCAGAAGCCTTCTACCGATACTGTTGCCGCTAATCCTGATGGAACACCGTTCCGCAATAGCGACGGCTCGCTGCTGTTCCGTCCGGGTGGCCATGGCGCGCTGATAGAAAACCTCAACGAGATTGATGCCGACATCATCTTCGTCAAGAATATCGACAACGTAGTACCTGATCGCCTGAAGCAAGACACCGTGGCATGGAAGCAGATCATTGCGGGTGTGCTGGTGTCGCTGCAACAGAAGGCTTTCGAGTATCTGCGCCTGCTGGATGCCGGAGCTAACGATGCTCAGCTGAAGGAAATGGCCGAATTTGTCGAGAAGTGCCTGTGTGTCAACCCGATGGGCGCAAAGGTCGATGCTGACTATCTGCGCAAGAAGCTGAACCGCCCCATGCGCGTCTGCGGTGTCGTGAAGAATGTCGGCGAGCCCGGCGGTGGTCCGTTCCTGACCTACAACCAGGATGGTACCGTGTCGCTGCAGATTCTGGAGTCCAGCCAGATAGACAAGTCGAACAAGGAGTACATGGAGATGTTCACCAAGGGTACTCACTTCAACCCCGTCGATTTGGTTTGCGCTGTGAAGAACTACAAGGGCGAAGCCTTCGACCTGCCCAAGTATGTTGATCCTACCACGGGCTTCATCTCGCAGAAGTCGAAGAGCGGCAAGGAACTCCAGGCTCTCGAGTTGCCCGGACTCTGGAACGGTGCCATGAGCGACTGGAGCACCGTCTTCGTAGAAGTGCCCCTCTCAACGTTCAACCCCGTCAAGACCGTCAACGACCTGCTGCGCGACCAGCATCAGTAAGACAAGAATTAAATTTTGGTGGTGTTACCTTCAGCCTCAGGCTGAGGTTGGCACCGCCATTTCTTTATATACCTTCAGCATCCTATAAGGCTACGTTGATGTGTGGCTCAGGCCGGAGATTATTGCCATGTTTAGCGCCCCCTCCTTTCCCGAAGAACTGATCGAGACATTCGCCGAACTTCTGGAAACCTTGCGGGATATTTAGAAATGTCGCTAAAAAATCCCTCAGGCAGGGAGACGTCAAGATTAAGTCTTGGCAGGAGTACAACAGCTAAGCACTACGAAATAATATTCGAAAAAACTAGAAGGACAGTCCTCGTCAACTGCGAGAACTGTCTTTTTTGATTGCGAGGATAGGTTTTATCGACTTTCCGACTATAGTCGGAAACATTGCTGACTGTAGTCGGAAACATTGCTGACTGTAGTCGGAAACATTGCTGACTGTAGTCGGAAGATTGACGAAACAGCACTATGCGATTGGCGAAGTGGCAATTTGCAGTTGACGAAGTGGCACTTTGCGATTGTAAAGAAAGGGGCTTTGAGGTTGTTTTTCCTTAAATATCCACTTTTTTTTGAAGTTTTTCTTGTGTTTCTTTCGTTTTTTCGTAACTTTGTAAGAATTCTCAGCTTTTCTTTATCTAAAGGCAGTCTGGGGGATTGAGGGAAAATGGGGTTACGAATTGGCAACCGTACTCAATTCCACATTCTTCCACCTAAAGATTGAAGTGTGGCGTTGCAATCTGCTATGAAATGCATCAAAGAACACCCGATGATGTTCCACCAGCCGTACTATGACCCATCATCGGGTGCAAAGTTACGAATAAGTGAGCAAAACACCAAATTTATTTGAGTATTTTCGAACGTGAGAACTCGAACTCGTTCGCTTGGCTTGTCCAAGAACTTCGAGACATCGTCTCAAAGGTAATCATTCTATTTCAATTAAGCAAATCTATTCATACATTTTTCTTCCGAGCTTGCTCTCTGTTTCTGCAATCACTGTGGCATCTTATGTGGCACCTGCCAGAAAGGTGCGTATTAGGCTACGTCCTATTACCCAATATTTGTGATGTATCGCACACATTGGGTACACTTACATTAGTTTTCTCAACTCCTCTGGTTCAGGAAGTATACCTTGGTATTCCTTGGGTAACTCTGAAGATGTGCGATAGGTTGCTACACCCATTGGCTTGTTGATGTCTCTGAAAGCGAACTCCACCGTTTTTGAATCTCTGTCCTTGCAGAGAATAATTCCGATGGAAGGATTCTCATGAGGTAGTTTCACATACTCGTCAAGTGCTGACAAGTAAAAATTCAACTTCCCTGCATACTCTGGCTTGAACTCACCCCGTTTCAATTCGATCGCGATTAGTGCCTGAAGGCGGCGATTGAAGAACAGTAAATCTATGAAATACTCTTTTTCGGATACAACAAGACGATACTGATTACCCATAAACGAGAAATCACTACCCAATGCCATGATGAAGTTCTTGATATTG
>CACYOC010000042.1 GCA_902775975.1 uncultured Bacteroidales bacterium | reverse complement strand
CCCCAACCTCGTTGACTCTGAGGATCACATCGAGAGCAACATGGCTAAGGGTTGGCTGACTCAGGAGCAGGCTGACGAGGCTCGCAAGATCATTGCTGAGGCAAAGGTCGAGGGCGAGGCAAACCTCAAGATGCCTATGATTGAGAACATCGCCAAGGGCCGTGTTCAGAAGTTCCTGAAGGAGAACTGCCTGGTAGATCAGGAGTTCCAGTTTGGCGACGGCGACAAGGCTACTGTTGCCCAGTGGCTCGCCAAGCAGGACAAGGATCTGAAGATCACTGCCTTCAAGCGCTTCACACTGGTTGCTGACTAATTCAGCAGCAATCGTAAAGCGATGAATAGACAAAGCGAATCGCGTGAGCGGTTCGCTTTTTTTTCTCCCTTTTTACTATTTGCCTTTATGGCCATATGAACCTAAACGATTACAACATGATAGAGAAAGAACTCAGAGACCGCATTATCGCGATGGTGCATCGCGAGGTGATACCTGCCATTGGTTGTACAGAACCGATGTGTGTGGCATTGTGTACAGCGAAAGCTACCGAGAAGTTGGGCTGTCGTCCTGAAAAGATTGAGGCGTTGCTGAGTCCCAATATCTTGAAGAACGCTATGGGTGTGGGCATCCCTGGAACGGGCATGTTAGGCTTACCCATCGCCATCGCCTTAGGAGCCATCATTGGCAAGAGCGAATACCAGCTGGAAGTACTCAAGGACCTGACACCCGCCACGCTGGAAGAGGGAAAGAAGTATATCGCCGAGAACCGCATCTCTATCAAACAGAAGGAGGGTATCAGCGAGAAGTTGTATGTGGAGATGATCTGTAGGGCTGGCGACAAGCAGGCTTCTGCCGTGATTGCCGGTGGTCATACCAGGTTTGTGGAAGAAGGAAGAAGACCCTCCCCCCAGCCCCTCCCTGTGAGGGAGGGGAGTGGATGCCAGGGGGAATCGGGGGATGAAGTTCCTCTGAACCTCCGCTTAGTATATGATTTTGCCATGACGGCGCCCCTTGACGAAATCAGCTTTATTGAGGACGCCCGCACTTATAATATGAATGCTGCCCGTGAGGCGCTGAAAGGCAACTACGGTCATAACCTCGGCAAGAGCATCGAACGCCCGCTGGCGAAAGGTATCTTTGGCGATAGCATCTATAGCCACATCATCTCTCGAACGGCATCAGCCTGTGATGCTCGTATGGGAGGTGCCATGATTCCTGTGATGTCGAACAGCGGCAGTGGCAATCAGGGCATCTGTGCCACGAATCCTGTTTGTGTCTATGCCAAGGAGAACGATAACACCGAGGAGGAACTGATTCGTGCCTTGATGCTCAGTCACCTGACTGCCATCTATATCAAACAGTCGTTAGGAAAACTCTCGGCACTCTGTGGCTGTGTGGTAGCAAGCATCGGCAGCAGTTGCGGCATTACTTATCTGATGGGGGGCGACTACTCTCGCATCTGTGCTTCCGTGAAGAATATGGTGGCTAACCTGACGGGTATGATATGCGATGGTGCCAAGCCGTCGTGCTCGCTGAAGATCACCTCGGGAGTCTCCACCGCCTTGCTGTCATCGCTGTTGGCGATGGAGAACAAGTGTGTCACGTCGTCAGAAGGTATTGTCGATGACGATGTTGACAAGAGCATTCGCAACCTGACCAGCATCGGTGCTGATGCCATGTGCAAGACCGACGACATGATACTGAATATCATGACGTCAAAAGACTGCTAATGCTTTGAAAACATAGTCCAAAAGGCTACTTTTTGTGGGAAAAAGTTGCAAGTTTCAAATATATTCACTATATTTGCCCCAAGAAACTTAAAGCTTAACCTATGAGTACGAAGAGAATGCCCCTTTGGATATATGTAGTAATGCTCGTTTGTAGCATGACTCTTACGTTGTCATCGTGTAAGGATGACATCAAGATAACAAGGGCTCCTATGCCAGGTGGAGGCTCTTCTACTGGCGTTCCCCAGGAAGACGATATGAAGGTGAGGATATTTGCTGACTTACCGACGGCGGTGAGAAGTGAGTTCGACGAGACATCGATGGGTGCTGCCTTTGTGCGCCGACTGCCCCTTGCCACCGTTGAGGTAACGTCTGAGACGAAGATGATACTCATCAAGGGTGAGGATATTCCGAATCGTATGCTGTCGGAATGGTTGAAAGCTGCCAAGATTTATCTCCAGGGTGGCTATATCGCCATTGAGAAACCGAGTGATGACCATTTGGTGTATCTGATGGAACATTTGGCGGATAACATGGAGAAAGCCGAAGAGGACTTGCTGATGGAGGGCGAAGGAAACGGCATCACCGTTACTATTACACCCAGTAATGGGGGCGGCAATGCTCCTTCTCTGCATGTGGAACGCTTGAAGAATCGCATCGCCCATCTCCAGGCTCATGCCTCACGGCGTGCTGACGGTGACAAGAAACCCGTTGCCGAGATGGTCATCTTGGGACGAGACTGCTACTATCATTGCGAACCTTACCAGGGTAAGATTATCACTACGATGAACATCCAGAAGGACGGCACGATGTCGTACTCAACGATTGCTATGAGTCCCGATTACAGTCGCAAGAACAGTGGTGTGATGGCTGATGGTGCTGCCCAGTGGCTGAACCGTCGCGAGATTTCATTCAAGGAGCGAAAGAAGATGGCACAACAGTTGGCAACACGTCGTGAGGATGGCATAGACGCTATCAATGAGTTGACGAGTGCCAGCGAGGAATACACCTATCAGGGTGGCGTTTCTGGCTTAGGGACGCATGTGGACCGGTGGTTGGGCATTCGCCAGTATTTTGGCTTTGTCACCAAACTCTGCGCCTACCAGGAGACTTGTCGTGTGTGGGGTGTTTACGACAAGGAGACCAACAAAGACTATTATTTGGTGAAGCAGCATGCTATCACAGCCATCGGTGGCAAGATGGGCGACGACCTCTACGATTTCGGAAAGTCGCTCTATCAAGGTCCCTACGAGGCGGACAAATGGTATTATGAGAATACTTCCGGTACTGAGACGATAACCTTCGAAGATAAGACTTTCGATCATTTCTATGGCTCTTGGTTCGACAATAGCGAGTACTCGATGAATTTATCGGGTAAAGGCTCCATCCTGTTGGAGGAGGCCCTTCCTGAGAGCGATGACCCTACGAATAATGCCGAAGCGTTGAAGTGTGTGAAGAATGCGCAAGGAACGAAGGTGCAGTGGCTCTATTACTGTAGTAAGGACATGCTGGACGGCGATGTTGCTAAACACCCGCTGGCTCCTGATGCGCTGACCAATGATGTCAATATCAATAACCAGATATGCTGGTCGGTATCCGACCCCGATGCAGCCTATACCGTTAGTATCATACATCGCCGTGCTACTGCCAGTCTGTTGCAGAATGGTAGTGATAAGATCAAGAACCAGGTATGGGAGGAAAGCTTTGGCAGCGGGACAGAGGATCAGTTCACCATGACCATTCCGAACCGAACCTCACAGATATGGTATATGGACGTGACCTTCCCCGAGATAGGGCAGGAAGGCTATGAAGAGGTAAAGACCAAACTGATTACCGCCCTGCAGAACCAGTTCCCCAATCTGTATCAGCCTACCCGAGAAATGGCAGACCAGACACCTGAGAGTGAGAACACCATCAAACAAGTGGTGTATGATACCAAACAGACGCTCTCCAATGCTACTGCCTTGCAGACGCTGAAGGGGTATGCTAAGACCTGTGGGGTTAGCAAATTTACCATCCAGTGGTACACTAAGGACGCTCTGCATAGTATCTACGAGATAACGATATCCACCAAGTAATTTATCCAATAACAACCTATGGAAACTATTCTTATTTTACTACAACTGGCGGTCATTGCTACAATGATTTTCATCGGTGCCCGAGTAGGGGGCATCGGACTGGGTATCTATGGTATGGTAGGTGTATTCATCCTGGTGTTCATCTTCGGACTGGAACCAGGCAACATACCTATTGATGTAATGCTCATCATCGTCAGTGTCATCACCGCCTCGGCAGCCCTGCAGGCGGCTGGCGGACAGGAATATATGGTGAACAAGGCGGCACGCTTTCTAAAGAAACACCCCAGCCGCATCACCTTCCTCGGTCCGCTGGTGACATGGCTCTTCAGTCTCTTGGCCGGCACAGCACACACCTGTTATGCGCTGCTGCCTATCATCGCCGAGATAGCGCGCAAGGAGAAGGTGAGACCAGAACGTCCCCTCAGCGTAGCTACCATCTCTGCCTCATTAGGCTGTACAGGTTCCCCTGTGTCGGCAGCCACGGCAGCCATCCTTTCCTATACCGCTATGGAGCAGAGCGGCATCGGCATGGACGACATCCTCATCATCACCATACCTGCCTGTCTCATCGCCATACTGGTGGCATCAGCAGTGCAGAACCATGTTGGCGCTGAACTGGACAAAGACCCTGAATATCAGCGCCGGTTGCGTGAAGGACTGCTCAAAGAGGACGACATAGACCACATGCCCGACGATGCTGACGAAAATCTCAATCCGCGTGCCAAGTGGGCAGTGCTGGTGTTCCTGGTGGGTGTGCTGCTGGTGGTAGTATTCGGCATCTGCCCGGAACTGCGACCCGTAGTGGAAGGACAGCCGATGAACATGGGTGTCACCATACAGATCATCATGATGAGTATAGCCGCCCTGATACTCATCGTGGGCAAGGCCAGCGTGGCGGTTGCTGCCAAGGGCAACGTCTTCGCAGCAGGCATGAATGCAATGGTGGCTATCTTCGGTGTAGCCTGGATGGGCAGCACGTTCTTCGAGGGGCACCACGAGACTATCCTCGGTAGTGTCGAGGGCGTCTTTGGCGACTACCCCTTGCTCTTCGTCATTCCGATGTTTGTGTTCAGCATCATGCTCTTCTCACAGGCTGCAACCATCAAAACACTATTGCCCGTAGGGCTGGCTATGGGTGTGCCACCAGCGGTGATGTTGGTGCTCTTCCCTGCCGTCAACGGCTACTTCTTCCTACCTAACTACCCCACGGAGGTCGCTGCCATCGGCTTCGACCGCACAGGAACGACGCGCATCGGCAAGTATGTCGTCAACCACTCCTTCCAACTGGCAGGTTTCATCACTACGTTTGTCGCCATTGGGGTAGGGGTGATGATTGTGGAATTCTTTTATTAATGCTAACCCCTAAAACTTTAATACGATGTCCGAACAGAAATTCAGAATTGAGTCCGATCTCTTAGGCGAGCTCAAAGTACCAGCAGATGCCCTCTATGGCGTACAGACCCAGCGCGGCATTAACAACTATCACATCTCACGCAAGACGATGTCGATGTATCATGAGTTTATCAAGTCCATTGCCTACGTGAAACTGGCAGCAGTAGAGACCAATCGCACCCTCGGGGCTATCGATGGCGAGATTGCCGATGCCATCGCACAGGCTTGTCGTGAAATCATTGATGGTCAGTGGCACGAGCACTTCCCCATTGATATGGTGCAAGGAGGTGCAGGAACATCTGTGAACATGAATGCCAATGAGGTGATTGCTAATCGCGCCCTTGAGATTATGGGTCACGAGAAAGGCGACTATCAGTACTGTCTGCCTAACGACCACTGCAATTGCGGACAATCTACCAACGATGTCTATCCAACAACCATCCGCCTGTCCATCATCCGCATGAACAAGAAACTCGTCGGCGCACTCACAGGACTCATCAGTGCCTTCCGTTATAAGGGCGACGAGTTCAAGGACTGCATCAAGATGGGTCGCACACAGTTGCAGGATGCCGTACCTATGACCAGCGGGCAGGAGTTCAATGCCTATGCCAATAACCTGGAGGAGGAGATTGCAAACCTGGAGCGCAATGTGAAATTGATGCTCGAGATCAATATGGGTGGCACCGCCATAGGAACGGGACTGAATGCCGTGCCAGGTTTCGCCAAACTATGTGCAGCCAATCTGTCTAAGCTCACTGGTGAGGCCTTTGTAACGGCTTCCGACCTTGTAGAGGCTACCCCTGACACGGGTGCCTATGTCAGCTACTCATCAGCACTGAAACGTCTGGCCGTGAAGCTCTCGAAGATTTGTAACGACCTCAGACTGATGGCTTCTGGTCCTCGCTGCGGTCTCAACGAGATTAATCTGCCGCCAAAGGCTCCAGGTTCCTCCATCATGCCGGGAAAGGTGAACCCCGTTATTCCTGAGGTCGTGAACCAGGTATGCTTCAAGGTTATCGGTAACGACACCACAGTGTCCTTTGCTGCCGAGGCAGGACAGCTACAGCTTAATGTCATGGAGCCCATCATCACAGAGTCGCTCTTTGAAAGTCTGATATGGCTCAAGAAAGCCATCGAGACCTTGACGAACGAGTGCATACTCGGTATTACGGTCAACAAAGAGCGCAACATGGCGATGGTGAAGAACTCCATCGGTATCGTAACTGCCTTGAATCCCTATATTGGCTACAAAACCTCTACCAAGGTGGCTAAGGAGGCGCTTGAAACCAACCGTTCCGTCTATGACATTGTGTTGGAGAAAGGATTGATGACGCAGGAGAAACTCGATGAAGCCCTCAATCCTCGCAACATGCTCGTTTCCCATCAGCTTTAATATATAAAGGGGCAGCCCAATCGGCTGCCCCCTTTATAATGCTAACCTATCTTCTTAAGTCTCTCATGCTGCCACAGCTCCAGAGAGTTGATGATGTTCTGCCACAGCACGTAGCAGCCTGCACCGATGGAAGCGACGGGGTGCAGATACATGTAGGCTACCCAGATAGACAGGGCGGTGTTCTTCTGAAACAGTGCCTGACCGGCATTGACTTCTTCGCCTAAGTGGCGACCTACCAGCCTACCGATGCCGAACTGCACGAAACACAATACGAACGTGGCAACAGCAATGGCCAACAGGAGGGAAATGGAAGCCTCGCTGTGGATGATGTTCTTCACCGTGATGCCCGTAGTGATGCTCAACGAGATAGCCCAGCAGTAAAAGCTGAGGTTAGGCATGCTGACCACCCATTGGCAGAGACGCTTGAGGTAGTGCTGGATGATCCATCCCAATACCAACGGCAGCAGCAGGACGATACTGACCTTTTCTAATATAATAAGGAATGCGTTGAAGAACGACACCTGTGCAGCAGGTTCCAGCATAGGGAATACCAGCGGTATCATCAGTGCAGACGCCAGCGACGAAATGAGCACATAGGTCGTCATCGTCGAGATATTGCCACCTAACTTACCTACCACAACGGGTGATGCTGAGGCTGCAGGACCGATGATACATGTCAGCACGGCCTCCCAAAGGAGCGGAGAAAAGCACACGCCTATCTCCTCGCAAAGGGATGGGCGTGATTGGAGCCACAGGATGACGGCGATGTTGACAGCCACTAACAGCAGTTGGGCAATGAGGATGCCTGTATGCCAGCGGTGGGGGAGCATCTGATGGAAATCGACCTTACAGAACGTTACTAATAGCGTCAAAAAGACGAACAGCGGAAAGATGACATCGAACACCGGTGCCAAAGCATTGCCCGCTGCGTCCAACTGTGGAACGTAGTTGAATGTCAGGTAACTGACGGTGCCCACACAGATGGCAACAGGCAGTGTCCATTCTTTGAGAAATGCGATTATCTTCATAATTTCTGTGCAAAGGTAAGCATTTTTTGTGTAAAAATGATTACCTTTGCAGCAAAACTATTGATATTATGCTGGTAAAAACATATTGTGCAGCGGTTAACGGACTGGAAGTAAATACTGTAACTTGTGAGGTTAGCATGTCCCGTGGCGTGCAGTTTCACCTGACAGGATTGGCGGATACCGCTGTCAAGGAAAGTTACGACCGCATCCGGGCGGCACTCGTCAACAATGGGCTCAAGATGCCTTCGATGGATATCACTGTCAACCTGTCGCCTGCCGACATCAAGAAAGAAGGCTCGGGCTATGACCTGCCATTAGCCATTGGCATCTTGGCGGCAAACGGTAAGGTGACGGACGCCCTTTTGGATAAATACCTGTTGGTGGGTGAGTTAGGACTTGACGGTCATCTGCAGCCTATCCGTGGTGCGCTACCCATAGCCATCAAAGCTCGTAAGGAGAAGTTTAAGGGACTCATCGTTCCTCGCCAAAACATCCGCGAGGCAGCGGTCGTCAATCAGCTGGAGGTCTATGGCATGGAGACGCTGATGGATGTCATCCAGTTCCTCAATGGCACGACGACTTACGAACCGGAGAATCTGGATACGCGCAAGGAGTTCTATGCACAGCAGAACCAGTTTGAGTTCGACTTTGCCGACGTGAAAGGGCAGGAGAGTGTGAAACGTGCCTTGGAGGTCGCTGCCGCCGGAGGTCATAACCTGATTATGATAGGTCCGCCGGGTAGTGGTAAGTCGATGCTTGCCAAGCGTTTGCCCAGCATCCTGCCGCCCTTGTCGCTGGCAGAGAGTTTAGAGACGACACAGATACACAGTGTGGCAGGAAAACTCAGTCGCGACACCAGTCTGATTAGCCAGCGTCCCTTCCGCGCTCCCCATCATACCATCTCGCAGGTCGCCCTTGTGGGTGGCGGCAACAATGCGCAGCCAGGAGAGATTAGTCTGGCGCATAATGGTGTGCTCTTCCTTGACGAGATGCCAGAGCTGTCGCGCTCCGTTCTCGAAGTGTTGCGTCAACCCCTGGAAGACCGCAAGATCAGCATTGCCCGTGCCAAATATAGCGTGGAATATCCGTGTTCGTTTATGTTAGTGGCTTCGATGAACCCCTGTCCTTGCGGTTATTATGGCGATCCTACGCACCATTGCGTCTGCACGCCAGGACAGATACAGCGTTATATGAATAAGATTTCAGGACCTCTTCTCGATCGCATCGACATTCATTGTGAGATTCAGGCCGTGCCCTTCAAACAATTGTCTGAGATGCAGCCCGGAGAGCCTTCTGCCGCTATCCGTGAAAGAGTAATCAAAGCCCGTAATATCCAGACCGAGCGTTTCAGCTCCCTTCCTAAACAGGGAGGGGTAGGGAGAGTCTATTGCAATGCCCAAATGTCGGAGCGCATGCTCCATGATTTTGCTGAGCCCGATGCTGAAAGCCTCGATATGCTGCGCATGGCGATGGAGCGTCTGAAACTCTCTGCCCGTGCCTACAGCCGCATCCTCAAGGTCGCCCGCACCATTGCCGATCTCGCCGGAAGCGAGAAAGTCCAGTCTGTTCACATCGCTGAGGCCATCGGCTATCGTAATCTTGACCGCAGCGACTGGGCTGAGAGAGGGGTATAGACTATTATATAAGGCTATACTTGTTGATTCTTATTTTCTTCCGAAGTCTGCAGGTACCTCGCCCCATTTGCTGGTTTCCCATTTGACGATGGGATTCTGCCAGGTGTGCGTCTGTAGCCATCGCTCGGCACGGAGGATGATTTGATACAGCGGTTCCGTTTCAGGTGTTCGCTCCAGCTTAGTTTTGCATTTCCGTTTCGTCACCCAGAGGATGGCGTTGTACGAGTCGCTGTATATCGTCTTGTGGGTCAGCCCCTGCTGTTGCATCAGCGCCAGGGCATGGACGATAGCGAGAAACTCACCGATGTTGTTGGTGCCCTTCATGGGTCCGAAGTGGAACACCTGCTGCCCGGTTTGCAGGTCTATGGCCTGATACTCCATGGGGCCAGGGTTGCCGCTGCAGGCTGCATCTACAGCCCAAGCGTCAGCGGTGACCTCCATGGGCAAAGGCAGCACCGTGTCGTTTCTGTATGTCGGTGGGTTTTGTACGTTCATTGTTTGTTGCTTTATGCGGCAAAAATACGAATTATAGATGAAACAGCCAAATAAATAGGCAAAAATATGCGCTAATACGCTATGTATGGCTCTAATCGCTGGATAATCTGGGGTGTGAAGTCGCGATAGCCGCTCAGTTCCTGCAGGTTTTTGATGCGTCCGTGCAGTCGGCGGTGCTCGACGATGGTCTTGGCCATGAAGTAGTTAATGTAGGGATGGCGGCGCAGTTGTTGTATCGACAGGCTGTTGATGTTGAGGCGTTGCGGCGAGGGGTTCGTCACGACGAAGTATTTCTTTGCCGAAGTCGGGAACTGGTCAATCTCATCGAGCTGCTCCACACTGACGTAGCCTCCTAACCACCGTCCGTAACGCACGATCTCCTTGGCATAGTACGAGCCGATGCCCGGCACGCGCTTCAGCTCTGTCGTGTCAGCGGTGTTCAGCACGATGTGCTCCGTGCTGTCAATCTTTTGGGGGTAGGGCTCATGGGGCTCATGGGTCTCATTGGGCTTCTGGGGCTCATGGGCCTTGTGGGCCACCAGCGTGGCCGCCGGCTGATAGTCGCTGCTGATGCGGATGTACGGTTCCAGTCGCCGATAGTCCTTGACGGTCAGCCCGTAGAGTCGGGCAAAGTCCTCCTTCTTGCGATAGACGCCGCCTTTGGCACGGTAGCGATAGATGTTGCGTATCTGCCAGTGCTGCAAGCCGAGTCGTGCCAGTTGTGCGCTGTCGGCAGTGTTGGGGTCGAAGGGAAAGACCTCGTGGCTGGTAGGCTGGGGCAGGGGAGCGGAGTGGGGATTCTGGGGCTTATGGGGCTTATAGGGCTTATGGGGCTCATAGGGCTTATGGGGCTCATAGGGCTTATGGGCCTCATGGGCCTCATGGGTTTGGTGGGGGTCGCTGCCGTCCAACACGACGGCGGCGAACAGGGCTACCACTGCCACTGCCAGGGCTGTCAGTACTATCTTGCGGTCATTCCTGTTCATGGCTTATAGGGCTTATGGGTCTTATGGGTCTTATAGGGCTTATTGGTCTTATGGGGCTTATATCACTCCCAGCTGATGCAGGAAGATAAAGAGAATCGCCAACGGGCACACATACTTCACCAGGAAGAGATAGCGGTGGAAGTAGCGGGCAGACAGCGTACCGTCGTTGGTGAACTCGTCGCGGACAATCTTGTGATCAACGTACCACCCGATGAAGATGCAGGTCAGGAAGCCCACGACGGGTAGGAAAATCTGTCCGGTGATGAAGTCGAACCAGTCGAACAGCGGCTTCTGGAAGATGACAAAACCCTCGTAAGCCCCTAACGACAGCGAGCAGAAGGTGCCGATGACGGAGGCGGTGACGGTCACTAACAGGGCGGCACGCTTGCGGCTGATGTGCAGCTCCTCCTGGAAGAACGCCGTGGAGACCTCGTGCAGCGAGATGAGTGACGTCAGCGCTGCCAGCGACAATAGCAGGAAGAACAGCAGCGAGATGACGTAACCGATGGCCGGTACGGAGGCAAAGGCCTGCTGGAACACGTTGGGCAGGGTGATGAAGATGAGCGACGGACCGCTGTCGGGGTTGACGCCCACCGAGAAGGCGGCGGGGAAAATCATGAGTCCTGCCAGGATGGCTACCAGACAGTCGATGATGGCAATCTGCGATGCTGACTTTGTCAAGTCGGTCTGTCGTGAGAAGTAGCTGGCGTAGGTACACAGACAACCCATGGCGATGCTCATGGAGTAGAACGACTGTCCCAGAGCCCCTAAGAACACGTCGCTGTTGATCTTCGAGAAGTCGGGCTTGAAGAGGAACTCGATGCCCTTGTAGGCATTGGGCAGCATGCACGATGATGCTACGATGATGAGCAGCAGGACGAACAGTGTGGGCATCATCATCTTCGATGCCTTCTCGATGCCGTTGCGCACGCCGTGCTCAATGACCAGATAGGTCAGCACGAGGATGACGATGGTCCAGAAGACGGGCTTTATGGGGTCGCCGGCTAAGTTGGAAAAATATACCTTGAAGTATTCCGGGTCGCCCTGCAGCTGACCCGCCACCGAGGCGAAGACATATTGCAGGCACCAGCCGCTCACCACGGCATAATAGCCCGTGATGAGAAATCCCGTCAGCACGCCCATATAGCCGATGACTGCCCAGGGGGTCTTTCCTGCCAGTTTCTGGAACGACCGTGCCGTGTTCGACTGTCCGTGACGACCGATGATGAACTCGCTGATCATGCAGGGAATGCCTAACACCAGGACACACGCCACATAAATCAGAATGAACACAGCACCGCCGTTCTCGCCTGCCATATAGGGGAAGCGCCAGACGTTTCCCAGTCCCACGGCACTGCCTGCCGTAGCCAAAATACCTCCTAACTTACTGCCAAAACTGGCTCTTTCACTCATGTTTTTTGCCATAACGGATGCAAAGGTAATAAGAAATTAGGAATTAGGAATTAAGAATTAGGAAATTTTTTCTACCTTTGCATGCAAAATCGTAAGTAACAAGGTATGAAACATTTGTCATTCGTAAGATTTTATCCGCTTTCTTCTCTTTGCATCCTGCTCATCTGGGTGCTGTCGCTGACGCCTTTCTTCCCCGAGACTCCGTTCGACAATGTCGAATTTGCCGACAAGTGGACACACTTCGTCATGTATGGCGGCACGTGTGCCGTCATCTGGTGGGAGCATCTGCGCCACAGCAAAAAGGCGTCTCGCAGACCGAATCTGCGAGCACTGTTTGTGGCTATGCTGTGCATGGTGCTGTTAGGCGGACTGATGGAGCTGCTGCAGGCCTACGCCACCACCACCCGCAGTGGCGAGTGGCTCGACTTCTGGGCTGACAGCATCGGCGTACTCCTCGGTAGTGGAGTAGGGGCGTTGCTCCGTGTTTATTGCTTTCGATAGTACTGTTCGCGTTTTGTTTATATGGTCTAAACAAAGTGTTTCTATAGGGGAAACACTTTGTTTCTACGGCAGAAACACTCTGTTTCTATAGGGGAAACACTTTGCAAAGATAGGGCTCGACATAAAAAAGGCCTGCAGTCGCAATGACTGCAAGCCCTTTTTCTTTATCACCGTAAACCGTAAACTGTAAACCGTAAACAGTAAACTGTAAACTGTAAACCGTAAACAGTAAACTGTAAACTGTAAACCGTAAACCGTAAACAGTAAACCGTAAACCGTAAACTACGGAGTAACCGGATCACCAATCTTAACCTCCGAGTCCTTCTTGACGATACCCGAGTCACCACCGCCATAGACGTTACCCATGATGGTAGCTTTGTCCTTGATGTGTACCAACGTCCATACAGAGTTGGCGAACTTCTCGGGATCGAGCGACGACATACCACGGCAAGCACCATAGACTTCACCGCCATACGTCTTGTCATAACTCCAGCCACGCGTCGAGTTGAATGGTGTACCGATAATGGCCGTAGTAGTCGTACTACCACCGATGGTCACGGTGTTCTGCGACTGCTTACCTACGCCATGTCCATCAGCGGTGTCACCTTTCTTATATGGCTCATAAGTCTGTCCCATCTTCGGAGCACCGACAGAACCCATCGAACCACCACCATAGACGTTACGGTGAATAGTACCGCCATAGATATTAACTTCTGTGAAGCGAGTTACAGAACCAGAAGAATTACTGTAGTCCTCTTCCTTGGTTTCAACCTGCGTTTCCACAGTAGGTCCATACATGATAGTGCTCGTATATTTATCATCTCCGTCGAAGTCGAACTTGTATTTGTTAACACCAGAACCGCCACCAAAGACGTTACCCCTAAATAGCCACTGCTCACTGTCGAGGTTGTCGGTCTGCAGGAGTGTCTGATTCGTACTATTGTAAGGCAGACCAATCTCACCACCGATGACCGTCACCTTCGTGTCACGGCGTACATGGCCATCCTGACCACCGCCATAGACAGACGCATAGATCTTAGGACCGACAATCTCCCAATTGCCGGCATCGCCCGCTGCCACGCTCTTGAAGGTTTCTTCCGTGATGAAGTCACCCACATGATAATCGCCATAAGCCGTCGTACAACGATAGCCACCGATGGTGACATCCGTCTCATTGACATAACCAGAGAAGAATGCCGGACAATATTGATAGCGTGGTAGCTCAAAGACATTCGGCGCAGGCTCTCCGGCACATCCGCCTATGACGTTACCATAAGGAAGACCGTTCTTAATCTTCGTAGGATTAGAAATATCTCCCACCGTTCCGCCAAGTACTCTGATATTGGTCTTACCGCTGCTGAGGAATGCCGCGCTATTGGCATTTGCCGACGAATCCCACAACTTCTTGTCTTTGTCTTGAGCTCCGACTTTATCCAGCGTCTCACCATAGCCTGCAGGATAGTAATCGTCAGCACCTCCGGCATAGTTACCCTTACCTACAGAAGCCATATTACCACCACCATAGACATTACGTACTACAAGGCCGTCATTCATAGTGACATAAGTATTGCCGAGCACCTTACCAGACAGCAGACCGTAGATTTCACGTTCTTTTAGAGTGCCTTTGTTGGCACCTGCAAGAATAGGAATTGACTTCTTGTATTTGCCGATACCCTTACCAGCTCCATAGAGCGAGTGACCTATCAAGCCCTTATGCAACGTCACATGAGTGTCGCCATACACATATCCGTTCTCACCGCTTCCATGTACAGAACCGGTGATACAAGGTGTAGTCAGCGTACCAATGTCTGCTGGTGATGCTGTAGAGTTGAAGTTGACATTCACCTCTGCTTCCTTGACGTATGCATGATGTGCCATAATATAGCGGTCATCAGCCTCTCCACGGGCACTACCATAGACATCACCGCCATCAGTACCGGTAACACCGATGTGTCCACCAGTGATGTTGATGGTAGCCTTACCAGTATTTTCTTTAAACTTAAACTCGTATGGCCAACTCAGGCCAAAGCCATAAATAACTTCATCGTTTTCTCCTGGGTGGTATATATCAGCATGCTTCGCAACAGTTGCCGTATCGGTTGCATTCGTTATAGTACCTACCGAAGCCATAGCACCGGCACCATAGACACCTCCCGTAATTAAACCGCCATCGATATTTACCCTTGTATTGCCGCGTACGATACCAGCCCATGGGTTGTACAATTTCTTACCACCCACAGTATAAGTATCTGTACCACAACCTGCGCCATATACGTTACCACGATAAGCGTAGTACTCTGTACTATTACCAATGGTACCACTATGGATATCAAGGAGAGCATTATTATAAGTATGTCCGTTCTCGCCACTGCCATATACTGAACCATTGATGAGCAGAGAAGAGATATTATTACCATTACCACTAGCGTTTGTTCCATCTTTCGCATCACCTATCGTAACATTGGCATTGTTAACCCATGCGAGGAAGTCAGGACGTTTACCTGGCTCATCCACATCACCACGTGAAGAGCCATAGACCATACCATTATCATGTCCATCGGAACCAATAGTTCCGCCAGTAATGGTAACATTAGCAGTACCCGTGCCGGTACGGTCGTTATGAAGACCATTTATGTCCGTAACCTTCATGGTTCCTGTTCCTGTATCATGAGTCGTTGTGTAAGTGAAATCACCCACAGTTCCGTAGGCACCACCACCATATACATTATGATATATCTGGGTAGTCTTACCTTCTGCCTGACTGATGGTCACATTGGTATTACCATAGATATGTCCGGAACGTACGGTATTTATGTATCCGCTACCGCCACCATAGACATTACCCATCGTAGCTCCACCATAGTAGATATAGCTGACATTATCACCATCTGTTATGGTAGTCCTGTTAATACCAACAGTACCGCCGCTGATGGTTACATAAGTATGACCATCCATAGCCTTACCTTCTGCACCCGTCAACGTTTCGCCTTTAACCACAGGGTCTGTCGATGTTGAAAGCACTTTCGATTCACCTACAGCAGCCATCTCACCGCCGCCATATACACTAGCCTTCACAGTGCCATCTGTCATGGTAACTTCTGTACTACCCTTCACACGTCCAGCAATATACTTAGGATAGGTTTCATAAGCATTAGTACCCGTGCCGTGGGTAAGTTTTTCTACAAGGCTACCATAACCGCCGCCATATACACTACCGAAGGTGTACTGAGTTACATCTGCATCACCTACTTTCGAAGTAATCTCCGTACCTATAGTACCACCTTCGATTATAATCTCTGTGCCCACAGTCTTGCTGTCAGCGGAAGTATGAGTACCCTGTACCATACCCAACTCACCTCCACCATAGACATTACTCTTGATAGTGCCACCAGTGATTGTCAGTTTGGTACTCTTCACATTACCCAGTTTCCACCAGTCAACAGCAGAAATAGCCGTT
>CACYOC010000041.1 GCA_902775975.1 uncultured Bacteroidales bacterium | reverse complement strand
AAGCTTTTCGTAAGTTTGTTCAGATCGCTTTTCCACGCCAGTCAACACCGTTACGTACTTCTCACAAAAAGAAGGTACCGTTTTTGACAACTCATAACCAACAACCTTAATCTTCAAATTCATTTTCTGGGCAGTAATATCCGGAAAATTATAGTTATACTTCTCACAAAGTTCATAGACACGATCATCGAAAATAGGCACTTCGACCTTTTTCCCGGTTTTCTTCTGGGTCAATGTGATCAGCCCACTTTTATTATAGATGATGAAGTTCTCTTCGCGTAACTTACAATAGTCACTATAACGCTGGCAACTGAAGTAACCAAGAAGAAAGATGTCACGTACTATCTCATTCTCGCCAGTCAGTTCCATGTCGTACATGGCATCAATCTCCTCGTCAGTCAGGTATATCTCTGCTCGCTTGTCTATCTCTTTTATCGTCCTGTCTTTCCAAACTCGTAGGGAAACAGCATTCTTGTTGTACCCTTCCATAGCTGCGAGGTTACAGAGTTTGCGAAAACAAGAAACCTTTTTGTTGATGGTATTCGGCATAAAGCCTTGTTTCTGAAGATAAAGCGTGAATCTGTCAGCAAAAGGCTTGTCAATATCTTCAAAAGAGATATCCTTTTTACAATACTCCTTTAGGTTCTCGCCAAAAGCTTTCCACACGACAACTGTACCAGAGGAGTAGTCTGAGTTATCGCCATGACGGATGGAACCATCAGAAATACCTGCAATGAAATAATCAAAGAAACCCAATACTGTTTCCCTCGATTTGGCAGTAACAACCTTGGCTGTTTGCTGAATTTCCTCTACTGTCCCATGGACAACCCGTGACAGGGCTTGTTCCAACACAGGCTTATCCTCCTTAGATTGCACTTTGTTTTCAGCATAAAGTACATCAATGGTTTTCATAACCTCTACTTGAAGATCATGAACGCGTACACCTTCGTCAGTTCTCACGTATCGTTGCATAGCCGATTTTTTATTTCAGCCACAAATCATGGGACGTTTGTCTGGTGTGTTTCGGGGGTTATCCCAGCGTGATGTTCTTCACCTCAATGGAGTCGTGGAGGAATATCTGTGCAGACTCTTTGAACTTGTCGGGATTTTCGGTGGTGAGGTAGTGTACCTCTCCGTTGCGTGTGCAGCGCTGCTCCATGTCAGGATGGCGCAGGAAGTATTGCTGTAGTGACTTTGCCACGTATTCGCCTTGCGATACAATGCGGATGCCCTTCGGCAGGTATTGGCTGATCTTGGGCAGCAGGATAGGGTAGTGGGTGCAGCCTAAGATAACCGTGTCAATCAGCGGGTCGAGGTTCATCAGCTGGTCAATACGCTTCTTGACGAAGTAGTCGGCTCCGGGAGAGTTTGCCTCGTTGTATTCCACCAACGGCACCCAGAAGGGACAGGCGACGCCGCTGACGTGGATGTCGGGGAAGAGCTTATGGATTTCCAGCGGATAGGACTCGCTTTTGATGGTGCCTTCAGTGGCGAAGACACCGATATGGCGGCTTTGCGTCAGCGTGCCGATGATTTCTGCCGTGGGTCGGATGACGCCCAATACACGTCGGTTCGGGTCTATCTGTGGCAAGTCGTGCTGCTGAATGGTGCGCAGCGCCTTTGCCGATGCCGTGTTGCACCCCAGGATCACCAGTTGACAGCCCATCTCGAAGAGTCGCACGACGGCTTGCCGGGTAAACTCATAGACCACGTCGAAGGAGCGTGTACCATAGGGAGCGCGGGCATTGTCGCCCAAGTACAGATAGTCGTACTGGGGCAGCAGCTGTCGTATGCCGTGCAGGATGGTCAGTCCGCCGTATCCGCTGTCGAAGATGCCTATAGGTCCTGGTGTGTTGCTGAGCATGGAGTTTTTATAAAGTGGTGGACGGGTGAACCGTCCGCCACTGGTTGTTTTATCTTACGAGTAGAGCCTTGACGTCCTCAGTGATGTCTTCGCCCATGATGGGGTTGATGAACGTCACGCTTTCTTTATCGGTGTCGATGACGAGCGCCATTCCGCGTTTTTGCGCTATTGTTTCCACGGCAGCATCGATGACCTTGTAGAGGTCTTTTACGGCATCGTCTTTTGCCTTCTTCAGCATCTGCTGACTCTCCTTCTTGAAGGCGATGTTCTTGTCGAGCATCTCTTGCAGCTCGCTCTGTCGCTTCTGCAGGATGGTCTTGGGGAAGCTGGCCTGTCCGTCGAGAAACTCCTCATACTTGATGTTGAAGTCGTTTTCTACGCGCGTCATCTCTGCTTCGTAGTATTTCTGCAGTTGTGCCATGTCTTCCTGCATCTTCGCATAGTCCGGCATGGCGTGCATCACGGCCTCGTAGCTCAAGTATCCGAACTTCAGGGCCGGCGTCTGCTGTGCGACCAGCGTGTCTTGCGCCATTTTTGTTTCCTGCGCAAAACACACCATGGTCACTAGTACCATCAGTCCTGTTGTGACGATTCTTCTCATATCGTATCATTAAGGTATAGCCAAACGGACTTACAGGCCGAGCTTCTTCTTCACCTCAGCAGTAACGTCGGTAGAGAGCGTCGTGCTGATGTAGGGAATGCCGCTGGTGACGTCCATGATATAGACATAGTTGCCGGCGGTGCCCACCTGCTTGATGGCTTCCAGAATCTTGGTGCTGATAGCCTGCAGACGGTCCTGCTGCTCCTTGGCGAGAGCCTGCTGGTTGTCCTGATAGCTCTGCTGAATCTTCTGATACATGTCCTGCAACTCCTGCTGGCGACGCGTCTTGATGTTCTCGGGCAGCGTTGATTCTTCCTTCTCGAAAGCCTCGGCCTTCTTCTGCAGCTCGTCCTGCATGGACTTGAGGTCAGCCTCATACTGCTTGGTCAGGGCTTCGATATCCGTACGAGCCTTGGCAAATTCAGGCATGGCTTGCATGATTTCCTGTGTGTTGACGTGTCCGAACTTTTGTGCGTTGGCGGTAGTGAAACCGCAGAGTGCGCAGAGTGCGCAGATAATGAATTTTTTCATAGTTGTTGTTGTTTATTGTTTTTTTATTTCGATATTTCGATATGTCGTTGTGTCGATTTTAATTGGCGTAGCCTAACTTGCTGAGCACCTCGTTGGAGATATCGATCTTGGGAGAACCGAAGATAATGCCCTGGTCGCTGGCACGGTCGAGCACCAGCTGATAGCCGCGTAGGTCGGCAATGTCCTTGACGGCATTATACACCTCTTCCTGGATGGGCGTCATCAGCGCCGTGCGCTTCTTGTAGAGTTCGCCGTCGGGTGCGAAGTATTTCTTCTTCAGGTCGGCAGCCTCCTTCTCTTTGGCGACAATGGCGTCCTGACGGGCTTTCTTCTGCTCTTGAGAGAGGAAGACCACCTCGTTCTGATAGTTCTTATACATGGTCTGTGCCTCTATCTGTACAGCCTCGACCTCTGCCTGCCACTTTTTCGACACTTGGCTGAGTTGCTCGTTGGCACGTTCGTAAGCCGGTATGTTCTTGAAGATGTAGTCCATATCGACGAGGGCGAACTTCTGGGCTTGCAGCGGCAGGACAGCTGCAAACAGTAAGCATATTAATAGTGCTTTCTTCATGTTGTTTTCTTTTTTCGTTATGTCGTTATTTCGATATGTCGTTATTTCGATATGTCGATTTGTCGAGGGTCTCCTTCTTTAGAACTCTTGTCCTAAGATGAAGTGGAACTGGCTGCCGCCCTTTGACGTCGATGTGATGTAGGGGTAGTCGAAGCCGTATGCCCAGTCGATACCCATCAGACCCACCATCGGCAGGAAGATGCGGACGCCGAGACCTGCAGAGCGCTTGATGTCGAAGGGGTTGAAGTCGCCAGTGGTGTGCCAAGCGTTACCACCCTCGATGAATCCGAGTCCGTAGATGGTCGTATTGCCCAGCAGGAAGGGATAGCGCAACTCCAGCGTGAAGCGGTCGTAGGCATAGCCTTCAGCACGATAGGGCGTCAGTGAGCCGTTTTCGTAACCACGCAGACCGATGGTCTCTTCAGCATATCCTGAGCTGTATCCGCTCATGCCGTCACCACCGACGTAGAACGTCTCGAAAGGTGAAATCTTGTGCTTGTTGTAGTGACCGAGCAGTCCCAGTTCTACGCGCGTCATCAGCACGAGACACTTCTGACCGTTGGTCAGCGGGGTGAAGGTACGTGTCTTGAACTTCCACTTGTGGTATTCAATCCAGCGGTATTTCTCCTGCAACTCGTCCTGATAGCGGTCGTAGTCGTTGTTATACGTCTGCGAGGTAGCCAGTGACGCATAGTCCTTGCGGTCAATCTTCGACCAGGGTGGCGTCAGCGTTACCGAAGCTAAGAATTCCGAACCACGACGTGGGAACAGCTGGTTGTCGGTAGAGTTACGCGACAGCGAGATGCCTACGTTGATATTGTTACAGTTACCGTTGGAGATGATGAAGTAGCTCCAGTCGCGCAGCATATAGCGGGTGTATGCCAGCTGTACGTTCAGCTGGAAGTAGTCATCCGGCCAGCGCAGACGCTTACCCCATCCTATAGAGGCTCCGAACAGCTTGATGTACTTGTCGTCGTCCATCATAGAGGTGTAGTCGTAGTATCCGCTGTTGTACGAGCCGTAGCCGTAGGCATAGCTGTAGTAGTTGTTCATCCACGCTGAATTACGGTAGGTGCTGGAGATGTCCGTCTGTTTGGAGTAGAAGGCGTTGACGCTGAAGGCGTTAGGACGCTTTCCCCCAAACCATCCCGTAGAGTAGCCAGCAGAGATGGAGTTGTAGTATTTGGCGTTGGTCTGGTACGACAACGACAGCTGTTCGCCATCGCCAATGGGCATGATGCCGCGCTTCATCTTGTTCTTGCCGAAGAGGTTACGCATGGAGAAGTTGTTGAGTTTGATGCCCACCTTACCGATGATACCCGTCTGTCCCCAACCTAACGAGAACTCCAGCTGGTCGTTAGACTTCTGCTCCAGGTCCCAGTTGATATCCACCGTACCGTCTTCATAGTTCGGCTTGATGTCGGGGTTCACCTTCTCAGGGTCGAAGAATCCCATGCTGGCAATTTCACGTGCTGAGCGCTGGATGGCATCTTTTGAGAACAGGTCGCCGGGTTTGGTACGCAGTTCGCGGCGCACCACCTCTTCGTAGAGTCGGGTGTTTCCGTAGATGCGTATGTGGCTGATGTGTGCCTGCTGACCTTCCATGATGCGCATTTCAAGGTCGATGCTGTCACCGACGATGTTCACCTCAGTAGGCTGCAGGTTATAGAACAGGTAACCGTTGTTCCAGTAGTAGTTGCCGATGGCGTCCTCGTCTTCCGACAGGCGCTTGCGCATGAGCTTCTGGTTGTAGATGTCGCCCTTCTTCATGCCCAATGCGGCATTCAGCCAGTCGGTAGTGACTACGGTGTTACCCACCCAAGTGATGTTGCGGATGTAGTAGCGCTGTCCTTCCTCTACCTTGACAAGGACGTTGACGTGTTTCTCATCGACCGTCCATACGGAGTCTTCCAGGATGCTTGCATCGCGGAATCCCAGTTCGTTGTACTTGTCTATCAGCGCCTTCTTGGCCTCGTCGTAGCGCTCGGGAGTGAACTTCTTGGCTTTGAAGAAGTTCTTGAACTTTCCTGCCTCGTTGATTTTTCCGAAGGCACCTTTCTTGAACATGCCGCCCTTGATCTTCTTGTCGCTCAGCTGTTCGTTGCCTTGGAAGATAATCTTACGCACCCTCATCTTCGACTTCTTGTCAACGGTAACGTCGAGGATGACCTCGTTGTTGCCTGTCACGTCATCGCGCTGCGTGATGTTGATGTCAGCATTCTTGTAGCCCTTGTCGTCGAAGTATTTCTTTGCCAGAATCCTGGCACGGTCAAGCATGTTAGGAGTAATCTGGCTGCCTCTGATGATGCCCAGCTTCGACTCCAGGTCCTGGCGTTCCGACTTCTTCAGACCGTAGTAGTTGATGGCACTGATGCGCGGACGTGCTGCCAGATGAATGGTGAGGTATATCTTGTTGCCCACGATGGAGTCGGCAGCAATAGCCACTTTCGAGAACAGACCGTGCTTCCAGTAGCGCTTGACGGCATCGGTAATTTCAGTTCCCGGCACGTTGATGGTCTGTCCGACGGTTAGTCCTGAGAGACTGGTGAGCACATAGTCCTCATAGCCCTCGATGCCCTTTGCGGTCATTCCACCGAGTTCTAGGTGGCGTGGCGTTCCGGCATAGGAGATTTCCGGGTTGACGATGACGTCCTGAGCCACTATGTTTAAAGGCAAGATGAGAAACAAGAAGACCCACTTCCAGCCCCTCCCTGCATGGAGGGGGGTAATGTGTCTTCCCATGATGTTCACTATTTTAAAGTTCATCTTCTTATGTCTTTTCAATTATTATCTGTCACTATTTCTATCTACTTTCCTCACTTACAGGGAGGGGTAATGGGGAGGGTCTCTTCTGCTTCTACTTGTGCTTCCGTCTTGCCGTAGCGGCGCTGGCGCTGCTGATAACTCTCGATGGCCTTATGCAGGCACTCCTCGTCGAAGTCGGGCCAGTAGGTGTCGCAGAAGTACAGCTCGGAATAGGCAATCTGCCACAGTAGGTAGTTCGAGATGCGCAGTTCGCCGCCTGTACGTATCAGCAGGTCGGGGTCAGGCATGAAGCTGGTGGTCAGATGCTGCGAGATGGTTTCTTCCGTGATGTCCTGCAGTCCTTCGCTGGCAATCTTCTTCACGGCCTCGGTAATTTCCCACCGGCTTGAATAGCTCAGTGCAACGACCATCGTCATGGCATCGTTCTTAGCCGTATGCTCCTCCGTCTCGCGCAGTTTCTGCTGTACGGCCTCGGGCAGTCGCTTGACGTCTCCGATGACACGGAAGCGCACATTGTTCTTCATAAATATCTCGTCCTCCAGCGAAGAGAGTACCAGTCCCATGAGTGCTGCTATCTCGTCGGCGGGGCGTCCCCAGTTTTCCGTGGAGAAGGTGTACAGCGTCAGGTATTTCACACCCAGACGCGTACATTCCGACGTGATGCGTCGCACAGCCTCCACACCAGCCTGGTGACCATAACTGCGTTCCTTACCTCTTTCTGTTGCCCAGCGTCCGTTGCCATCCATGATGATGGCGATGTGCTGGGGGATGTTATCTAATTGCTTGTTCATCATTGACAATGCTTTCTTTTAGTCTCTGTCGTTATGACATGTCTTACATTTTGCCCACAGGTCGTAGGTGATCGACAGCCGCAGGTGGTGGTAGCAGTCGGTGTTCTTGAACAGTCCGCTGCTCTTGATGCCGTAGGGGTCTGCTACACCGTCCAGCTTGTCGCTGGTAGTGAAGTGGAACGTCCATTCCAATGCCATGTTTACACGGTCGGCAACCTTGTATTTCACACCTCCGCCTATTGGCAGGTTGGCGGCAATCTGTGTCTTGTCGGCTTTGCAGGCTGTGACGCCCATACCTATATATATATAAGGTGTAAGCCTTTTTGCTCCGCGATATTCCTGTCCTGTGCCGTACGGCCAGAAGTTCTGCTCTACCCTCAGCCCTACGTCCAGCAGGTTGTTCTTGAAGTTATAGTCCTTCGTACCCCCGGGGTAGTAAGTGCTCTCGTAGCGTGACGACCCTTTCAGTGTGCCATAGCTGACGTTCAGTGCCAAAGCACTGCGTGGGTTGAAGCGATATTTGGCGAGCAGCGAGAACATGGGCTGTATGTCGCGGGTGATGTTTCCGTTGTAATCGCCCAAATAGGCCACTGCTCCTATACCGGCACCCACTTCCATGCGATATTCCGGCTCGGTCTGTGCCTGTGAGGTGAGACTCCAGCAGATGAACAGGAGGTACACGGCGACACGCTGCCAGCACCTCTCTCTGAGAAAGGCTGTGCGTGTTTGGTGGGCGTTATGTCCTGTCATGCTTCTCATCGCTTGCTATTGTCGTGTTACTTCTTCCACCCCAGTTTGTTCAGTCTGCCGCGCCACACCTTGACCGTGGCGTCCTTCATCTTACAGTACAGCCAGATGTAGTTCTCGTCATCGGTAATGGCCAGCACGCCTACGACCTTGTCGTCGTCGAAGTCGCTGGGCAGCGTGATGCGGTCTGTCTCTTGCCACGTGATGCCGTTGTCGCGTGTCTCATAGAGCGTCTTATAGTCACCGCCAATAGCTATCGTCACGCCGTCGTAGCGGATGAGGTTGAGATTCTCCAGCATGGGCAGTTTTCCGATGGTCTCTTCGCTGCGGTCAATGTAAGTCCACTGTCCTGTGGCGTGCTTGTCGCTGTAATCGACCACCTTGCGCCATACGGAAGACACAAAGTCAATGGGGTCTGTTCCTACCAGCAGCACATAATCGACGCTGTCGGCAGTCTGCATGGGGTAGCTCACCATTGCCACGTCCTCGTGGGGCATGTGTTCAGCATCCTTACTGTCTAAGGGCTCTACGTCCCACTTGTCGTCGCTGTCGTCGATGGCCTTGCTCATCAGCTTGTTATCTTTTGAGATGCCGTACTCTTCGCAGTAGTGGCGACCCACCTCGTCCTCGTAGTCCTTGAACGAGCCCTTGCCCAAATATTCCTTCAGCGCAGCAGGCTGCGGAAGGACGGGTGGCAGCGGCGCATCATGGACTACTTCCCACTTCATGACGTCGCCGTCCTCTTTGTGCAGGTTTACCTTGACGTTATAGTCGGAATAGCCGCTACCGTCGCTTGCCCAGACACGGAAGATGCGCTCTGTCGTAAAGTCGATGCTGTCGGTCGCGGCATAGAATGTGAAGTTGTCGTCGGCTGTGTTCTTAATACCTACGCGACCATTGTTCACCGTTGCGATGCTCACCACGACGTGCTTCACGTCTGTGTAGATGGGCAGCGAGTCAGGGTTCACGATGGTGCGTGCCATGGCGTCAATCTGCATGGGGTAGTTGCTGCCAGTGACGTATTCTTTCTCAGTAGAAATGTACCGGTTCAGTTTACCCAAGGTAAAAGACTTGATGGTGGCATCGTTGTAGAGCAGTGTCGTGTAGCTCTCATCCGTCTTGCAGGCAGAGAGCAACACGAGGGCTGCCAGCATGCAGTATATGGTCTTCAATTTCTTCATTGTGTTCTAAAATATCCAAAATTCCGTGCAAAGTTACGCACAATTCTTGAGATTTGAGCAATTTTACACCTTTTATTATGTTAAAACCACCTTTTATTAAGTTAAAACGGCGATAAAATCGTTTTATTTTATCTTTTTAAACACTTTCACCCTCGTAATTCAAATATTATTCGTACCTTTGCAGACCCATTTACGGGAACGATGAGACAACGATAACAATCAAATAAAACAGCTATGAGACTGAAGAAATTGATGATGGCTGCCCTGACGCTGATGTGTTCGGCAGCCGTGATGGCGCAACAGCCCATTCCTACAGATCCGGAAGTCCGTATTGGTAAGTTGGACAATGGACTGACATACTACATTCGTCATAACGCCTGGCCTGAGCAGCGTGCTGAGTTCTATATTGCCCAGCGTGTCGGCGCTATTCAGGAGAACGACGACCAGCGCGGTCTGGCACACTTTCTGGAGCACATGTGCTTCAACGGCACCGAGCACTTCAAGGGCAACGACATCGTCAAGTGGTGTGAGACCATCGGTGTCAAGTTCGGTCGTGACCTGAATGCTTATACCAGCATTGACCGTACGGTATATAACATCTCTAACGTGCCCACTACCCGTGAGGGAATTATCGATAGCTGTCTGCTCATCCTGCACGACTGGGCTGACGGACTGCTGTTGGAGCCAGAGGAAATTCAGAAGGAGCGTGGCGTCATCCACGAGGAGTGGCGCATGCGTACCAGTGCACAGATGCGTATGCTGGAACGCGACCTGCCAAAACTCTATCCTGGTTCGAAGTACGGCCATCGCATGCCCATCGGACTGATGGAGATTATCGACAACTTCAAGCCGCAGGTGCTGCGCGACTACTATGAGAAGTGGTATCGTCCCGACAATCAGGCCGTCATTGTTGTTGGCGACTTCGATGTTGACAAGGTGGAGCAGAAGATTAAGGAGCTGTTCTCGCCCATCAAGATGCCTGAGAACCCTGCTCCCGTCGTTGCGGAGGCCGTGCCTGACAATGCAGAGGCCATCTACGTGATTGACAAGGACAAGGAGATGCCTTACAGCATCGTCAGCCTGATGATGAAGAGCGACCCCATTCCCGAGGAGATAAAGGGTGACATGCAGTATCTCTTCGTTGAATTTATGAAGGATGCCGCTATGGGCATGCTCAACGACCGCCTGGGCGAGTTAACGAAGAAACCTGACTGTCCCTTCCTGCAGGGAACGGCCTCTTACGGTCAGTACCTGTTCTCGAAGACCAAGGACGCCTTCGACCTCTCTGCCCTGCCTAAGGAAGGTCAGACGGAGGCTACCCTGAAAGCCTTGGTGGTGGAAGGCCGCCGTGCTGCTGAGTTCGGCTTTACCGCTACGGAGTACCAGCGCTACAAGCAGACATTCCTGAGCGAGCTGGAGAAGGACTATAGCAATAAGGACAAACGCTATAACAACGAGTTCTGTAAGGCATATACCGAGCACTTCTTGGAGAAAGACCCCATTCCTGCCATCGATATGTATTATCAGATTATGAAGCAGGTGGTGCCCATGATTCCCTTAGAGGGTATCAATGCCATGATGAAGGAACTGATGCCTGCCAACGACTCTAACCTCGTGGTTCTCAACATGAACCAGGAAAAGGAAGGTGCTGTCTATCCCACCGTGGAAGGACTGAAGAAGGCTATTGCCGAGGGTCGTGCTCTGCAGATTGTGGCTTACGTCGATAACGTGAAGAACGAACCTCTGATAGCGCAGAAGCCCAAGGCAGGTAAGATTGTCAAGGAGACGGCAGGCAAGAAGTTCGACTACAAGGAGCTGACACTCAGCAATGGCGCTACCGTCATCCTCAAGAAGACCGACCTAAAGAAGGATGAGGTAAAACTGGCGTCTGAAGGATTTGGTGGCTCGTCTATCTATGGTGAGCAAGACTTTGCCAACATCAAGATGTTCGATGATGTCATTGAAGCCAGTGGATTGGGCAACTTCTCGCACACGGAACTGGAGAAAGCCATGGCTGGCAAGATTGCCGAGGCTAAGCTCGTGCTGGGTACTGACCGTGCCAACATTACTGGCTCCTCTACGCCCAACGACGTGGAGACCCTGCTGCAACTCGTCTATCTCTATTTTACCAACATCAACAAAGACCAGGAGTCGTTCGATAACACGATGAAGACTACCGAGCTTGTGCTGAAGAACAAGTCCTTGGAGCCCGAGGCCGTGTTCAGCGATTCTCTGACAGTGACCTTGAGCGCTCACGACAAGCGTCAGGCTCCGCTGACCGTGGACGACCTGAAGCAAGTCAACTACGACCGCATCCTACAGATGGCCAAGGAGCAGACCAGCAATGCTGCTGCCTTCACCTTCACCATCATCGGAAACTTCGACGAAGCCACAATCCGTCCGCTCATCGAGCAGTACCTTGGTGCCCTACCTTCACAGAAGACCATCGTCAAGGGTAAGGATGTCAACAAGCGCTTCAGCGGTGAGGTGAAGAACAACTTCACACGCAAGATGGAGACGCCGAAAGCCATTGCCGTCATGGTATGGACCAATGAGGCGATGGCCTATACGCTCGACAACATCGTTCGTGCCGACATGATGGGACAAATCCTGACCATGCTCTATACGGAGAAAATCCGTGAGGAGGCTTCTGCTGCTTACAGCGTAATGGCGTTTGCAGGCATCAGTCGTGACGACTATCGCACGGAAGGACAGGTCTTTGTCTATTGTCCCATGAAACCTGAAAAGGGCGACGTTGCCACTAAGATCATGCTCGACGAGGTGAATAACATGGTCAAGAGTGTTGACCCGGAAAAGCTCGGCAAGGTGAAGGAGTATATGCTGAAGCACATCGACGACCAGGCCAAGACCAACGACTACTGGATTCGTCAGATTGGACATCTGCGCGACTATGCTGTCGATACCCACACCGACTATAAGAAGACCGTTGAGGCTCAGACGCCCGAAACCATTGCAGCTTTTGCCAAGGAACTGCTCAAGTCGGGCAACCGTGCAGAAATCATCATGATGCCTGCCGAATAATTAAATAGTAAATAGTGAAATCAATTGTAAATTGTAAATAGTCCAATTGTAAATTACCGTGAGTTATTTCTTTTCATCAGAATCAGTATCTGAAGGGCATCCTGACAAGGTGGCCGACCAGATTAGCGATGCCATATTAGACCAGTTCCTGGCCTACGACGACAAGGCCCGCGTGGCTTGCGAGACGTTCGTAACTACAGGACAAGTAGTAATCATGGGCGAGGTGCATAGTGAGGTGTATATCGACCTGCAGACCATTGCCCGCAACACCATCAAGAAAATAGGATATACCAAGGCAGAGTACCAATTCGACGGCAATTCCTGCGGTATCCTCACCGCCATCCACGAACAGAGCGACGACATCAATCGCGGCGTGGATAATGGCAATGAGGACGAGCAGGGCGCTGGCGACCAAGGCATGATGTTCGGCTACGCCACCAACGAGACGGAGAGTCTGATGCCTGTCAGTCTCGACTTGGCACATCTGCTGATGCGCACGCTGGCAGAAATCCGCAAGGAGGGAAAGCAGATGACCTATCTGCGTCCTGATGCCAAGAGTCAGGTGACCGTTCAGTATAGCGATGCCGGTATTCCTGAGCGCATCGACACCATCGTCGTTTCTACTCAGCACGACGAGTTCGACAGCGACGACGAGCGCATGTTGCAGCGAATCCGTGAAGACGTTATCAATATTCTCATTCCGCGTGTCAAGGAGAAAATCCACTCTCCTAAAGTCCTCGCACTTTTTGGCGACGACATCAAATATTTCGTGAATCCAACGGGAAAATTCGTCATCGGAGGTCCTCACGGCGACACGGGTCTGACGGGTCGTAAGATTATCGTTGACACCTACGGAGGTAAAGGCGCCCATGGCGGCGGAGCCTTCTCGGGCAAAGACTCGTCGAAGGTCGATCGCTCGGCAGCCTATGCCGCTCGCCACATCGCAAAGAACATGGTGGCAGCAGGCGTTGCCGACGAGATGTTGGTGCAGGTGAGCTACGCCATTGGTGTGGCGAAACCCATGAACATCTACGTGAACACATACGGTCGCAGCAAGGTGCAGATGACCGATAGCGAGATTGCGAAGGTCATCGAACAACTGTTCGACCTCCGTCCGAAGGCCATCGAGCGCCACCTGAAGTTACGTCAGCCGATGTATCTGGAGACCGCTGCCTACGGCCACATGGGACGTCAGTCGGAGGTGGTGAAGAAGACCTTCACCAGCCGCTACCACGAGACGAAGACCATGGACGTGGAACTCTTCACTTGGGAGAAACTCGACCGCGTGGAGGATATCAAGCGCGCCTTTGGACTGTAACGAATAAAGAGGGGAGGGTAGCCACATGGCAGACATCCAAATGCCGACATTTACTCCAGAAGTGTTCTTCACTGAGGATACGGTATTGTTTGCCGAACAGCCGGCAGCCACTCACGGTGTGTCAGGAGAAGCTGGCGACCCACTGCCCGTCCATGCCTACAGCGACAATGTCTTGACGGCATTGTTGCTGTGCTTTTTTATCTTTGCCGTCATCGCCTTCTCCAGCGCCAGGGAGTTTCTCATGCGACAGGCGAAGAACTTCTTCTATCCGCAGCATGAGGGGACGACGGAGTTTGCCGAGACTGCCGGCGAGGTGCGCTTTCAGGTGTTCCTAATGCTGTTGACCAGCCTGCTGATAGCCTTGATGTTCTATTTCTACACGCTACAAGTTTTCGGCAACACTTTCGTACTCGACTCGCAATACCTGCTTATTGCCGTCTTTTTGGCTGTTGTCATGGGTTATTTCCTGTTGCGAAGCATCTTGTACATTGTAGTGAACAACGTTTTCTTCGATAGTAAAAAAAACAAACAGTGGATGAAGGCGTTTCTCTTCATCGTGACCGTCGAAGGAGCTCTGTTCTTTCCTGCCGTACTCCTTTACGGATATCTTGAATTATCGGTAGAAAATGTAGTAATTTATGTAGCAATTGTGCTGATTTTTGTTAAATTATTAACGATTTACAAGTGCTACATCATCTTTTTTCGAAGAAATGTCGTTAGTCTGCAGATTATTTTGTACTTTTGTGCGCTCGAATTGATACCTCTTCTCGTTCTCATCGGGACGTTGGGTATTACAGCAAGTAGTTTGAAAATAAATTTTTAGGACATCGATGATCAAGAAGATTTTGGTTTCACAACCCAAACCGTCAAACGACAAGTCACCCTACTATGACATAGCGTCAAAATTTGGGGTAGAAATGGTCTTTCGCCCCTTTATCAAGGTAGAGGGACTTTCCGCTAAGGATTTCCGTGCCCAGAGGGTCAATCTGCTCGACTATACCGCTGTCGTGTTTACCTCGCGCCACGCCATTGACCACTATTTCACCCTGGCGAAGGAGCTGCGAGTAGCCATCCCCGAGGATATGAAGTATTTCTGCGTGACGGAGACCATCTCCCTCTATATCCAGAAGTACGTGCAGTATCGCAAACGCAAGGTGTTCTACGGCACAACGGGAAAGATTGAAGACCTGCTGCCCACCATGGTGAAGCACAAGAACGAGAAGTACCTCGTGCCGATGAGCGATGTCCATAACGACAGTGTCACGCTGCTGTTAGATTCCAAGAAGCTCAAGCACCATGAGTGTGTGATGTACCGCACCGTGAGCAACGACCTGACCGAAGAGGAAATCAAGGCGTTCGACTACGACATGCTGATATTCTTCAGTCCTGCAGGTATCGAGTCGCTCATCAAGAACTTCCCGAATTTCCAGCAGGGCGACATCGCCATTGCTACCTTCGGTCCCGCTACCGCACAGTCGGCAAAGGCCGCCGGGTTGCGTCTCGACATTGAGGCTCCGTCGGAAAAGTATCCCTCTATGACTGGTGCTCTGCAGCATTATCTCTTAGAGAAGCAAGGGTGATGAAAAATAGTTTCCCGAAACGGGAGCGCATGGTCAGCAAGCGACTGATGGACGCGCTCTTCGTTGGCAGCCGCTCGATGGCTGCTTTTCCATTAAGGGCTATATATTTATATAAGGAGCGTGCGCGCGATGAGGAGCCGGTGCAGATATTGATATCCGTACCTAAGAAACGCTTCAAGCACGCCGTGGATAGAAACAGGGTTAAACGGCAAATCCGTGAGGCATACCGTCGCCACAAACAACTGCTGCACGAGACCCTCCCTGCCCAGCAACAACTGCTGCTGGCCTTCGTCTGGCTCTCCGACCGCCATCTAGCATCGGCAGAGGTGGAAAACAGGGTACAGTCACTGCTGCGGCGAATCGTAGAGAAAGAAGGCGACGCCCTCACCACGAGAGACTTCTGAGATGAAGACGATAGGACGATACCTCTCCCGCCTCCTGGCAGCACTGCTGCTGATGCCCATCCGCTTTTATCAGGTGGCTATCTCTCCGTTGTTAGGTCCTTCCTGCCGATATACTCCGACGTGTAGCGAATATGCCCGGCAGGCCATCGTCAAGTATGGACCGTTCAAAGGCTTATGGCTTGCCGTCAAGCGCCTACTTAGGTGTCATCCGTGGGGCGGCTCGGGTTACGATCCTGTCCCCTAACGGGAGTTTACGGTTTACGGTTTACAGTTTACAGTTGATTAGTAAGGTATGTATAAATACGATTTTTCATATAGGAAACTAAACGTATATCAATGTTCGGTGGCATTGGTAAAGGAGGTTTATTCCCTCTTAAAACTGTATCCTCAACATGAACAATACGCTATTTGTGACCAAATGCGTCGAGCAGCTGTGTCCATTCCCTCAAATATTGCGGAAGGAACTTCCAAGACATCACCCAAAGAACAATTTCATTTTCTTGAGATAGCATATGGTTCATTAATGGAACTGATGTGTCAAATAGAAATATCTCTTGATTTAGCTTATATAACCCATGAACAATTTAGTTTATTAGAAGAGAAAGTGTTTACTATTTTTAAGATGTTATCATCTATGCAGTCATCTTTACGTTCGCGTATTCAAAACGCATAGGTAATCATCTGTAAACTGTAAACTGTAAACTATAAACATAAAATAAAAATAGAATATATGAAAAAGAACTTTGTTGAAGAACTCCGCTGGCGCGGAATGCTGGCACAGATGATGCCAGGAACAGAAGAACTGCTCCAGAAAGAGATGGTCACTGCCTATCTCGGAACAGACCCCACAGCAGACTCGCTGCACATCGGACACCTCTGCGGTATCATGATGCTGCGCCACCTGCAGCGTTGCGGACACCGTCCCGTCATTCTTGTCGGTGGTGCTACAGGCATGATTGGCGATCCCTCTGGCAAGTCACAGGAGCGCAACCTGCTCAACGACGAGACGCTGCGTCACAATCAGGAGTGCATCAAGGCACAGGTGGCCAAGTTCCTCGACTTCGAGTCGAAAGACGCCAATGCAGCCATCATGGTCAACAACTATGACTGGATGAAGGACTTTACCTTCCTCGACTTTGCCCGTGAGGTGGGAAAGCACATCACCGTCAACTACATGATGGCCAAGGAGTCTGTCCAGCAGCGTCTGAACGGTACCGCCCGCGACGGACTGTCATTCACCGAGTTCACCTATCAGCTGCTGCAGGGCTACGACTTCCTGTACCTCTACCAGCACTATGGCGTTAAGCTGCAGTTAGGCGGTAACGACCAGTGGGGTAACATGACCACCGGCACGGAGCTCATTCGTCGCACCCTCGGCAACGAGGTGGAGACCTTCGCCCTCACCTGTCCGCTCATCACCAAGAGCGACGGTAAGAAGTTCGGCAAGACTGAGTCTGGCAACATCTGGCTCGACCCCGCCCGCACCACACCTTATAAGTTCTATCAGTTCTGGCTGAACGTCAGCGACGACGATGCCGAGCGCTATATCAAGATCTTCACCTCCTTGGAGAAAGACGTCATCGACGCCCTCGTCGAAGAGCACAAGGCCGACCCCGGACGTCGCGTCCTTCAGCGTCGCCTTGCCGAGGAAGTCACCGTGATGGTTCACTCCCGTGAAGCCCTCGACGCTGCCATCGAAGCTTCCAACCTGCTCTTCGGCAAAGCCACCAAGGAAGGCTTGGAGAAGCTCGACGAGCAGACCTTCTTAGATGTCTTCGACGGTGTGCCCCAGTTCGAGATTTCCAAGAATCAGCTGGGCCAGCCCGCTATCGAGCTCTTCACCACCGTTGCCCCCGTTTTCCCCTCCAAGGGCGAGATGCGCAAGATGGTTCAGGGCGGCGGCGTCAGCCTGAACAAAGAGAAACTGACCGATCAGAACAGACCCGTCACTGCCGAAGACCTCATCGACGGCAAATACCTCCTGGCACAGAAGGGTAAGAAGAATTATTACCTGTTGACAGTGAAATAATTGGCAAAAATTTTGTGGAGTGCCAATTTTTTCGTAATTTTGCACCCGCAAAACGTGCAACGGTGTCCAATGGTGTAATGGTAGCACAACAGGTTTTGGTTCTGTTTGTGGTGGTTCGAATCCGCCTTGGACAACGATAATAACAGAAGGAAGCTCGCAAGGCTTCCTTTGTTATTTGTAAATAGCCCCGTCGTAATCCTCCGTGTCAAGGCAGAAACCGAAAGATTTCCGCCTTTTTCTTGCATTATTCGGAAATAATGCTTAAATTTGCAGCGGAACAAAATAAGGAAAGAGCGTATGACTACAGCCCAAATGAC
>CACYOC010000040.1 GCA_902775975.1 uncultured Bacteroidales bacterium | reverse complement strand
TGCTATCGGAAGTATCGTGGGAGGCTGGTTCTCAGGTTGGCTCATCAACCGTGGTCATACTGTTAACTATGCCCGCAAGTGTGCCATACTTGTAGGCGGCATCATCATTATCCCGGCAGTCATCCTGGCCATTACCGCTTCATCTGCACCATTGGCCGTCATCTATATGGCGGTAGTGCTGGGTGGTTTCCAGTTCTTCATGACCAACCTGCAGACCATACCGAGCGACCTGCATAAAGGTAAGTCGGTTGGTTCATTGGCAGGTTTAGGCGGTGCTGCCGCAGTGTTAGGAACCATTCTCGCCATTCTGTTCTCTGGTTACATCACCAGCTGGACGCTACTGTTCAGCCTTTTGGCTGCATTAGTTCCATTGTCCTGGCTGTCAGTGTTCCTGACGGTTGGCGAAATCAAACAGATAGAAGATTAATAATTGAAGTTAAACCATTAATAAATTAAAAGATTAAAAAGATTATGAAAGTACAAGGTAAAATTGCCATCGTTACTGGTGGCGCAAGAGATTTAGGACGTGCCATCTCTGTCAAGCTGGCAGCAGAGGGTGCAAAGGTATGTGTCAACTACTTTGATAATGAACAGGATGCCAAAGATACGCTCGACATTATCAGCAAGGCAGGTGGCGAGGCTATTATGGTGCAGGGTGATATGACCAAGGCTGCTGATGTGCAGCGTCTGGTGGGCGAGACCGTCAAGGCCTTCGGCGAACAGATTGATATTTTGGTCAATGTCGTTGGCGGTATCGTTGGTCGCAAGACCATCACCGAGCAGGACGAGAAGTGGTACGACTTCCTGATGGATGTCAACATGCGTTCTTGCTGGCTGTGTACTCGCGAGGTAGTGCCTCACATGGCTAACGGCGGCTCTATCGTTAACTTCTCATCGCTGGCAGCTCGCGACGGCGGTGGCCCAGGCGCTTCGATGTATGCTACAGCCAAGGCCGCTGTGATGACCTTCACCCGTGCTATGGCCAAGGAACTGGGACCGCAGAACATCCGTTGCAACGCCCTCTGTCCGGGAACCATCGCTACTTCGTTCCATGATCGTTTCAACACCCCCGAGAACCGCGAGCGCATGCGTCAGGGTTATCCCTTGCGTCGTGAAGGTACTGCTCAGGAGGTTGCTGACCTGGTATGCTTCTTGGCATCGTCAGAGTCTTCATACCTGACGGGTACCAACATCGACATCAACGGTGGCTCGTTCTTCTCATAAGAACAACATCAACAATGAACGGAAAGAAGAAGATTTTATTGGCAAGTATGGCAGTGCTCTTGACCCTGACAGTTCAGGTGAAGTGCTGCCCTACAATGTCAGTCTGCTGAACGACCTCAAGACAGCCTATCACCATGGTGATCAGGCTGCCTCTGAGGCTGTCGGCAATAGCAAGTACCTGAATGCAGCCCGCAAGATAGGACTCAGCCGTGGCAATAAAAAAACACAGAATATACTGTATTATCAACTAATCAAGAAATAAGACTAAAACTATGCGACGACTACTTTTACTCACCACTACGATGCTCATTGCCCTGACGGCGATGGCACAGGAAAAGCCCATCACTAACCGCTACGCCATGAAGATGACGCAGAATGCTGATGGCACTTACTCCCTGCAGCAGGCCAAGAAATATGCCCGCATCATGGATGTGACGACTATTCCAGATGTATTTACTCCCTATACTCACGTCAACGATCGTCTGACAAGCAAGCTCTATAAGGGTGTGCGCTCAGAGGATATTGTCTATAAGAAACACGACGGCTATGAACTCATACTTACCGTTGACTTTGCCGAGACAGCAGAGCCTGCTCCCTTCATGATTTACGTTCATGGCGGTGGCTGGGCTCGTGGTAACAACGGCTCTTCAAAGTCGCTGTCGCAGTATCTGGCCAAGCAGAAGGGCATCACGGGTGTCCGCGTGTCTTACACGCTGGCTCCTCAGCCCGGTGCTACTGTCGAGGTGTCTATCCAGGACATCAAGGACGCGCTGAAATATGTACAAGACCATGCCAAGGAGCTGAACGTCAATCCCGATGTCTATGGTTTCCTCGGCACGTCGGCCGGAGGTCATCTGGCAGGTGTCGGTGCTATGAGCAGCCAGGCAAAGGTCTTTGTCGGCTACAGCGGCATCTATGATTTGGAGACTGCTGCCATCGTACAGAAGACAAAGAACGAAGAGCGCATCGGTTACTTCTGCGACCGCGATGCAAAGGTGCTCAGTCAGGCATCGCCCATCAACCTCATTCCTAAGAAGAATGCTCCCACTACAATGCTGGTGTGCGGCACATGCGACGTCACCGTCGAGTGTCAGCAGAGTGAGGAGATGGCTAAAGCGTTGAAGAAGCGTGGCGCACAGGTCGAGTTGCTGAAGTATCAATATTACGACCACAACCTCACCTCAAAGTCTTCCGACAAGATGGAGGAAATCTTCTTTAAGACAGCAGATTTTATCACGCAGAATCTGAAGTAAGATACTGGTGATGTTGTATAATTAAAGATAGAACAAATGAACAAAAAGCTCATAGCTCTCCTTGCGTTTCTGTATATCGCTGTCAGCGCCATACAGGCTCAGGTGTTGCTGACGGATTACTTCAACTATACCTCCGGCAGTAGCATCGAAGGGCAGGGCGACTGGACGGTATCTACCAAGTCTTCCACCGTGTCTTCGTCATCGCCCGAAGACAGTGGTGTGTCGCCTTTAGTGGCCACACAGTCACTGGTATATTCCGGCTACGACGGTTCTGAGGCCAATAAGGTGATGCGACTGGATAACAGTCAACAGAAAGTGGAGACTGGCAGCCGTAATACCGTAGTGCCTTTCGCCACTTCAGACTTGTCAGCAGGCGATGTGGTCTATACGGCTTTCCTTGCCAACTATGACGGCACGGCTTCGACAACGGGCAAAGAGGTGTTCAGTTATTTTAAGCAGGGTGCTTCAGCGAACAGTTCAACAACCAGTCGTGGCCGCGTACAGATAAAGATTGCTGATGGTAAGCAGTCTTTCGGTATCCGAAAGGCCGACCAGACGATTACGCAGTGGTCTGCAGAAACCAACATCGGTACAACGGTGTTGTTGGTAGTGAAATACGTCAACCGTAGCAGTTCGAGCAGTGGTGCTAACGATGAGTTCTATCTCTATGTCAATCCTGACCCCTCAAAGACCGAGGCCGAGAACAGTTCTTGCATGCTTGCCGCAGAAGGAAACAATGCGGGTGGAGGGGCCAATCTGAAGCATCTCAGCTTCCGTCAGACCAAGCTGACGGCATCATACGCCGGTCTGCGTGTCGCCAAGACGTGGTCAGAGGCGGTGCTCTTCCGTGTCAAGCCCGACCCCGTGGACTATCCTGTAGGAACGTTGGTGGCTAACGGCAACACCCCTGGCACCTACGAGCTCATCGAGCAGCAGGGCTACGACCTTGAACCGCCCGACAACTCTGGTCGCCATGCCTCTAATCCGTTCCAGCACATACAGCAGCAGTGGGATGCGTTGTTGGGCAAATATGTCTTCTCGTTCTACATTCATGCGCTCATTGACGACGACCGCGGCAAGACGACTGTCACCGACCGCCAGCGCAACGAGATTAAGACGGGTCCTCACTCGCCGGCATCGCTTTATGCTCAGGAGGGTGAGATGCTGGTGATGAAATGGAAGTTCAGACTGCCCGAAGGTCTTGTGACCACCAACAAGTTCTCGCATATCCACCAGCTGAAGGGAATGGACAATGACGAGGGAACAGCCGATGTGACTCTGCCCGTCATCACGCTGACGTGCTATACCACGTCTTCAGGGCGCAAGATATTGCGCCTGCTGCACAACGACCGTACCAATCCCAGTGCTACCAGTGCCACTGTTTTGGAGGAGGTGTCGCAAAACGACTTCCTCGGTCAGTGGGTAGAAGCCGTAGAACGGGTGAAGTTCGGAGCGCACGGTACCTACGACATCAGCATCAAGCGCATGAGCGACGGCAAGGAGCTGTTAGCTTACAACAGCAACGATATCGACATGTGGAGCACGGGCACCAGTGGCATGCGTCCCAAGTGGGGCATCTACCGCAGTGTTGGTGAGGATGGTGACTATCGCAGTATCCTACGCGACGAGGTGTTCCTCTTTGCCGACTTCAGCGTCGAGAAGGAAGAACCTCAGCCCGAACCAGTCGGCCCAAGTAAAGAGTGGTCGGTGAAAACCGCCAAGGAGTTTGCTGACTTGATGAAAGCTACCGACAAGGTGGCTCCTGGCGATATTGTTGTTCTGGAGGACGGCACCTATAACGGCGCGGGCTGGCTCACCGTAGGCTGTAACGGCACGCAGGAACGTCCCATCCTCGTCAAGGCCCGCAATCCGCTGGGTGCGAAGATGACGGGAACAATGGTTATCACGCTCAAGCAGAAGCAGTATATTACATTCCAGGGACTGGACATCAGTGTGTCGGGCAATTCGTCCATCTTCAAGCTGGAAGGCTGTAACCACATCCGCGTCACACGCTGTAACATCACCATGTCGAAGGACTCAGAGACACAGACCTCAAAGTGGATAACCATCGGCGACGTCTATGACAACACGGAGTGCATCAGCCACCATAACCGCTTTGACCATAACCTTTTCTATAACAAGCAGGACGGCGGCTCGCTGCTCATCATCGACGGCAGCCATGGTGGCACGCCACAGATTTCGCAGTACGACCGCATAGACCATAACATCTTCCGCAACGTCGGTCCGCGCCATGCCAACGAGAAGGAAACCATCCGTATGGGTGTCAGCGACCTGACTCCTCGGTCGGCCTATACCCGAGTGGAGTATAACCTCTTCGATAACTGCGACGGCGACCCAGAAGTGGTGTCTGTCAAGAGCTGTAATAATACGGTGCGCTACAACACCTTTTATCAGTGTCTCGGCACGCTGTGCCTGCGACAGGGGGTGGGTACGCTTGTGGAGGGCAACTACTTCCTGGGCAACGGCAAGACTGCCGAGTTCGACGGCGGCACCATCGGCTGCGGCGGTGTGCGTGTCTATGGCAAGGACCACGTCATCATCAACAACTATATGCAGGGGCTGACGGGTTCACGGTGGGATGCTGCCATCACCATTACCAATGGCGATGACACCAATACGAGCAGCAACAACAGCAGCCACCACCTGCCGGAGAACGTGCTCGTGGCTCACAACACGCTGGTGGACTGTGCTTCCGACATCGAGATTGGTTTCGACAACAGCGGCAAATACGGCAAGGCGCCGAAGAACTGCCGCATAGAGCATAACATCATCTATAATCCTGGCCATACGCTCATCAAGTCGTATAGCAGCACGTCGCTGGCAGGTGTGACGTTCTATAACAATATTGCCTACTACGGCACTACGGGCTCTATGGGTATCACCACTACGGCCGATAAGCTGAAGAACATCGACCCGCAGTTGGTGCTGAGCAACCGTCGCTTTGCCGATGAGGCGTGCGACATCGTGCTACCCACGGCGCTCTATAAGCTCTCTGCCACCAGCCCCGCTATTGAGGCAGCAACAGGCAGCAGCGTAGAGCTCGACATGGAGGGTCAGGATGTTGTTGGTTCGCTGCGCGACATTGGCGCTGACGAATTCAATGGTGTAGATCCCGTCGTGGCCAGCATACTGACCGAACAGCAGGTAGGTCCGGCGAGTGAGGAGATTCCCGAGTTTGAGAGCGAGGCTACGCCTACGTCCATTAGCGCTGCACTAATGAATAATGAGAGAATGAACAATGAGATTTACAACCTCTCTGGTCAGCGTGTCAGCCAGCCCCGCCAGCCGGGCATCTACATCCGTCAAGGAAAGAAACTTATTTACTAACAATAACATCAATTAACTATGAGACAAACAACATTACTGACAACACTGCTGGCGCTGCTGCTCCCTCTGGGGGCTACGGCACAGGACGGGCGACTGGTGGCTGATGGCAACTCTGCCGAGACCTATCGTCTTATCCGTCAGTCGGGCTACAACCACGAGTGTCCGGACTCCTCGCGTCAGCATGCTACGGCTCATGTGCAGCACATCGAGCAGGTGTACGACGAGCAACTGGGGAAACCCGTCTTCGTCTTCCACATCCATGCTGCCATTGACGACGACCGTGGCAAGACGAACATCACCGACCGCCAGCGCAACGAAATCAAGACCGACGGCAAGTCGCCCAAGTCGATGGTTGCCCAGGAGGGTGAGACGCTGGTGATGAAGTGGAAGTTTAAGTTGCCCAAGGGCTTCAAGACCACTTCGAAGTTCTCGCACATCCACCAGCTGAAGGGCTTGGACAACAAGCAGCACACCGCCGATGTTGGCCAGCCGCTAATAACCTTTACCTGCTATACGCAGAGCAACGGCAAGCAGGTGCTGCGTCTGCGCTACCACAACCGTAACACCGGCGACACCGAGACGCTGGACAAGACGCCTCTCGACCCCTTCCTCGACGAGTGGGTAGAGGTTGAGGAGACTGCCACCTTTGGCGACAAGGGCAGCTATGCAGTCACCATCAAGCGTGTTCGCGACGGCAAGGTGCTGTTCGAGTATAGCAACGACGCGCTCGACATGTGGCGCACGGGCACCACGGGTCTTCGTCCCAAGTGGGGCCTCTATCGTTTTATCGGCAAGAACCGCGAGTGGCAGTCGCAGCTTCGCGACGAGGACATCCGCTTCGCTGACTTTAGCATTGAGAAAAAATAAAATTATCTAACTAATTAATAACTCAAAACAATGAAAAAGATTAATGTAAAACTACTATTTACCGCACTGCTGTCCACAGCCTTTAGCCTAACAGCTGGCGCACAAGGGTACTATGCTTATGCTACTGGTGATTACTCAAGCATAGTAATGAACACGCCAACTACTCCGACAAGTGTTTATAACATTACTATTACCTATGGAGGATGTGGATCAACTTATAATACGGACAAAGTTGATAGTTGGACTACATCAGGTGGAAGTAGCGGTGAGGCAAATTACACCCCCGGGGATAGCAACCCCAAATTTACGAAGTATTGTAAAGGTAATGGTAATACCCCCAAGTGGTATAATGGTTCTTCTTCTTCTTATAAAGATTATGATAAAACTCATAAGCCAGAGTACGGAACCTATTATATCTTTAACCCGACATCTAAAGGAACGTTAAAGTTGTACATCTATATCAATGCAGCAAAAAGTGATAAGACACTGTGGATTTGTGAAATGAATGGAGATAACTGTGTTCCTATTTCTGCACATCCTGATGGCCAGGAATTCAAAAAAAGCGATGATAAATATTATTCAAATGTCAAGTTCAATGTAGAGGCAGGAAAGACGTATTATGTCTTTGCTTCAGGAACTGCACTGGGCTTAGCAGGTTTTATCTATCTGACGGATAATGTAAAGTTCGATGCAACAAAAGACTATTCTTATCCGGGAAAAGCTTATACTGCTTTCCAACTGACAAACCGCTCGTTTGTTAAGAATAAGTGGAATACAATCTGTTTACCTGTTGATTTAGCAGCTGCAGATATTACATACATCTTCGGAGAAGGAACAGAGTTGGCAGCTATTCACCAAAATGCTGATGTTACAGATGATGGAGTTTTCAAGTTTACAACAAAAACTACCATTTCAAAAGGAACACCATTCTTGATAAAGCCTACAAATAATGTTTCTGACCCTATTATCCTTGCAACTCTTACTGAAACAACAGCGACAAAAAAAGGTGACAAAGCTAGGGGATATTATTTTAGGGGAACCTATTCGCCAGTAGACTTTACTGCAGATGATAAAACTAAATGGTTTATGAATGGCAGTGGAGAATTAAGCACTGCTTCTGTAGATGGTAAAATAGGAGGTTTTAGAGCTTATTTTGAACTCCCAAGTTCAGCTTCTGCAAGACCTATGGCAATATTTGATGATGGCGAAACGACAGATATAAGCGAACTGCTGGCTCCGCAGGAGCAAATAGCAAATAGTGTCATTTATAATCTGAATGGTCAGCGTTTGAGTCCATCTACAGCAGGACTACATAAGGGCCTGTACATTGTAAACGGTAAAAAAGTAATCATAAAATAATACAGTCATGAAAAAGATTAAATATATAAGCCCTGAAATCGAAGTCCACGTTATCTGTACCTCTAATTTTATAGCAACAAGTTATCCAAGGTTTTCAGATGATAGTGCTGTAAAACTAGGTATTGGTGATCCTTCTAACCCCAACGGTGCTCTGGGTCGTGAATTCGACTTTGACGACGAAGAAGAGGACTATTAGTCAAGCCGTTCCAAAGGTTGGGGCGCTTGCCCTAGCCCTTGGAATAAATGACGAGAACTATAGTCTCCACAAGCGGGACTGACACGAACAAAATACAGACATTATTTATTAACCCTTTAAAAATAAGAATTATTATGAAAAAGTTGTTTACCCTCATTGCCCTCGCACTCAGTGCACAGGCAAGCATGGCACAAACGACCGTTGCGTCGTTTACGTTCCCCGATGAGCACCTGACACCTGAAGGCAGCAAGAAGGCCGGAAGTGCTACTGACGTTCCTGGAACAAACTGTACCGTTGACTACAGCAGCGTAGGCGGCTGGAAGAATAGCGACACTCCTGAGGCTAACTCTGTTCAGATGAATGGCAAATTCTATCAGAAACTGGGAAGTGATAACACTAAAATCACCTTCAAGCTGACAAGCGGTAGCTTCCAGGCTGGCGATAAGTTTACCGCTACCATGTCAAGAGCTGACAAGACCGGTACCGATGGCTTCTACTTCAAGGAGCGTACCACCGGAAACTACAAAACGATTAGTTATGTTGCCAATAGCGAGGTGACTCTGGAGTACACCTTAGTGGCTGGCGACATCAACGATGACGGCTCACTGACCATTGCTCGCTACAGCAGCAACTGCTATGCCCGTCACTTTGAGATTACTCGCAGCAGTGGCGGTGGCGATACGCCAACACCCGATGTTGACAAGGCACTGCTGAAGGAGTACTTCGACTATACCGAGAATAGCGCTCTGGAAGGTCAGGGCGGCTGGGTGGTATCTACGAAGGCTTCTGAGGCCACAGGCTCTTCGCCTATTGTTATCAGCAGAACCATTACCTACTCAGGCTATGACGGTTCAGCAACGGGCAAGGCCGCTCTGTTTGACGACGATCAGCAGCAAACTACCGAAGGCAACAGCCGCAACTCTGTCGTGCCCTTCGTCAGCGCTAAGCCTGCTACAGACGACGTGTTCTATGCCGCCTTCTTAGGTGACTTTTCTAACACCGCAACCACTTCTGGCAAGGAAATCTTTTCATTCATTAAGCAGGGAGCGGCTGCAGGTGATGGAACTACTGCACGTGGTCGTGTATGGGTGAAGGTAACGTCAGAAGGAAACAAGTGCTTTGCCATCCGCAAGAACGGTCAGACTATCGAGACTTATTCGGCTGAAACTCCCAAGACCGATGCTGCCCTGCTTGTGGTGAAGTATGTCAACAAGAGCACTGGCAGCTCTGGCGCTAACGACGAGTTCTATCTCTTCGTCAACCCCGATCCCACGAAGACCGAGGCTGAGAATGCTGCCGTAAAGATGGATGCCCTGGGCAATGACGCCGACGGTGGTGCCGACCTGCGTTATGTCTGCTTCCGTCAGACGAAGCTCAATGCTGCCTACGCCGGACTGCGTGTGGCAAAGACATGGGAGGATGCCGTGATGTATAATTCTGGTGGTGCTACTGCCATCAGTCGCGTTGAGGCTCGTCAGAAAGCTGCTAATGGCGAATTCTTCAACCTCTCTGGTCAGCGTGTTGCTCAGCCCACCAAGGGTCTGTATATCATCAACGGCAAAAAGGTCGTGGTTAAGTGAGAATAGAGCAAGAACTCGTTCTTGCTCTATCGAACGGAAACGAGCTCGAGTTGAAAACTCATAGTCGTGGTTAAGTGAGAAAACACTTCATACTGACACTACTGTGGACTGCCCTGTGCTGCTCGACGGCACAGGCGCAGTCCTCAGTCTTTATCCGCGCTGACGAAACGGCGACGGACAAGTTGCCTTCGGCAGTGATTGACCTCACCAACTGGAAACTGAACATCCCCGTGGCGGGCAACAACGGCTTCTCGAAGGAAATCATACAGCCTGACCTAAACGGCTATGCCGATGACTATTTCCATGTCAATACGGCGGGCGACGCCGTCGTGTTTCGTGCTCATGCCAACGGCGTGACGACGAAGGGCTCTACCTATCCGCGCTCGGAACTGCGCGAGATGCAGAACAACGGCAAGGACAAGGCCAGCTGGAGCATTGCCAGCGGAGGTGGCACTCACACGATGATGATTACACAGGCCGTCACACATTTGCCTACGCAAAAGCCGCACGTGGTGGTTGGTCAGATTCACGATGCCAACGATGACGTTATCGTCTTCAGGCTGGAGAACAAGAAACTCTTCATCGACCATAACGGCACGGCAGGTCCTGTGCTCACCAACAACTATCAGCTGGGCACCAAGTTCACCGTACAATTCGTAGCGGGTGGGGACGGCGTGCGCTGCTATTACAACGGAACGTTCATCGAGACCTATCCCTCGACAGCAGACGGCTGCTATTTCAAGGCGGGCATGTACACTCAATCGAAGACCACCGAGAAGGGCGGTCGTGAGGATAAGGACGACGCGAATGCTTATGGCGAGGTGGAAATCTACAACGTTATCGTGACGCATGACTACGCTCACGATCCGTCAGACGACACCACATCTTGTCTCTCACCTCTTACCTCTCACTTGTCACCTCTCACCTCCTACAACCTGCAAGGTATGCAGATGCATCAAACATCGAAGGGCATTGCCATCAAGAAAGGCTGTAAAATACTGACACCATGAATAGAGTCATCACCTTCTGCAAAAACTGGACGCTTCCCGTAGCTATCGGCATCGGTACCGTTTGCTACTTCACCTTCTACTTTGTTCCCGGACTCGACGCTGCAGGCAGTGCGTTGCTGCCTGTGTTCAGTACGCTGTTTCCCTTTCTGGTATTCCTGTCGCTGCTGGTGACGTTCTGCAAGGTTGACTTCCAACAGATGCGCCTTCACCGCTGGCACGTCGGCGTGCTCGCTGCCCAGCTGTTGTTAGTCGCTGCCAATGTTGCCGTCATCTTTTGGGTGAAGTCATCTGTCAATAATCAACTGTCAATTGTCAATTATCAATTGTTATTTGAGGCTGTCTTGGCTTGTACCATAGCACCTACTGCCGCTGCCGCACCCGTCGTGGCTGCCAAGTTAGGAGGCAACCTCAGCACCATTACCACTTACACGCTTATCTCTTCGTTGGCGTCGGCGGTGCTGATACCTGTTGTGTTCCCGCTGTTGGAACCCACTGCCGATGTCACTTTCCTCGCTGCCTTGCTCATCATTCTGCAGAAGGTCAGCATGGTACTGCTGTTGCCACTGATCTTAGGATGGCTCATGCAGCGCTATGCCAAGAGCGTTTGCCAGCGCTTGGCAGCAGCTCCCAATCTGGGATTTTACATCTGGGCCTTTACGCTGAGCATTATGACAGGCATCACACTGCGTAACATCGTCCATAGCGAGGCCGGCGTGTTGCTGCTTGTTGGCATTGCCATCGCCACTTTTGTTGTCAGCTTCGTACAGTTCGGCATCGGTCGTCTGGTTGGTCGCTGGTTGGGCGAGCGTGTCAACAGCGGACAGTCTATGTTTCAAAAGAATACCGCACTCTCCATCTGGGTGTCGTACATGTATCTGCATCCCGTCGCCTCTGTCGGTGCAGGCTGTTATGTCCTGTGGCAGAACATCATCAACAGTCTCGAACTATGGCTCTACCACAAGGAGAACGATAGTTCGAAGAATGTATAGAGAAAGATTTATTGTTATAGGTCGAAGACGCGGCGGACGTTGGCGTTGGTGTGCTGGCAGATGTCGTCGTCGCTCACTCCGTAGGCTTCCGCCAGGCGGGTGATGACGTGGCGGATGAAGGCTGGCTCGTTGCGATGACCACGCAAGGGGACAGGAGCCATGTAGGGGGCATCGGTCTCGAGAACGAGGCGTTCCAAGGGGACACCGTCAGTGGTGGAGGCGAGGGTTGCGGGGAGGTTGCTCTTCTTGAAGGTGAGGACGCCGCCGATGCCCAGTACGAAGCGGTCGAAGTCGAGTAGCTGGCGGGCTTCGGTGGTATTACCGGTAAAACAATGGAAGACGCCGCCCGGCAACTGGTCCTTATACTTCTTGAGTATCGCCACCATTTCGTTCTGTGCCTTGCGGCAATGGATCATCAACGGCAGCTGCAGCTCTACCGACCAGCGCACCTGTTCTTCAAAGGCTAACAGTTGCTCCTGCTCGAACTCGCGGCTCCAATAGAAGTCGAGACCTACCTCGCCGATGGCGAGAAGCCCACCCCCGACCCCTCCCGAAGGGATGGGAGACAGCCCACCCCCGACCCCTCCCGAAGGGATGGGAGATTGGTTTGTGTGAAGATATGTGTTTAGGCATTTTCTGATTTCGGCCAATTGGTCGCGCCAGTCAGCACGAACCTCCTCGGGATGGAGGCCAAGCATGGGGTAGCAGTAGCCGGGATATTGGCGGCAGGTGTCCAGCACGGTATGGCAGGATGCCAGGTCGATGGCGGGCAGGAAGATGGCGGTGCAGCCAGCATCGCGGGCTCGCTGTACGACAGCGTCGCGGTCGGTGTTGAACTCTTCGCCGTCGAGGTGGCAATGGGTGTCGATGTAATTCATATTACTTGTTGCGGTGAAGCAAGTCGTCCATATAGGTGAAGAGGGGCGCTTTGCGGTCTTCAGGAACTTGTACCTGCGACAAGGTCTTGCGGGCTTGGCTGAAGTAGTAGTTGATCTTCTCCTCGCACAGCTGGCGGATGCCGATTTCGTCGTACAGTCGGGTGACGGCGGCGACTTTCTCTTCACGGTCAAAGTCCTTGGCGGCAATCCATTGTTCCAGCTCCTTGCGCTGCTCGGCATTGGCACGGTTGACGGCATTGATGAGCATGTAGGTCTTCTTGTTGCTGGTGATGTCGCCGCCAATGGCTTTGCCGAAGACTTTCGGGTCGCCATAGACGTCTAACAGGTCGTCCTGCAGTTGGAAGGCCAAGCCTAACTGCTCGCCGAAGCGATACAGGCGGTCGGCATCTTCCTGCGGAGCGTCGGCCAGCAGGGCACCAATCTTCAGGGCACACGCCAGCAAGACGCTGGTTTTCAGGCGTATCATCTCGATGTACTCGTCTTCTGTGACGTCGTTGCGGGTCTCGAAAGTCATGTCGTACTCCTGTCCCTCACCAATCTCGAGAGCCGTCTCGGTAAAGATGTCGAGCACGGCGGGCAGTTTGTCGGCAGGCACCTGCTGCATACGCTGATAGGCCAGCACCAGCATGGAGTCGCCGGAGAGGATGGCCTTGTTGGCATCCCAGCGGCGGTGAACCGTCTGGTGTCCTCGTCGCACGTCGGCATTGTCCATCAGGTCGTCGTGCAGCAGCGTATAGTTATGGTAAGTCTCCAAACCAATGGCGGGCATGAGGATGTCTTCGGGGTGCTGTCGCCAGAGGTTGTAGCCCATCAGCATGAGTACGGGTCGGATGCGTTTTCCACCTAATGACAAGACATATTCTACGGGTTCGTAGAGCGACTTGGGTTTACGTTCGTAGGGTAGTGAGGCCAGAAAGTCGTTGACCTGCTTCAGAATTTCATGAGCGTTCTTCATTATTATAGTATTTACAATATTACAGTTTAAACACGATGGGCAGACATACCTTGGTGCGGCACACCTGGTCGTGCTGGATGCCGGGTTTCCAGTTGGGCATCATGCCGAGCACCCGCAATGCCTCTTTGTCGCAGTCGGGCGACAGCGACTGTATGACCTTGATGCCGCTGATGCTGCCGTCTTTCTCGACGTAGAACACCGTGACCACCTTGCCCTGAATCTTGCGTTTCTGAGCCTGTGGCGGGTAGCACAGGTTCTTGGTCAGCCACTTCATCAGTTCTACAGCACCGCCGGGAAACTGTGGCAGTTCTTCGGCGATGTGGAAGTTCAGCGGGTTCTGCGGATCGACATTCAGCGCTGCCAAAGCCTTGTCGTCCTCTTGCTGCAAGTCTTGCAACAGTGTCTCGTCATCATCGCCTTCATTGCCTGTAACATCTTCGGGGTCAGCTATTTCTACCTCGTCATCGACAATGTTCAGTTGTTCGGCAGACTCGTTCTGTTTCTTTTCTTCCAGTTGCGTGACGACCTCCTCGTTGGACATGGGAACCAGTTCGCTTTCGTGAATCATGTCGTTGATGTCAACGGGATTCACCAGGCTGTCGTCGGTCGAGGAATTCCATTCCAACGCGACATAAAAGACCGCCAGCACAAAGACAAGCCCCAGGAGAAAACCTGTGGTGCGCTGTTGCTCCATGTCTGCCTTCGGGCTTTTCTTTTGTTCCATTATTGGGTGCAAAGGTAGTAATAAATTGGGAATTAGGCATGAGTAATTAAGAATTATTTTCGACTTTATGTCTTTGGTAACAATATTTTTAGTATCTTTGCCGTTAAAAAGAAGATGAAGCAAAGATTTGTCATCCAGTTGTTGACCATCGGCTGTTGGCTGTATGCCGTGAGCATGCAGGCTCAGGAGAGCAAGGAGGTGTATAGCTTCCTGCGCCTTCCTGTCAGTGCCCATGCCGCAGCCGTCGGTGGTGAGAACATCACGCTGGTGGAAGACGACCCCACGGTCATCTTCCACAATCCCTCGCTTATCAATAACGTCTCGGACAAGAGCATCAACGTCAACTTCATGACCTACATGGTCGGCACCAATACGGCATCGGCATCGTTCGTGAAGACGGCAGGTCAGCGGTCTTCCTGGGGTGTCTGTGCGCAGTATATGGCGTATGGCTCTATCAAGGAAACGACGGTGAGCAATGAGCAGACGGGCACCTTCTCGCCCAAGGACATCGCCTTGGCAGGAACGTTCTCCTATATGCTCCACGACCAGGTGAGCGGCGGTATCACGGCACGCTTCATCTCCTCTACCATCGGCAGCTACAGTTCGGCAGCAGTAGCCATCGACTTGGGAGCCAACTACTACGACGAAGAGAAAGGCTGGTCGCTGTCGGCCGTTGCCAAGAACCTGGGCGGTCAGATTAAGGCTTACGATGAAGACTTCGAGCGCATCCCCTTCGACTTGCAATTAGGTATGACCAAGAAACTCATCGGCTCGCCTCTCACGCTGCATGTCACGCTGTCACGGTTGCACAACTGGGATCAGGGTTTTATCAAACATGTTGCCATTGGTGCCGATATCTATCTTGGTCCTACTGTCTATTTGGCTGCCGGCTATAATTTCCGGCGCTCCAGCGAGATGAAGATTGTCGAAACGGAAGATAAGAAAAGTAACCACGGAGCAGGCTTGTCGATAGGTGGCGGTTTGCTGTTGCAGCGTTTCAAGCTGCAGCTGTCGTATGCCAAGTATCATGTGTCGGCCTACTCGCTGCTGGTGAATGCAACGTATAATTTGTAACAATGAAGAAAATAACTATTGCTATTGACGGCCATTCGTCGTGCGGCAAGAGCACCATGGCCAAGGATCTGGCCCGCGAGGTGGGCTATGTGTATGTCGATACGGGAGCGATGTATCGCTGTGTGACGCTCTTTGCCCTGCGCAACGGCTTGTTTGCTGCTGACGGCAGTATTAACGAGGACGAGTTGCGCCGTCAGATGGCGAACATCCATATCTCCTTCCAGTTCAATGCCTCGACAGGTAGGCCGGATACCTATCTCAACGGCGAACTGGTGGAAGATAAAATCCGCAGCATGGAGGTCAGCAGCCATGTGAGTCCTATCGCCACCATAGGCTTTGTCCGTGAGGCCATGGTTGCCCAGCAGCAGCAGATGGGACAGGGGGGAGGTGTCGTGATGGACGGTCGCGACATCGGAACCGTCGTTTTCCCCCATGCCGAACTGAAGATTTTCGTTACCGCCTCTGCCGAGGTGCGTGCCCAGCGCCGTTTTGACGAGCTGAAGGCAAAGGGTATGGAGGCTGACTATGATGATATTTTAAAGAATGTGCAGGAGCGCGACTACATCGACTCTCATCGTGAGGTGTCACCGCTGAAGCAAGCTCCTGACGCAATACTGCTCGACAACAGTCACATGACCATTGCCGAGCAGAAAGAGTGGTTGATGCAACGCTTCCGCGAGCATGCTCTATAGCATGCGCTGACCGATGCCGTTATACTGCTGGCCGTCCTTCTCGATGATGAGGCGGCCATTTTTTGTGTATTTGCGCAGCGTCTTGCCAACGGCAGAACCACTGACCACGGTAATGGCAGAAACACCAGTAAGGCGCTCAAAGGGTCCCAGGTCGCGGGCATTACCGTTGGAGACGTGCTTCAGGAACGGATAGTCGGCAGTCACCTCGCGCAGCGGGTCGAAGTCAGTACCCTCAGGAATGTCGTAGTCGCTGCTTCCCGCATCAATGAGTTTGCTGTCAGCAGCCAGTCGTCCGAACCGGCGGGGATAAGAGCCGTCGATAGAGCGCGGCAACAGCGCGTCTTCCTCGTCGAGGGTGATATAGTCGTCCTTGGATATGCCCGTCACCAGGTGGTTCGTCCAGCCGTCCTTCGACATCGGGGAGGAGATGGCGTTGTAGTCGTCCGTTCCTACGCATGCTTCCTGTCTGCCGAGACATACATTATTATAATAGTATGTCTTGGCATCTGAGCCACCGCTTTCAAACATGAAGTCATAGCCGTTGTCGAAGCCCAGACAGCCTATTAGCACATGGCCGTCCTTGTGACTGTTGCAGTCGAAACCCTTCGTGGAGCCGCTCTTGTCACAACCGAAGGCAATACAGTCGTAAGCATAATGAATACCCTTCGAACTGCCTCCAGTACCATTGCCGCCCAGCTTGATGCCATTGCCGTTGCCAGAGAACGATGCAGAGGTGTTCAGATACTCCTTCACCCAGGTATGGTCTTCGGCATTTCCCGACTCCCACGCCCAGCATTGCGCCAGGACGACAGGATAGTCCGTTTCGTAGAGGTCCCACGCATCGTCGCTGTTGCGCCAGGCTCGGCAGCGAATGAAGCGGTTGCCCTTTCCGTTGTGCATCTTGCAGGCAAAGCCGTCAGCGTCAGAGCCGTAGTTGGCGTCGCAGTCGCAGTTGTGATGCGAGTCGCAGTCGATGATGTCGTTATAGGCACAGTGGCTGCCGTCGTTGCTTGAGCCAAAACCGCTGTCGCTGAAGTTATGTCCGAAACCCAGCTGGATGCCGGTGTCCAGATTATAGGAAAACTCGCAGCGCTCAATGCGGTTGTGGTTGCCCTCCAGTTTGATGGCATTGTCGGCAGCGTGCATGATGTGTAAGCCAAAGAAGATGTGATAGTCGCCGGAGAGCAGAATACCACGGTCGCCGACCTTCGAGGTCTGCTTGTTGCAGTCGAGCAACTGCTGTTCGAAGTCGAAGACAGGCTTCTCACCATCCTCGCAACGGATGACGATGGGGTTCTCTGCCGTTCCTGCCTTGTTCATGCGGATGGTGAGTTTTCCGTCCGTTCCGTATTTGTTGATTTTATAGGTGCCACCCTTGCAGACGATGTGGTCGCCAGCCTGTGCCGCAGCGTAGGCTACGGCAAGGTTGTACCAAGGCTTCTCCTTAGTACCATCGCCCGTTGCATCATTGCCGGCAGGGGAAATATAATAAGTCTTGCCCGTTGCTGCAGGAATCGGTTTCACGGGAACCCACACACCTTCTACCTGGTATGTCGGGTCGTCGGGGTCGGTAGGGGTGACACCGCCGCCTTCAGTGGGGTGGCTGACCTTGAAGTCATCGACATAGACATTAGAAGCACTGCAGAAGATGCGGAACTTCACTCCGTCGGTCTCCTGAAGGTCGCTGACCTTCTTGCTCCAACTGCTGAACGATGACGAAGAGCTCTGGATGTTGAAGGTCTCTATGTCCGTCCATGTGGTGCCGTTGTCGGTAGAGTAGCTGACGGTGACAGGCTTGTTGGAGCCTCCTGAACGATAGCTGAAGCTCACCTTCGCCGGTTTGTCGATGGCTGGCGAGATCATGTAGGCATTGCTGGTGTTGAACTTCGCGGACGTCACATTGCTGGATTTATTTCCCGTAATGCCGTTCATGCTCCACGTGCCAGAGGGCAGCGTGACATTACCGCTGTATGATGTGCCGTTGACAAGACTGTTGAAGTCCTCGGTAAAGTCTGTTTCGGCTGCCTGCATCATGAGTGCAACCATCAGCAGTAAGCATAATGTAGTTAGTTTTTTCATATCAGTAGTTTTTTGTTATTCTGATGGGGCTTGATGGTTTGTACCACCCTCGGAGAGACGGTTGAGACCGTACGTCGTGCGAAGCACAATAAATTCGGTGCGGCGGTTCAGTTGGTTACAGGTCTCTTGCTGTTCTTCATCCAAGGTCTTGATGAATGCTTCCGTCAGGACGTCGTTCTCCTTCAGGAACGGATACTTCTCCGTCAGTTTCCTCTTGATGGTCTTCGGCTTCTCCTTGCCATAGCCGACAGGGGTCAGACGGTCGCTGGCAATACCGTGGTCTATGAGGTATTTCACCACGCTCTCGGCACGTCGCTGCGACAGTCGCTTGTTGTATTCTGCCGAGCCTCGGTAGTCGGCATGTGCTGACAACTCGATGGTAACGTTGGGGTTCTCGTTCAACAGCTCGACGAGTTTGTCCAGTGCCGCCGCACTCTCTGGGCGTAGCGTTGCCTTATCGAAGTCGTAGTGGATGTTGTCTATCAGCACAGGTGCTGTGATGGAGGCAAGGGGAAACTGTAGCACATACTCCTGCGACTCCTCGACAGGTTCTACGCGCAGCCGCTCCTGATGGTTCAGGAAACCCTTGCAGGTTCCTAAGAAGACGTAATCTACACCGGGTTTGATTTCATGTGTAAAGGAACCGTCACCCTTTACGCTCAGTTTCAGGTTGGTGCCGTCGTTGCCGACCATATATACCAGTGCTTCCGGCAGTTCATAGCCGTCCTGCTCATAGACCCATCCCTTGACCGTCTGCACAATTTCGGGATTATAGAAAGAGTAGATATGGTCCCATCCCTTGCCGTCGCCACGGTTCGACGAGAAGAATCCTTTGTTCAGAAGCCCTTCGAACGTCATACCGAAATCGTCGCCCTGTGAGTTCAGTGGATAGCCCGGATGCTCAATAGTAAATGAGGAATGAGGAGTGAGAAATGAGGAATGGCTTGCGCTGTCATTTCTCATTTCACCGTCCACGACGTGGGCGATGTATATATCCAGTCCACCCATGCCCTCATGGCCGTTGCTCGAGAAATAGAGGTCGCCATTAGGACGGAAGGTGGGAAACATCTCGTCGCCGGCAGTATTGACAGGAGCTCCTACGTTCTCTACGCCTCCCACACCGCTGGTGGTCAGTCGTACCCGCCAGATGTCGTAGCCTCCCATTCCACCAGGCATGTTGCTGGTGAAGTAAAGCCATTGACCGTCGGGCGATACGGCAGGATGTGCATAGACCGACAGCGTGTCACGTGTCAGTTGCAGTTCGGTGGCTTTGCTCCACGCTGCATCCGACCGTTGACTCGTGGCAATGTTGGCATAACGAGGGTAGGTGGGGTCGGTTTTACATTGAGTCAGGTACATCGTCCTCCCGTCCGGTGAGAAGCAACAAGCCCCCTCGTCACCGTCTGAGTTCAATTCCGTGTCGATGACCTCTGGCTTCTGCCACTTTCCCTTGTCGTCTTTCTGTGAGAAGAAAATGTCGCCGTTCTTCGTTCCCGTGATGCCGCTCAGCTCGTCGCCCTTGGCTTGGTTGCGTGTAGAGGTAAAGAACAGCATGTCGTTATTGTCGCCATTCAGCATAGGAGAGTAGTCGGCGCGTCGTGAGTTGAAGAAGTTCTCGCGCTTGACGGTATAGGCAGAACCTTCCTTTCGCCACTGCGGCGCTTGGCGGGCAGAGCGTATTCCTGTTCGTGCCAGTTGGATGAGCGGCGAGTCGAAGGCGGTGCTGTCGATGAACGTCTGGAACTCCTTTGCCGCCTCCTTATAGTTGCCGTTTTTCATCAGCTGCTGAGCCAAGTAGAGATGCGTCAGCGAGTCCTCTTGCTTGTAGCGTATGGCATTGTTGTAGGCAGCAATGGCTTTCTGTGTGTAGTTGATGCGCCGGTAGCAGTCGGCAAGCTTCAGTGCCCGCTGTCCACGGAGTGCTCGCTCCTTGGTGGGCGTCTGGGAGTAGGCTTTGCGGTATTGTGTCGAGGCATCGAAGTATTCGCCCAATGCATAGAACTTGTCGCCCTTTTTCATAGCCTGTTCAGCACCGCACCCCGTCAGGAGCACGCCGAGAACTACTATGTATATAATAAGGAATATCTTCTTCTGCATACTATCAATCATAACGCAACGATTGGCGATTTATTGCTTGCCTGACCTCGTCTTGAGTTCATTATTCCCTGCAAAGGTACAAAGAATTCTTGAACTCACAAAGGAAAGCAAGAAAAAAGTAGCTTTCTATAAGAAGTACTCAGACATAAGGCATCTACCAGAAAAGTTTAATTTCATCCTACACATCCTACACATCTATCACAAACTCTCTGTACATCGGCCTTTGCGTAGTGAGAGATGGGTGAGAGATGTGTAGGATTGGGGCACTTTTTAACAAAATATTAACACTTTTCTGCACTACAATATGTTTTCTTTTTACTCCCCTCCATTCTCTGCTAACGCAGAGTGTGGCGTTGCAATCTTTGACTGAGCAAAGTGTGGCGTTGCAATCTCTGCCAAGGCAGAGTGTGGCGTTGCAATCAGGGAGGGGCCAGGGGTG
>CACYOC010000039.1 GCA_902775975.1 uncultured Bacteroidales bacterium | reverse complement strand
TAAAATGAAAAAAGGTATTCATCCAGAAAACTATCGCCCCGTCGTGTTTAAGGACATGTCCAACGGCGATATGTTCCTCTCGCGCTCTACCGCTAAGACGAATGACACCGTAGAGTTCGAAGGCGAAACTTACCCTGTGGTAAAGATTGAAATCTCAAGCACTTCTCACCCGTTCTACACTGGTAAGAGCAAGCTTGTTGACACCGCTGGTCGTGTTGATAAGTTCATGAGCCGCTACGGTAAGGCTGCCAAGAAGTAAGAGCTGACGAGAGCTTGCTATCAGTCAGCCGAGCGCACTGCAGGCTCGACTGAAAGTCAAGGCTGCGAAGAAATAAGATATTTCACGCCGGAACAAGACTTAGAAGGTGCGTACAGGGTAGTTGCATATGCCTTGCTACGCACCTTCAACCTTCTCAAAAACGCCAAACATAGACTATAAGAACTATCAAAATACACATTATTAATATATAAGACTATGAAAAAACATCTATATTTTGTTCTCTTTGCTTGTCTGACAGGACTCATCATGACAGCCTGTGGCAGCGATGGCGACGATGACTTCATACCCAGAAAAGATAGCGGTTCATTGAAATCGGGCATGCTGGAAGTACCGGCGCTGAAAGGCGGCAGCAGCATTCTGGTCACTCACGTGGGAACACTGAACGACAGATCGGGTTTCAGGGGTGTAAACTACCGAGTAGAATGGGATACCGAGAAAGCCAGTCAACGCTGGAGCTGCTACAAATTCTATAAGACTATTGGCGCCAAGAACGTAGCTCGCTATTATGCCGACAACGACGGCTCACTATCACCTAACTGTCAGTATCCGAACGACCCGGACCTGCCTGCAGAGTTCCGCTTTGCCACTGGCGAGGACCCCTATAAGTCGTCTGGCTATGATCACGGGCATATCTGTCCATCAGCTGACAGACAAGCTGCCAATGAAGCCAACTACCAGACGTTCTATATCACCAACATGCAACCACAGAACAACAAGTTCAATGCAGGCATCTGGTCGTCCATGGAAACTCAGGTTCGCAACTGGACTAGCAAGTTCGACACCCTTTATGTTGTCAAGGGTGGCACCATCGACAAAGCTGAGCATATTTATGAATATGTCTTTAGGAATAGTCATCAGAAGACCCGTGTCAACAATAAACACATCCCCGTCCCCCGTTACTTCTTCATGGCTGTGCTGGGACGCTATAACAACATTTTCCGTGCAACTGCCTATTGGATTGACCAAAGCAGCTACTCCAGTCAAACACCTAAAGACTATGCCATTAATGTCGCCGAACTGGAGCAAAAAACCGGTATAGACTTCTTCCCCAACCTGCCAGACGACATCGAAGTTGAAGTGGAAAATGTCAGCAGGTCACAGATGCTGAACGACTGGTATTAAGTCATACATCACGGCGTCATTAAATAAAAAATCATAATATTCAGGCCAAACGCTTGCATATTACAAGGAAAAATCGTATCTTTGCTCACCGAGTAAAGGTACGATTTTTCATTTATAACAAATATTACACAAAACAAAAGACAATGAAGACCATTTATGATTTCTCTGTCAAGGACAGAAAAGGTAAGGAAGTTTCGCTGAAAGAATATGCCAACGAAGTGTTGCTGATTGTCAATACAGCCACCAAGTGCGGATTTACCCCCCAGTACGACGAGTTGGAAAAGCTGTACAAGGACTATCACAGCCAGGGCTTTGAGATTCTCGACTTCCCCTGCAACCAGTTCGGACAACAGGCCCCCGGTACCGATGAAAGCATCCATGAGTTCTGCAAACTGAACTTCGGCACTGAGTTCCCCCGTTTCAAGAAGGTCAAGGTCAACGGTGACGATGCCGAACCGCTGTTCAAGTTCCTGCAGGAACAGAAAGGCTTTGCCGGATGGGATCCCAAGCACCAGCTGACACCTCTGTTGGACGAAATGCTGTCGAAGGCAGACCCTGACTACAAGGAGAAGGCTGACATCAAGTGGAACTTCACCAAATTCCTCATCAATAAGAAGGGACAAGTCGTAGCCCGCTTCGAGCCCACCACCAGCGCTGCGGTGATAGAAGAGAAAATCAAAGAACTTCTCTAATTGACAATTGAGAATTGAGAATTGACAATGATGGAACACGTAAAATGTTTGATCATCGGCAGCGGTCCAGCGGGATATACTGCGGCCATCTATGCCAGCCGAGCCAACCTGAACCCTGTGGAGTATTGTGGATTACAGCCCGGTGGTCAGCTGACACAGACCACTGAGGTGGAAAACTTCCCTGGCTATCCGCAAGGTGTTGACGGTAACCAGATGATGATGGACCTCAGAGAACAGGCAGCACGCTTTGGCACCGACATCCGCGACGGCAGCATCACCAAGGTCGATTTCTCCAGTCGTCCCTATAAACTTTGGGCTGACGACGGAGCTGAAATAGAGGCTGATACGGTGATTATTGCCACAGGAGCCTCTGCCAAATACTTAGGACTGGACGACGAACGTAAATATAATGGTATGGGAGTCAGTGCCTGTGCTACCTGCGACGGATTCTTCTATCGTAAAAAGACCGTTGCTGTCGTTGGCGGTGGTGATACAGCCTGCGAAGACGCCCTCTACCTCAGCGGCTTAGCCAAAAAGGTATATCTCATCGTTCGCAAGCCCTTCTTGAGAGCTTCGAAAGTCATGCAAGACCGCGTAATGGCAGCCGAGAACATCGAAATTCTCTTTGAACATAACACATTGGGACTTTTTGGTGAAGACGGCGTGGAAGGTGCTCATCTGGTAAAGCGCAAAGGAGAGCCCGACGAGGAGAAAGTCGATATTGCCATTGACGGTTTCTTCCTGGCTATCGGTCATAAGCCCAATACAGACATCTTCAAAGAGTGGCTGGAAACCGACGAGGTAGGTTATCTGAAGAAAATCAACGGCACGCCACGCACCAAACTGGAAGGGGTCTTTGTTGCTGGCGACTGCGCCGACCCCACCTACCGGCAAGCCATTAGTGCAGCGGGAACAGGTTGTCAAGCAGCCATTGAGGCCGAGCGCTTCCTGCTGAACGCTTAAACTCTTAGGAAAGGCTATAAGAGATACATAAGACCTGTAATAATACTCAAGCCCGGACAACTGCTGCAAGCATTTGTCCGGGCTTTATTTTAAATCAAAGAACTCCCAAAAACAAAAGAACCTCGCTTCGCAGCGAAGTTCTTCTAAGAAAAACTAAATTAATCAACCATAAACCTTAACCATTAAAAATCTCTTTCTACGCTGCAAAGATATATCAAAATAGGGAAAAGGGGGTTCACATAATATTATTTATGGTTTAAATTTCGTTATTTGCACGTTTTATCAACTATAAATCACGAATTTTAAACTAAAATTGCCCCATTTAACATCTTTTTATTCAATATTCAACCTAATTATGAAGAAATTTCATATATTTGCACCGTCATTTAATCCGATATGAGTATTACTAATATTGTTCTGATTAGCATTATTGCCCTATTGCTCATCTACTGTAGCAAGCTAAAACTGCGTCAAAAGAGCGATCATGAGAAAGCATTGCTCTTGGAAAGCCAGCAATTGCAGGTGAGCAATAATGATATCATGGAATATATGAGAGACATCTCTAGCCAATTCATCCCTTATATGGAAGATAAAGGGATTGACTTCTCCATTAAATGCACACCAGAAACGATGATGGGCTGGATAGACATAGAGAAAACAGACAAGATAGTTCTTCTTCTTTTATCCGAAATGGGAAAACATGCCGTCAAAGATGGGAAAATTGCGATAGATGTCGATACTAATCCGAGCTACGACCATATCAATTTCCGCGTAAGGGACAATGGTCCAAAGCTTACCAACATGTGTCTTCTCATGGTTCATCAGTTAGTATATATGCATCAAGGAACCATCAACGCCAGCTACTACGAAGGACAAGGCAACACCATCGTCATTGTACTACCTATCAAGAAAGACGCCTTCCAGTTGGCGAACACCAGCGGCGCCACATCGACAGCTTTCCATATTCCCAGCAACGTCGAATTGCATGTGCCTACCATCGAACTACCCGAAGGCTACAAGGAAGGCGAGAACCCGTTGGACGCCATTATCCAACAGGCTTACGTCTCTGCCGACCAGGAATATTTGAAGCGTGCCACCCGTTGCATCCATGAGCACATGTCCGACAGTGACTATGACCGTGAGGCTTTTGCTGCAGATATGGGCAGCAGTGTCAGCACTTTATATAATAAGATTAGGGCTTTGACAGGCAAGAATATCACTAATTTCGTTCGCGACATCCGCATCAAGAAAGCCTGTCAACTGGCAAAAGCAAATCCTGACCTGCGTGTCAGCGATATTGCTTATCAGGTAGGATTTAAAGACCCCAAGTACTTTGCCACCTCCTTCAAACGCGTTATGGGCGTTCAACCAAAGGAATATTTCTTGAAGGTGAGAGAAATGAAGTAGTCACTTTACTCTTTTTTGGACATCACCCATAAACCGCAAAAGGTGAGAAAGCCGTTGAGCATCAGGAGTTCATAACCGAAACGATAGCCTGTGCATTGTCCAAGCAGGAGGTCCAAAAGATAGCAGGCCACTGGCGAGGTAATGCAGATATAGGGTACCATCCGGTCATAGGTCGTACGACGGGTGAGCAGTCCAAAAGCAAAGAGTCCTAATAAAGGTCCATAAGTGTAGGAACAGAGAATATAGATGGCATCAATGACACTTGTAGAATTAAGAACCCTGAACAGCAGGATGAAAACCACAAAGACTACTGCCATGATGATATGCACCCGACGACGCAAACGTTCGTCGTCAGCCCGTTCACAGATATCGACACAATAGCTGGTAGTCAGCGCCGTCAAGGCAGAATCCGCACTGGAGAATGCCGCCGCCACCATGCCAAGGATGAAGATGCAAGAGGTGAGAGGTGAGAGGTAAGCGGTAAGAGAAATGTATTGCGGCAGCAGGTCGTCACCGGCAGACACAGACAGGCCGTGACGCTGATACCAGACAGTAAGCAGCACCCCTAACGAAAGGAATAGCAGGTTGGCAGGAAGGAAAGCCATGCCATAAGTACACATATCTTTCTGAGCATCACGTAGCGAACGGCACGTCAGGTTCTTCTGCATCATGTCTTGGTCCAGACCCGTCATCACAATGGCAATAAACGCACCACTCAGGAACTGTTTCCAGAAGTTCTGCTTCGACACCCAGTCATCCAATACGAAGACTTTCGACAGTTCGCTATCACGAATCATCGCTGCCGCCTCCCCCACCGTCATGCCCATATCGCCTATTACCTTATATATAATAAGGAGGAGTGCTCCGAACAGACAGGCGGTCTGGAGTGCATCCGTCCACACCAGCGTCTTGATACCGCCCTGCCGGGTATAGAGCCAAATAAGTCCCGTCATCACAACGACGACAAGAGCAAACAACCCTCCGTTCTGTACTGCCCCTTCGTGACCAGTTGTTCCAAGACCGGTTGTCATGAGTATCCAGCAAACCACATAGAAACGAACGGCAGCTCCTGTCATCTTGCTCAGCAGGAAAAACGAGGCTCCCGTCTTATAAGCCCTCCGTCCGATACGCTGCCCCAGATAACTGTAAATAGTCGTCAGATTCAGCCTGTAGTAGAGCGGCAACAGAACGAAAGCTATGACCACATAGCCAACGATGAAGCCCATACATGTCTGCAGATAAGTCATGCCGATGCTGGTTACCATGCCGGGAACCGACACGAAAGTGATTCCAGAGATAGAGGCACCGACCATTCCGAAAGCCACCATATACCACGGCGAACGGCGCTCTCCACGATAGAAGGCATCGTTCGTAGCTTTTCTTCCCGTCCATCGGCTGATGACCATCAATAGCGAGAAATAGATAACAACGACAGCTATAATTGGCATAATTGGGTGCAAAGGTACAAAAAAATGAAGAATGAAGAATGAAGAATGAAGAATTATTCGTATCTTTGCAGTCGGAATTACACAATTCTAAACATTTAACATTATGTCAAGACAGAAAAAATTCATTCTCCAAGAGAGCGAGATTCCCACACAGTGGTACAACATTCAGGCCGACATGCCCAACAAGCCCATGCCGCCTATTCATCCAGTCACCAAGCAGCCGTTAGGCGTTGACGATTTGGCACACATCTTTCCTCGTGAATGCTGTGTGCAGGAGTTAGACACGGAGCATGCGTGGATAGATATTCCAGAGGAAGTGCTGGACAAATACAAGTTCTATCGTTCTACGCCGTTGGTTCGTGCCTATGGTCTGGAAGAAGCCCTCGACACACCTGCCCACATCTATTTCAAGAACGAGAGTACCAATCCATTAGGCTCTCATAAGATTAACTCTGCCCTGCCCCAGTGCTATTATGCCAAGCAGGAAGGCACAACCAACGTTACTACCGAGACTGGTGCCGGTCAGTGGGGTGCCGCCCTCAGCTACGCAGCCAAGATCTATGGTCTTGACTGTGCCGTCTATCAGGTGAAGATTACCATGCAGCAGAAACCTTACCGTTCGAGCATCATGCGTACCTTCGGTGCTGTCGTCGAAGGTTCGCCGTCGATGTCCACCCGTGCCGGTAAGGACATCCTGACTCGTGACCCGCTGCACACGGGTTCTTTAGGAACGGCTATCAGTGAGGCTGTTGAGTTGGCAACGACCACTCCAAACTGCAAATACACCTTAGGTTCCGTGCTGAACCACGTGGCACTGCACCAGAGCATCATCGGCTTAGAGGCCGAGAAGCAGATGCAGATGGCAGGCGAATATCCCGACATGGTCATTGCCTGCTTTGGCGGCGGTTCCAATTTCGGTGGCATAGCCTTCCCCTTCATGCGCCACAACCTGAAAGACGGCAAGAAGACCGAGTTTATCGCTGCCGAACCCGACAGTTGTCCGAAGCTGACCCGTGGTCAGTTCCGCTACGACTTCGGTGACGAGGCAGGCTATACGCCCCTGTTGCCCATGTTCACACTGGGTCACAACTTCAAACCCTCAAACATCCATGCTGGCGGTCTGCGCTATCATGGTGCCGGAATGATTGTCAGCCAGCTCATCAAGGACGGACTGATGCACGGTGTTGATATTCCTCAACTCGAGACTTTCGAATCCGGCATGCTCTTCGCACGCACCGAAGGCATTATCCCTGCTCCCGAAAGCTGTCACGCTATTGCTGCCACCATCCGTGAGGCCAAGAAGTGCAAGGAGACGGGCGAGAAGAAAGTCATCCTCTTCAACCTTTCCGGTCATGGCCTCATCGACATGCCGTCATATGACTCGTTCATCAAGGGCGATCTGCAAAACTACACCGTCACTGACGAGATGATAGCAGAGAACCTGAAAGCACTCGACGAGCAATAAGCCACACAAACAACAAGCCCCGCCGACTGGCGGGGCTTACTGTTTCCTCCTTTTTTAGATAATATCAATCTGACGACTGAGTTTCACCTTCTCTTCCACCTGCTTCGGCAGTTCTACGGTCAGCACACCGTTCTCCACCTTGGCAGAGATATCCTCCTTCTTTACGTCGTCCGGCAGAATCAGCGTCTGCTCGTACTTCGAGTAGCTGAACTCACGACGCAGATAGCGTGCGTTCTTGTCTTCCTCCTTCTGCTCCTCCTTGTGTTCCATCTTCACTACCAGGTTACCCTCATCGTTGATGTGAACATTGAAGTCTTCCTTCTTCATACCTGGAGCAGCCAGCTCTACGGTATAAGCCTTATCTGATTCTTTCACATTGATGGCAGGTGCCGTGCAATTAGCCTTCGGCATATAGTCATTGTAGAACAAATCGTTGAACACTGTAGGAATCCAGTTGTTACTTCTCATCATTGGCATCATAATCGTTACCTCCTAATTATACTTTTAAATAGTTGTACATGTTAATTCTTTTTCGATTGCCTTGCGGCTCTCACCTAAGAATATGCAACTACAATGCCAATGTATAGTTTGCTGTCATTTTGTCGTAAATGTGCGTCAATATGTCAGATAGAGGCTAACAGTTGTACGGCAGCATCGATAGTAGGAACATCGCTAACCACCATAGAGCGACGCCCGTTTACCTCACGGAACTGGCAGCGACGCGGGTGATGTGCTACAAAAGAAAGAATACGGTCGAAGGTACTGCTCTGATAGAAAGGACTGCTGTCCTGACTGACGAAGACAAGCGTCATGCGCGACTGTTTGAGGATTACCTTTTCACAACCCATCGATTTCCCTAGACAACGAAGAGAGACGACGCGCATCAGTTCCTCTCCCACATGAGGCACAGGACCGAAACGGTCGATGAGTCTCGTACGATAGGCTGCCACCTGTTCATCAGTATGGAGACCATCCAGTTCGCGATAGAGCAACATGCGCTCAGAGTCGCTGGGCACGTACTGGTCAGGGAAGTACAGCTCAAGATCGCTCTCCAACGCACAGTCGGAGACCCAGAGGCCCTCCTCCGCCCCCTCCCTCACAGGAAGAGGCTGAGTGTCGGTCTTTTCATTCCTCAGCTCCACAACCGCCTGCTGTAATATCTTGACATACGTCTCGTAGCCTAAATCTGCGATGAAGCCCGACTGTTCGGCACCCAGCAGATTGCCGGCACCACGGATGTCCAAATCCTGCATGGCAATATGAATACCGCTGCCCAAGTCGCTGAAGTTCTCCAAAGCCTCCAAGCGTCGGCGGCTCTCCACGGGAAGGGCTGCCAAGGGCGGTGCCAACAGGTAACAGAACGCCTTGCGGTTGCCTCGACCTACGCGACCTCGCATCTGGTGCAGGTCGGAGAGTCCAAAGTGGTGGGCACCATTGATAATAATAGTATTCGCATTAGGAATATCGATACCGTTCTCCACGATGGTGGTAGAAAGCAGCACGTCATAGTCGTAGTTGATGAAGTCAAAGATAATCTTCTCCAGTTCTTCAGGTTTCATCTGTCCATGGCCAATGGCAATACGCACGTCAGGAACATATTTTTCTATCATCTCCTTCAGGCGCTGCAGGTCGTTGATGCGCGGATTGACGAAATACACCTGACCGTTGCGCGACATTTCGAAATTAATGGCGTCGGCTATCACTTCCGGTCCGAAGGTGTGAATCTCTGTCTGGATGGGATAGCGGTTGGGAGGCGGTGTCTGGATGATACTGAGGTCACGGGCTCCCACCAGCGAGAACTGCAGGGTTCGCGGAATGGGCGTTGCCGTCATCGTCAGCGTATCGACATTGGTTTTCATCTGGCGCAACTTCTCTTTGGTAGAGACACCGAATTTCTGTTCCTCGTCAATAATCAGCAATCCCAAGTCTTTGAACTTCACCGTTTTCCCGATGAGCTTATGCGTACCGATAAGAATATCTATCTTGCCGTCGGCCAAATCCTTCAGGATGGCTGTGGTCTGCTTCGTCGTGCGAGCCCTGGAGAGATAATCCACTCTGACCGGCAAGTTCTTCAGTCGGTTGGAGAAAGTCTGGTAGTGCTGATACGCCAGTACGGTAGTAGGCACCAGCACTGCCACCTGCTTAGAGTCGCAAGCGGCCTTGAACGCTGCACGCACCGCCACTTCGGTTTTACCAAAGCCTACATCGCCGCAAACCAATCGGTCCATGGGCTGTGCCTTCTCCATATCGGCCTTCACATCGTTAGTTGCTTTCAGCTGGTCGGGCGTATCTTCATACAGGAAACTGGCCTCCAACTCCTGTTGCATGAAAGTGTCTGCCGAGAAGGCGAAGCCTCGTTCCCTACGCCGGGCCGCATAGAGTTTGATGAGGTCGCGGGCAATATCCTTCAGCTTTGCCTTAGTGCGCTCCTTCATGCGTTCCCACTGGCCAGTTCCCAAATGCGACAGCCGTGGCGGTTGCCCCCCGTCTTGCGCCTTGTACTTCGATACCTTATATAAAGAATGTATCGACACATAGATGGAACCGCCACCGTCGTAGATGATCTTAATCATCTCCTGATAGCCGTCACCCTGAGGCATGCGCACCAGACCGCCGAACTTTCCGACGCCGTGGTCGATATGCACTACGTAGTCGCCAATCTCGAACTGCTGAATCTCCTTGAGTGTCAGCGCCACCTTGCCACCACGGGCTCTGTCGGAGCGCAGGCTGTATTTGTGGAAACGGTCGAATATCTGATGGTCGGTAAAGACGCACAACTTCAGACTGTTGTCGGCAAAACCTTCGTGGAGGGTCTTTTCGACAGCATCGAAAAGCACAGCTCCTCTCTCACCGCTAATCTCTACCCTGTCGCTCTCGCCACTGAAGATGTCGCGCAAGCGTTCCAGTTGCTTCTTGCTGTCGGCAAGGATGCAAAGCTGATAGCCCGCGTCAAGATATTGGTTCAACGACTGCTGCAGCAGTTCGAAGTTCTTGTGGAACTGAGGCTGCGGCGAGATGTCAAAGCGAATGGTCGCCGTACGCTCATCCCTGCTTTCTGCCTCCTTGTCGGCTCGCAGGATGACATGCCGAAAGCGAAGGACGTCGCGCAAGAATTGCTGACCGCTGACCAGCTGTGCCTCCTTCATCATTTCCAGCATGATGTCGTGCTGCTCTTGTTCGGTAGCACCTTCCAGACGTTCTGTCAGCGCCTGCTGGGAGAAGCCTTCCTCATAGATGCGAGCCACCGAGTCGCAGACAAACTGGAAATTGCGGAACACCACCGTGGTATCATCGGGCAGGAAGGAGAGGAAAGGCACCTTCTCCTCTATCACTGCCATCTCAGGCACTATCGACACCTGCTGACACTTGTCCTTCGACAACTGGGTCTCCACCTCAAAAGTACGAATAGAATCAATGTCATCGCCGAAAAGATCGATACGGAAAGGCAACTCGCTGCTATAGGAATAGACGTCAAGAATACTGCCTCGCAAGGCAAACTGTCCGGGTTCATAGACGTAGTCAACCTCTTGGAATCCTAAGTCGCGCAACTGCTGCGCCGTCTGATCCACGTCGATGCTGTCGCCTTGCTGCAAGATGAGTGTGCGGTCGTCAAACTGTTTCTTCGAGACCACCAGTTCAGCAACCGCCTCAGGATAGGAGACGATGAAGAGGTGAGAGGTGGAAGATGAGGGGAGAGAAGAGAGTCTCGACAGCACTTCCGTGCGCAGTATCTCGCTGGCAGCATCGCGCTGTCCGTACTTGACGGCACGCCGATAGCTGGACGGCAGGAAAAGTACTTGCCTATCGCCCAACAGCTGCACTAAGTCGTGGTAGAAATAGCCCGCCTCGTCAGCGTCCTGAAGAATAAAGAGAAGAGAATCGCTACCATTTTCTTTCCTTTGGGAGAGGCTTGCAAACACCATCGGTGCCGACGAGCACAATAGTCCCTCGAGGAAAATGGTCTTCACCTCTTTTTCCCCTAACACTTTTGCCAAGGCACCGACTTGCGACGATGCACCATAGCGTTGCAGCAATTCTTGTATCTTCATCTTTGAGGTGCAAAGGTACAAAGAATTTATGAAATCAGCATCGTCCAAGAAAGGATTATGACTTAAAAAGTATCAATTTTTGCATTATATATTGCTATTTGCAGAAAAAATCACTAACTTTGCATGCGATTTTAAGACACAGCATTCATTATGACACACCAGAGCGACAGCATCGTCATCATTCCTACGTATAACGAGAAGGAGAACATCGAGAAGATTATCCGCGCCATCTTCGGCTTGGAGAAGTGTTTCCACATTCTGATTATCGACGACGGTTCACCCGACGGTACGGCAGCCATCGTCAAGAGCATGATGGTACAGGAGGAATTTGCCGACCGGCTGTTCCTCGAGGAGCGCAGTGGAAAACAGGGATTGGGCACCGCTTATATCAAAGGCTTCAAGTGGGCGCTGGAGCGCGACTACCAGTACATCTTCGAGATGGATGCCGACTTCAGCCACGACCCCAACGACCTGCCCCGCCTCTATTCGGCTTGTGCTGACGAGGGCTACGACGTAGCCATCGGCTCACGCTATGTGTCGGGTGTCAATGTCGTCAACTGGCCCATTGGGCGCGTCCTCATGTCTTACTTCGCCTCGAAGTATGTCCGCTTAGTGACAGGCTTTCAGGTTCACGACACGACCGCCGGTTTCAAGTGCTACAAGCGCCGTGTGTTGCAAACCATCGAACTGGACAAGATTCGCTTCAAGGGCTATGCCTTCCAGATTGAGATGAAATTCACCGCTTATAAGATTGGTTTCAAAATCAAGGAAGTGCCGGTTATCTTTGTCAACCGTCGCGAGGGCGTCAGCAAAATGTCGGGCGGCATCTTCGGAGAAGCCTTCTTCGGTGTCATGCGATTGCGGTGGGACGGCTGGATGCGCAAGTACCCTCACCTTTCTTAAAACCCTATTGGTCTGGATTCTCTACATAGCCCTGGTACTGAGGTTCAAGGGCTGACATAACGCTGTCGTAGGCTTGGCTCATCGTTGCCTGCACGTTCTGCGTTCCTTGTCCGATAGGATAGACGGGCTGATGAATGGTCAGCGACAGGGGATGCCACGTGGCAAAGTGCCAGTCCTTCATGCGAGGCATCACGTCGAACGACCCGTTGATGGTCAGCGGAACAACCGGCAACTGCAACTCATCAGCCAGTGCGAAGGCGCCCTTTTTGAATAATCCCATGTGACCCGTAAAGCTGCGGGCACCCTCCGGAAACACGACCACCGAACAGTTTCCCGTTTCCAAGATGTGGCGGGCATCCTCGTAAGTCTGGCGCACCTTCCCCACTCCACGCTTATCGACCATGATCTGGTGCGATTTGCGACAAGCATAGCCCACAAAGGGAATCTTGTTGAGCTGGTACTTCATCATCCATTTGAAGTTACGACCCAAGAAGCCGTAGATGAGGAAGATGTCGAAAGCTCCCTGATGGTTTGCCACAAAGACGTACGACTGGTTAGGCTCCAGGTGTTCCCTACCCTCCACTTTGACTGGCAGCAAGAAGGCGCGTGTAATCACTCGAGCCCACCAACGTCCCGGATAATAACCCCAGAAGTGGCCATTGCCAAAGGTTGTTCCCAGTCCTACCTCAATGGCGGTAAGAATAGTCATCAGGACGGTCACGGGCACAGCCACCAACAATTGATAAATGCGATACAAATATTTCATGGTTCTTCTTACATCTTACTTCTTACATCTTACATCTTACATCTAACATCTAACATCTAACATCTCACTTCTTACATCTTACCTCTTACATCTTACCTCTTACCTCTCACCCTTTCTTCAACGTAACGACCACTATCTCGCCAGTCATATTCAGGCGGAAAGGTATCAAGGCACCAAGACCTACCGACACGTAGATGGCACGAGGTCCTTCGTAGGCCATGCCTCCCCATTCGGTATAGGAAAAGGTTGCCGGCGACCAGCCAAATAGTGAGAACTGTCCGCCGTGGGTATGTCCGCTCAGCGTCAGCTGCGCATGACTCTCGGGAAGGATATGCTTGCGCCAGCAAGTGGGATCGTGCTGCAACATGAGAATAAAGGGAACGCCAACGCGCTGACCTTCACCGACAAACGTTTGACAGTCAATTCCCTCCAGTGTTTTCTTCACATCGCCACGCCGCGGCATGCGCTTCACCTTTCCCCAGTTCTCCATACCGGCAATAACAATGCTGTCAGAGTCGCTACGCTGTTGTGCCACCACGCCTTTCTTAGGTCGGAGGATGACACGATGCTCGTTGAGCAGCAGTTGCCACCCCGTCTGGCGTTCCAACGCTGTTGTCTGCTGGATACATTGTTTTTTCATAGCCTCATCGCAGTCGAGATAGGTGGGATAGTCGTGATTGCCAAGGACACTGTACACGCCGTCTTTCGCCTTCAACTGGCTGAGTGTAGCCAGCTGTGGTTTCAGCTCGTCGGGATGAATGTTTTCCAGGTCGCCAACAAAGACAATGGCATCGGCACGCTGTGCATTGATACTGTCAACGGCCCGTTGCAGCAAACCGTCGAAAAGACCGGTCATCGTCCCTACATGAGCATCGGAAAACATCACGATGCGATAGCCGTCGAATGCTTCGGGCAGGTCGGCGGAAACATACTCCACATGGCGAACCTTAAAGTTAGGATACTCCACGAAGGTGCCGTAGCCTACTAATATATATATTAATAAGGTACACGCGCACGCGATTCTCTTCCAATATTTAGGAAGCAGCCACCGACTGAGCAAGGCGAATACCACGGGTGCTACGACCAGTGTCATTACGAAAAAGAAGGGGATAGCGTAACGGGCAATCATATCATCAAACTATTTAACGCTACAACTTATGCTGAAAGACTATCTCCTCTCCTGTATAGGAGGTATCTACCTGACCGTCGCAATAGACGGTATGACCATTGCACAGCGTACGCTCCACGCGCCACTGATACTCATGACCCTCCATAGGACTCCAGCCGCAACGGCTCAGAATCACGTCCTTCGTTACCATCCATGGCGAACGGGGACGCACCAGCACCACATCAGCCTGATAGCCTGGACGCAGGAAACCGCGACGCTCCACGCCAAACAGACGGGCGGGATTGTGACACATCAGCTCTACCAGGCGGGCTATAGAAAGAACACCTTCATCAACCAGTTCCAACATGGTAACCAACGAGAACTGCACCATCGGCATGCCACTGGCAGCCTTCATGCAGCCACCCTGTTTCTGTTCCAAAAGATGCGGTGCATGGTCGGTTCCAATAACGCTGATACGGCCGTCGCTCAGCGACTGGCGCAGCATGAACTGATCAACGGGAGTCTTGATGGCGGGATTGACTTTTATCTTTGCACCGAGTCGCTCGTGGTCCAGTTGTGTAAAGTACAGATAACCCACACAAGCCTCGGCAGTGACGGGCGTGGCAACTGAATCGCCACGAACAGTATAAGGTTCGAAGAGTTCCAACTCTTCAGCCGTCGAGACATGAGCGACATGAAGTCGGGTGCCGTACTTCTTCGCCAAGGCAACGGCTTTCTGTGTCGATGACAGACAAGCCTCCTCGCTGCGTATCATGGCATGCAACGAAACGGGAGGGTCGTCGCCCCATGCTCCTTGCGCTTCCGCCATGTTTCGCTGAATGATGGCGGTGTCCTCGCAATGCACCATCAGCGGCAGCTTACACGTCGAGAAGATGCGCTCCAGCGCCTGCTGGCCGTCAACCAGCATGTTGCCTGTCGAGGAACCCATAAAGAGTTTGATGCCAGGAATGCGCGAGGCATCCAACTGCGAAAAGCTATCGACGTTGTCGTTCGTAGCCCCAAAGAAAAACGAATAGTTGACATGGCTCTTGCGCGCTGCCAACTGGAGCTTCTCCTCCAGCGCCTGAAGGGTGGTCGTCTGGGGCACGGTGTTCGGCATGTCGAAGTAGCTGGTGATGCCACCGGCTGCTGCAGCCATACTTTCCGTATCGATATCCGCCTTCTGCGTCAGTCCCGGCTCACGGAAATGCACATGGTCATCAATGACGCCGGGCAGTATGAAACAGCCCTTGGCATCAATCACATCATCAGAAGGAAGGGGTGAAAAGTGTGAGGTCAGCACCTCGGTTATCTTGCCGCCCTCTATAACGACGGTGCCATCCATTACGCGACCTTCGTTGACGAGACGGCCTCCGTGGATAATGGTTCTACCGGCAGAAGGGTTAGGCATAGGACTTATTGCTTCGGAACATTCGTCAGAGGAGCTACTGGCTGGGGAGCCGGCTGAGCGGAAGTCGGCTGTGGTGCATCGGTCATGCCGTTCATGCGCGCTTCGTTCTCCTGGGCAGCCTGATAGTAGTCACTCACATAAGAGTCGTTCTTGAACTTATCGGTAGCCTTCGACATGATATCCTCAATCTGCGGTGTCAGGATAGGAAAGCGATACTGGCTCGTGACCATCATAAAGACACCGGGACCCAGCACGTTGTCGAAGTTATTGATGATGAACTTCGTCACCAGCTCGTCCTCCTCTTTGGCTATCTGGGCAGCCTCCTTGTTCAGCAGGCGGTCAATCTCGTCTTCATCGATGCCGTCGAGCAACATCTGACTCTGGCGGTGAGAGAGCTCGTTCATGCGGTTGGTTACCTGTCTGTGCTGATCGATAAACTTGTAAAGGCTATCGTTCATCGGCGTACCGCTGACACTCTGTGTGGCATTGTCCAGCTTCACGATGATGTCGCCCTCTTCCAAGACGACGGGCATGATGCCTTCGTCGCCCATATAGAGATTAGCCATGCAGACCGTGTCCAGCAAACCCGTGAAGTGGAACTTTCCATGCACCACGTCACAAGAGTCGATGGTTTTCATTTCACCGTCTTTCAGTGCTTTCAGATACAGTTTACTTCCATCCAGCGCTGAAATGGAAGACGAGCCTTGCACGTTAAAAGTCTTCGCACAGGAGGTGAAGACAAGTGCTGCGACAAACAGAGATATAATTTTGTTCATTGACATTGCATTTTTCTACGTGCAAATGTACTACGATATATTGAGAATAGAAAAAATATTTGCGCAATTTAAAACATTTGCGCAAATATTTAGCGTTTTTTTGCGTGTTTCTCCAGTTCGTTGGCTATTCGATGGCTTGCATAGAGTTGTAAGATGGCTGCCACCATCAACACAACGACCCAGTTGTTATGGATATATTTCACATAGCTAAGCATGTCCAACCCCAAGAAGTTCGTCTGGTTGGCAAACATCAAGAAGGCTGCCACAAGGAACAGCACGTCACTCAGCAGCAGGATGTGGCGCAGACGGCGCACCGTGAAATCAGTACCTTCATACTTCTGCCGTATCTGCATGGCAACAAACAGCACGCTGCCCACGGCAAAGGCGTAGGGTCCCCACGACTGCATGAAAACGTAAGCTCCCGAACCAACGACCATCAGCAAGCCGCCCACCAGCAGCAGCGCTGTCTCCCATTTATTCAACGCTCTCATCGGCATCAGCAAAAGTATATTCCTGACTGTCGTCAGTCAGCACAAAGATGTCCTCGTCGTCAGCCTTCATAAAATAGCGCTCACGGGCTATCTTCTGGATGGCCTTGGGGTCTTTGTCCAGCATGTCTATCTGGGCCTTGTTGCGACGATTCAGCTCCGTATATTTGTCTATTTCCGTCTGCAAGTGGTTGATATACTGCGTGTTTTTTACATGATGCCACACGCTATCCTCATCGACAAAACCAATAAACACAACGGCCAGGACCGCTACTACGATGTACTTCAGCCACTTGATTTGATTGAGTCGGAGGTAAAGTCTGAGGTAAAACTCTTTAATTTTCTTCATGCTTTTTTCTGATTTCGAGTGCAAAGATAATAAAAAAAATCATCTTTCATCGTTTAATCTTTAATTTATTTTGTACCTTTGCAACAAATTATACTATAACACATGGAAGAATACATTGTTTCAGCGCGAAAATACAGGCCTACATCGTTCGATACGGTGGTAGGACAGCAGGCGCTGACCACCACGCTGAAGAACGCCGTGAAGAGCGGAAAGCTGGCACATGCCTACCTGTTCTGCGGACCGCGTGGCGTCGGCAAGACCACCTGTGCGCGTATCTTCGCCAAAGCTATCAACTGTCTGACGCCGACCGACGAAGGCGAAGCGTGCGGCCACTGCGAAAGCTGCGAGGCTTTCAACGAACAGCGCTCGTACAACATCTTCGAGCTGGACGCTGCGTCGAACAACTCCGTAGAGCACATCAAGACGCTCATGGAGCAGACCCGCATCCCGCCACAGGTCGGCAAGTACAAGGTGTTTATCATCGACGAGGTTCACATGCTGTCAACGGCAGCCTTCAACGCCTTCCTGAAGACCTTGGAGGAGCCGCCCGCACACGTTATCTTCATTCTGGCCACGACCGAGAAGCACAAGATTCTGCCGACCATCCTGAGCCGCTGCCAGATTTACGACTTCGAGCGCATGACCGTTCGCAACACCATCGACCACCTGAAGTCTGTGGCTGAGCGTGAAGGCATCACCTACGAAGAAGAGGCGCTGGCAGTCATTGCCGAGAAGGCCGATGGAGGCATGCGCGATGCATTGAGCATCTTCGACCAGGCAGTATCATTCTGCCAGGGCAACATCACCTACCAGAAGGTCATCGAAGACCTTAACGTGCTCGATGCTGAGAACTATTTCCAAATCGTCGATCTCGCCTTAGAAAACAAAGCCATGGAAATCATGGTGCTGCTCAACTCCGTGCTCTGCAAGGGTTTCGACGGCGGACTGCTCATCCAGGGACTTGCCAAGCACGTTCGTAATGTGCTGATGGCTCGCGATCCGCAGACACTGCCCTTGCTGGAAGTCAGCGACCAGCAGCGCCAGCGCTACGAGCAACAGGCACAGCGCTGTCAGATACCTTTCTTATATAAGGCACTGCAACTCATGAACCAGTGCGACATCAACTACCGACAGTCCAGCAACAAGCGCCTGCTGGTAGAGTTGACACTCATCGAGATTGCACAAATCACACAGCCTGACGAGGGGCCAGCCAGTGGGCGTAAGCCCAGAAGACTGAAATCCCTGTTTAAGCACTTGATACAGCAGTCTCAGCCCAAGAAAGCAGCCCCACAGGTAGCTGCGGCTGAGCCTGTTGCATCACCCCAAAGTTCCCAGAACTCTCAAGACTCTCAAAACTCTCAGAATTCTCAGAATTCCAAAAGCTCCAAGCCAACCTCTCAGCCCACTGCCCAGCCGGCAGGCCGACCGCAGCTGAAATCGGCTGTCAGCTTCTCATGGAAAAATCTCCGCAACAACAGTGAGCAGCGTAAGATGCACATCATACCGGGCACGCTGGATCCCAACGACCCCAACGCTGCTGCCAAGGACGAACAGCAACAGTTCACCCAGCAAGACCTGGAGTTGCAGTGGATGTCCATGTGCAACCGCATGCCCCAGAAGCTCAGCGGCATTGCCAACCGCATGAAAAACATGAACCCCGTCATCACGGAGTTCCCTACCATAGAAGTCGTCGTTGACAACCAGGTCGCCATGGAGCAGATGGAAGAAATCAAGGGTAGCATCGTCAACACCCTCAAGCTCTACCTCCACAACAAGAGTATCACCTTCTCCATGCGCATTGCCGAGAAGCACGAAAAGGAGCGCATCCTCTCCCGTCGCGAGCAATACGAAGAGATGGAAAAAGAAAATCCCTCAATCGCAAAATTGAGGGAATTCCTTAACCTTGAATTAGCCTAACCGTAAACAGTAAACTGTAAACAGTAAACCGTAAACCGTAAACTGTAAACCGTAAACTGTAAACAGTAAACCGTAAACTAAATCAACGTCATTCCTAACTTCTTACACTCAGTCCGCATCTCGTCAGGCCAGATAGAAGCCTGAATCTCGCCGATGTGACCCTTGTGCAGCAGCACCATACACAGACGACTCTGACCAATACCGCCACCGATAGACAGCGGCAACTCATCGTTCAGCAGTTTCTGGTGGAAATACAGCGTCTTGCGCTCCTCCTTGCCCTCAATGGCCAACTGGCGGAGCAATGCCTCCTTATCGACACGGATACCCATCGACGACAGCTCGAACGAGCGCTCCAGCACCGGATACCATATCAGAATGTCGCCATTCAGACCCTCCAAGCCGTTCTCGCCCACCGTTGTCCAGTCGTCATAGTCAGGAGCACGACCGTCGTGCTTCTCACCGTTCGACAGCTTACCGCCGATACCTATAATAAATACCGCGCCATACTTCTCACAGATAGCATCCTCACGCTCCTTCGGTGTCTTGTCAGGATACATCTTCAGCAGCTCCTCAGCATGGATAAAGTGAATCTTCTCCGGCAGGAAAGGCTTAATCTGCGAGTACGTCTCACAAGTCAGGTACTCCGTTCTGCGAATGGCAGCATAGATGCGCTCCACCACATTCTTCAGGAACGCTACCGTCCGCTGCTCCTTCGTAATCACAGCCTCCCAGTCCCACTGGTCAACATACAGTGAATGCAGGTTGTCCAACTCCTCGTCAGCACGGATAGCATTCATGTCCGTATAGATGCCGTAACCCGGCTCAATATGATATTCAGCCAGCGACAGGCGCTTCCACTTTGCCAGCGAATGCACCACCTCGGCACGGGCATCGCCCAAGTCCTTGATGGGGAACGTCACAGCACGCTCCACGCCATTCAGGTCGTCGTTAATACCCAAGCCCTGCAGCACAAACAGCGGAGCCGTCACACGACGAAGTCTCAGCTCCGTCGAGAGGTTCTGTTGAAAGAATTCCTTAATCAGTTTAATGCCCTGCTCCGTCTGCTTCATGTCCAGCAGCGACTGGTATCCTTTTGGTTTTATCAGTTGACTCATCTTTAGTATTTACTATTTGACGATTTACAATTTACTATTTGATGCTTGACAATTTACATTTTAGCGATTTGCGCATGCAAAGGTACAGATTTTATGTTAAAACGCAAGCATAATTGCCGATTATTTTTGCAAAATGATAGCATTTTCTTGATTTTCACTAACAAAATGCGCACTCCGCTAATCATTAAAAGATTATAATTCTCCAAACTTTTCACCGTTCACGTCTCCTTTTTCATTTTTTTTGCGTACCTTTGCACAACTTTTACAACCACCGGTCCCGTAGCTTAGCTGAATAGAGCGTCAGATTCCGGTTCTGAAGGTCTTGGGTTTGAATCCCAACGGGATCACTTTACGAAAACAGCAAGCAGTTGAATATCAATTACTTGCTGTTTTTCTTTTGTTTTAATTGCACCACATTTGCACCACCAAATAAAGCATTCTGTCAAACGACATCTCCTTCTGCTGCCATTGGCATTTGCATGTCCTCTTCATTCTGCTGCGGATAGGCAGTAATACGGGTCTGATGGTCTTGTAACCATATATGGTTCAGCGTGAAAGCAATCGACTCCAGCGTTTCTTCCCGTTTCGATGGTTTCAGTTCGCACTCCCACACCGTGATGCAGTGCCAACCCATTTCAGCCAGTTTACGTTGTTCCTCCTTGTCACGCTCCTTGTTTCTTCGAATCTTAGCTACCCAGAACTCACGATTCGTCTTCGGAATCTTGCAG
>CACYOC010000038.1 GCA_902775975.1 uncultured Bacteroidales bacterium | reverse complement strand
CAGTGACTTAGCGGATTGATCTGTTGGGGTACCCGGACTCGAACCAGGAAAGGCAGGACCAGAATCTGCAGTGTTACCATTACACCATACCCCAAACTTTATCCTTTAGAAGGAGCAAATCTCTCATTTGCGGGTGCAAAGGTACAACATTTTATTGAACCACCAAAATTTTTTCGCACTTTTTTATCTCTTACCAGCAAAAAAGACGATAAACGGGTACGAATTTCAGTTAAAAAATATTAGTTATGACTATAATCCAAAAATATTGTTTACCTTTGCACGTTGATTGATAAACGAAGTAAATGGAACTAATAGACACAATAATTAAAGGAATACAAGAGAAGAAAGGACGGCACATCGTGACGTGCAACCTCGAAGGTATTGACGGAGCCATCACGAACTATTTCGTCATCTGCCATGGCAACTCACCTTCACAGGTGGAGGCTATTACAGACTCTGTCGGCGAAATGGTGCGCAAGGAACTCGACGAGAAGCCGTCGCAGATTGCCGGTTTGGAGAATGCACAATGGGTAGCGATGGACTATGGCGACGCCATGGTACACATCTTTCTGCCCGACGAGCGGCAGTACTACGACTTGGAGCATCTGTGGGACGACGCCCAACTGACAGAGATACCGGATTTAGACTAATGGAGAATTGACAATTATAATTAAGATATAGCTTTGGAACAGAATAATCAACAGAATAACAGGCCTAACAAGCCTCAGCAACCTCAGAATAGCGGACCGCGATTCAGCATGACGTGGATATACTTGCTGGTCATGGCTGGACTGGTAGCATTCTGGTACACCAATGGTGGTACCGACAAGTCGAACATCACCTCAGAGACCAAGTATTCCGACTTCAAGGTCATGGTTCAGAAGGGCTATGCCAAGGAGATTGTGGTCAACAAATACCAAGGAACTCTGCAGATGTATGTCCTGCCTGACCACATCTACGATGTCTTCCATCAGCATGTTGAACAGACTGGAACGAATCCGTCCGTCACTGTAGCCATCGGCTCTCTCGACCAGGTGGAGGAGTTTATCAACCAGCAGCGTGCTGAGGGCCATTTTAAGGGAAAGTTCTCTTACGACAACTCTAAGGAAGGCGAGTTCTTCAACTCGCTGATGATGAACCTGCTGTTCTTTGGCGGCATCATCCTGATATGGATGTTCATCATGCGCCGAATGGGTGGAGGTGCCGGTCCTGGCATGATGGGCGGCGGCATCTTCAGCGTCGGCAAGTCGAAGGCACAGATGTACGAGAAAGGTGGCGACTTAGGCATCACCTTCAAGGACGTGGCCGGTCAGGCTGGCGCCAAGCAGGAGATGCAGGAAATTGTTGACTTCCTGAAGAACCCGCAGAAATATACCGACCTGGGTGGAAAGATTCCCAAGGGCGCTCTGCTGGTAGGTCCTCCGGGAACCGGTAAGACGCTACTTGCCAAGGCTGTTGCCGGCGAGGCTGGCGTGCCGTTCTTCTCCATGTCCGGTTCTGACTTCGTAGAGATGTTCGTGGGTGTCGGCGCCAGCCGTGTCCGTGACCTCTTCGAGAAAGCCAAGACGAAAGCACCGTGCATCATCTTCATTGACGAGATTGATGCCGTTGGTCGTGCCCGTTCTAAGAATCCAGCCATGGGAGGCAACGACGAACGTGAGAATACGCTGAATGCCCTGTTGACTGAGATGGACGGCTTTGGCACCAATAGTGGTATTATCACATTAGCAGCCACCAACCGTGCCGATATGCTCGACTCAGCCTTGATGCGTGCCGGTCGCTTCGACCGTCAGATACATGTCGATTTGCCTGACCTCAACGAACGTAAGGAGATATTCATCGTTCACCTGAAGCCCCTGAAGCTGGACGAGAACCTGGACATCGACTTCCTGGCCCGTCAGACTCCCGGATTCTCAGGTGCCGACATTGCCAATGTCTGCAACGAGGCAGCCCTGATTGCTGCCCGCCACAATAGCGAGAAGGTCGGCAAGCAGGATTTCCTCGATGCTGTTGACCGCATCATCGGCGGCTTGGAGAAGAAGACCAAGGTGATGACCGAAGCCGAGAAGAAGTCGATAGCCATCCACGAAGCAGGCCATGCCACCATCTCGTGGTTTACCGAGTTTGCCAATCCGCTGGTCAAAGTATCCATCGTACCCCGAGGCAGAGCCTTGGGTGCTGCATGGTATCTCCCTGAGGAGCGTGTGCTACAGACCAAGCAGGCCATGCTCGACGAGATGTGCTCGCTGCTGGGTGGCCGTGCTGCCGAAGAACTGTTTATCGGACAGATTTCCACAGGTGCCATGAATGACCTGGAGCGCACCACAAAACAAGCTTACGGCATGGTGGCATACGCCGGTATGAGTGACAAGTTGCCCAACCTGTGCTATTATAATAATAATGAGTACAGCTTCCAGCGCCCCTACTCTGAGACCACTGCCAAGATCATGGACGACGAGGTGCTGAAGATGGTCAACGAACAGTATGAGCGTGCCAAGCAGATTCTGCAGGAGCACCAGGAAGGTCACGCCCAGCTGGCTCAGCTGCTGGTAGAGCGTGAGGTCATCTTTGCCGACGACGTAGAGAAAATCTTCGGCAAGCGTCCTTGGACCAGCCGTTCCGAGGAGTTGCTCGAGGCTCAGCAGCGTGCCGAGGCAGAAGCCATGGCTGAGCGCCGTACCCGAGAGTTGGAGGCCAAAGGTCTTTTAGACAGCAAGAAATCCCCCTCCAACCCATCAGACCCATCTGACCCATCAGACCCAAATAACTAAAAACAATATGAAAAACTTCATTATCCGTACCATCACAGGCATCATCTTTGTGGCTGCCGTCGTCGCCAGTTTCTTGCGACCGGAAGCCATGGTGCTGCTGTTCAGCATTGTCACTGGTCTGACGGTCTGGGAGTTTACCGGACTGGTCAACCAGCGTCCTGACGTCACCGTCAACCGCTTTATCTCCACGGTGGCTGCCGTCTATTTCTTCTATGCCATGACCTATTTCTGCAGCGACATCTATGCTGGCGTTGCCAAGTCGGTGGTATTCATCCCCTATCTTGTCACCATCATCTACCTGCTGGTTGCCGAGTTATACCTCAAGCAGAAGGATCCCATTCAGGACTGGGCATACACCATGCTGGCACAAATGTACATTGCCCTACCCTTCTCGCTGCTGAACGTCTTAGCCTTCAACGCTACCAATCAGGGCGTTGTGGCTTTCAACACCCTGCTGCCCCTCAGCGTCTTTGTCTTCTTGTGGGTGAACGACAGCGGAGCTTACTGCTGCGGTTCACTGCTGGGACGCCACAAGCTGTTTCCACGCATCTCGCCGGGAAAGTCGTGGGAAGGCTCCATTGGCGGTGCTGTCTTCGTACTGGCAGCCGCCTGGGCTATCAGCAGCTTCCTGGACGGACAGATGCTCACCCTTCCCGAATGGTTGGGACTGGGACTCACCGTTGTCGTCTTCGGAACGTGGGGCGACTTGGTGGAGAGCTTGTTCAAGCGCACCTTGGGCATCAAGGACTCTGGCAACATACTGCCAGGTCATGGTGGAATGCTCGACCGCTTCGACTCCTCCCTGCTGGCCATTCCTGCCGCCGTTGTCTATCTTTACACCCTGTCACTCTTTTAAACCATGGACTTAATTACCGACAATTTAGGTTACGTCATCACGCTGGCTCGCCAGTATCATAGCGAAATCCTATCGACTGACGACCTCGTCAGCGAGGGTACTATCGGCATGATGAAGGCTGCACAGAAATTCGACGCCAGTCGTGGTAAACCCTTTGTCACCTTTGCCGCTCCCTACATCCGTCAGGCCATAGAACAAGCCATCAGTCGTGTAGATAAAGACCTTCAGGCAAAGGAGAAACCCACCAATGGCAAGTCGGCTGGCTGTCGCTCACTGGACGAGTCGCTGCCCCGTGGCAGTCGGAATAACTACACGCTGCTGAACGTCTTGGAGGACACGACATCACCCCATGCCGACGCCGCTACGGAGCTGGTGCTCAGCGACGACATGCAGCAAGCCGTCCGCCGTCTCGACGAACGCCAGCAAGAGGTCATTTCCCGCTATTTCGGTATCGACTGCGAACGACAGACCATGGCAGAGATAGGTCGTGAGATGGGATTGAAGCGTGAGCGTGTCCGCCAGATTCGCGACCAGGCTCTCAGAAAACTGAGAAAATAGTTTATATAATATATATTAAGGTATCATGCGCGTAGTAGTTACTTTACTCTTTTACCTTCTTACCCTTTTACCCCTCAGCGGCAAGACCATCAAGGTACTCGCCATCGGCAATAGCTTTTCGCAAGATGCCGTCGAGCAATACCTCTATGAGTTGGCAAAAGCCCAGGGCGACTCGCTGGTCATCGGCAATGCCTACATCGGTGGCTGCAGCATTGAGCGGCACTACACCAACCTGTTGGGAGACAGTGCTGCGTATGACTATCGGAAAGTGGTGGGCGGCGTCAAGGCTGAATACAAGAAGGTAACGCTGAAGCGCATCATCCGCGACGAGCACTGGGACCTCATCACGCTACAGCAAGCCAGCCAACTGTCGGGCATTCCCAGGAGTTTCGCCCTGCTGCCTGCCCTGAAACAGGAAATCAGCAAATATACCAGTTCCTTCCAGACACCTTTTGCCTGGCACATGACATGGGCATACGCCAACGACCTCAACTCGTGGCGCTTCAAGGCCTACAACAACAACCAGCGCCAGATGTACAGCGCCATCGTCAGTACCATGCTCGGCGCGCTGCCCTCTGCCGGCATCCAGCGCATCATCCCTTCCGGCATTGCCATCCAGTTGGCACGCTATCGTTTCGGTGATATCCTCAATCGTGACGGCTATCATCTGAGCTACACCTTGGGGCGCTATACTGCCGCCTGCACCTGGTGCGAATTCCTGACAGGCCGTATTGTCGATGGCAACCATTATCATCCTGACACCATCAGCGACGAGGAGGCGCAACTTTGTCAGCAGGCTGCCCATGAGGCTATCTTCATGCAACAACGTGGCAAGTACACTGTGTTTTAGTTTTTTTGCACACAAGAGAAAGTAATGTGCAATCTTAAGGCGTGTTAAGTGCTGATTTTCAACAAAAAGCGAAAAAATTCTTAATTCTTAATTCTTAATTCTCTTTTTTTTCGTACCTTTGCAGCTCGTAAAGTGTCATTATGTGTAATTCAGAGTTGATGAAGATAGATTTTAAAGCGCTGAAAGACGAGGTGACCAGCCTCGATTTCGACTTGACAGATACGTTCTTTTCAGCTTTGGAGGGTTCACAACTGGAACACGGAGCCTTGCATGTGTCGGTGTCTATACGCAAGATGGCCGGCTTTTTCGAACTCCAGTTTCATACCGTGGGCCACGTAACAGTCAGCTGTGACCGTTGTCTTGACGACATGGAGCAGCCTATTTCGACGGACAACCGTCTGATAGTACGACTGGGCGACACATACAGTGAAGACGATGACACCGTGACCATCGACGAGAGTGAAGGAATTCTCGACGTGTCGTGGTTCATCTATGAGTTTATCATGCTGGCCATACCCATCAAGCACGTTCATGCACCTGGAAAATGCAATAGTGCGATGACGCAGAAGCTCGACGAGCTGAGCGGCGCTGTCCGAAGCGGCGAAGAGGAGGCAGAGGCGATAGACCCACGCTGGCAAGCACTGGAAAAGTTAAAAGTGAAGAGTGAAGAGTGAATCATTTGCTCCCGCTCGAAAAAAAAAGAAAATTGTAAATTGTAAATAGTTAAATTGTAATTTATTATGGCACATCCTAAAAGAAGACAATCGAACACTCGTACCGCTAAGCGTCGTACCCATGACAAGGCAGTAGCTCCCACGTTGGCCGTATGTCCCAACTGTGGTGCTTATCACATCTACCACACCGTATGCCCCACCTGTGGCTACTATCGTGGCAAGATTGCTATTGTAATGGACGAAGCAGCTGAATAAGGTAAACGTTTAATAGAGAACAGTGAAAAACAAAATCAATGCGATAATCACCGGCATTGGCGGCTATGTGCCCGAATATGTCCTCAATAATGAGGAGCTGTCGCGCATGGTCGATACCAACGACGAGTGGATTACGACGCGTGTTGGTATCAAGGAGCGCCGCATCCTCACCGAGGAGGGTCTGGGCACCAGCTACATGGCCCGCAAGGCCGCCAAGCAGCTGTTGCAGAAGACTGGCTGCGACCCTGATACCATCGACGCGATTATCGTTACCACCTCGACGGCTGATTATAAGTTTCCCTCTACAGCCAGCATTGTACTGGGCAAGCTAGGACTGAAGAATGCTTTTGCATTCGACCTGTGGGGTGCGTGCTGTGGATTTCTCTACACACTCGATGTGGCAGGCTCTATGATTCAGAGCGGCCGCTACAAGAAAATCATCGTCATTGGCGCCGACAAGATGTCCAGCGTGGTCGATTACAAAGACCGTGCCACCTGTGCATTGTTTGGCGACGGAGCAGCAGCCGTGCTGGTCGAGGGTACCGAAGAGGAGAACATCGGCGTGATGGATTCCTACTTCCGTGCTGACGGCAAGGGTCTTCCGTTCCTTCACCTGAAGGCCGGCGGCTCTGTATGTCCTCCCAGCCACTTCACCGTTGACCATCGTCTGCACTACCTCTACCAGGAAGGACGCACCGTCTATCGCTATGCTGTCAGCAATATGAGCGACGACTGTGCCCTCATTGCAGAGCGTAACGGTCTGAACAAGGACAACATCGCTTGGATAGTACCTCATCAGGCCAACCTCCGCATCATCGAGGCCGTTGCCAAGCGCTTGGAAGTGCCCATGGAGCAGGTGATGGTGAACATCGAGCATTTCGGTAACACGTCTGCAGCCACTATTCCTCTGGCTCTCTGGGAGAACGAACACCTGCTCAAGAAAGGTGACAACATGATTTTCACCGCCTTCGGTGCTGGTTTCGTTCACGGAGCAAGCTATTACAAGTGGGCTTATGATGGTGCAAGCGCCAAATGAGAAACAAGTAATGAGAAATGACTCATAAAGCAGGATTTGTAAATATCGTTGGAAATCCCAATGTAGGAAAAAGTACGCTCATGAACCAGTTGGTTGGTGAGCGTATTTCGATTGCGACTTTCAAGGCGCAGACCACGCGCCATCGCATCATGGGTATTGTCAACACGGACGACATGCAGATAGTTTTTTCTGATACGCCAGGTGTTCTTAAGCCCAATTACAAGTTGCAGGAGTCTATGCTGGCCTTCTCAGAGTCAGCGCTGCAGGATGCCGACGTGCTGCTCTACGTCACCGATGTCGTGGAGAACCCCGAGAAGAACATGGATTTTCTTCAGAAGGTGCAGAAGATGCAAATTCCCGTGTTGCTGCTCATTAACAAGATTGATGAGCTTGGGGCTAATAGGGCTAATGAGGCTAATGGGGCTCAACAATTGCTGGCAGCAATTGTTGAGAAGTGGCACACGCTGCTGCCTAATGCCGAGATTCTGCCTATCTCTGCGAAGAACAAGTTCGGTACTGACCTGCTGCTCAAGCGCATCAAAGAGCTGTTGCCCGAGAGTCCTGCGTTCTTCGACAAAGACCAACTGACGGACAAGCCTGCGCGTTTCTTCGTGTCGGAGATTATCCGTGAGAAGATACTACTCTACTACGACAAGGAGATACCCTATAGTGTTGAGGTTCGTGTGGAGCGCTTCAAGGAGACCGAGAAGAGTATCCACATCAACGCCATCATCTATGTGGAGCGCGACTCCCAGAAAGGCATCATCATCGGCCATCAGGGTATCGCCCTCAAGAAAGTATCTACCGAATCCCGTAAGGCACTGGAGAAATTCTTCCAGAAGCCTATCTACCTCGAGACCTTTGTCAAGGTTGATAAAGACTGGCGCAGCAATCAGCGCGAACTGGATTCATTTGGATATAACCCAGAATAAATATTTAGCTTATGGGAAACTTAGTAGCAATAGTCGGACGCCCCAATGTCGGCAAGTCCACGTTATTCAATCGCCTGACGAATAGTCGGCGAGCCATTGTCAGTGACGAGGCAGGCACAACGCGTGACCGCCAGTACGGCAAATGTGAATGGAACGGAAGGGAATTCTCCGTCGTAGATACCGGTGGCTGGGTGGTCAACAGCGACGATGTCTTTGAGGAAGAAATCCGCAAGCAGGTCATCGTTGCCACTGAGGAGGCTGACCTGGTACTCTTTCTTGTCGATATCAAGAACGGTCTGACCGACCTCGACCAGGATGTCGCACTCATCCTGCGCCGTTCGAAGTTGCCCGTGGTGCTGGTGGCTAACAAAGCCGATGACGGCAAGGACCTCTATGGTCAGTACGAGTTTTATAAGCTCGGCCTTGGCGATCCCTTCTGCGTCAGCGCTGCTACCGGTTCCGGTACTGGCGACCTCCTGGACTTTGTGCTCTCTAAGTTGCCTGCTGCCGATGCTGACGACCTGGACGATTCCACGCCTCGCTTTGCTGTCGTCGGTCGTCCGAATGCCGGAAAGTCGAGCATCATTAACGCCTTCATCGGCGAAGACCGCAATATCGTTACTGATATTGCCGGAACGACGCGCGACAGCATCTATACCAAGTACGACAAGTTCGGTTTCGACTTCTACCTCGTCGATACTGCCGGCATCCGTCGCAAGAACAAGGTGACGGAAGACCTTGAGTTCTACTCCGTCATGCGCAGCATCCGTGCCATTGAGAACAGCGACGTCTGCATCCTGATGATTGATGCCACCCGAGGCATCGAGGCGCAGGACATGAACATCTTCCAGCTCATCCAGAAGAACAACAAGTCGCTGGTAGTTGTCGTCAACAAGTGGGATCTGGTGGAAGACAAGTCGCAGATTGCCATCAAGACCTTCGAAACCGCCATTCGTCAGCGCATGGCTCCGTTTGTCGATTTCCCCATCATCTTCGCCTCTGCCGTCACCAAGCAGCGCATCTTCAAGGTGCTCGAGACCGCCAAGCAGGTCTATCTGAACCGTAAGATCAAGATTGGCACATCGAAGCTCAACGAAGTGATGCTGCCCATCATCGAGCAGACTCCCCCACCCTCCATCAAGGGCAAGTACATCAAGATCAAGTACGTCTCACAAGTGCCCGACACGCAGATTCCCACCTTTGTCTTCTATGCCAACCTGCCACAGTATGTCAAGGAGGCCTACCGCCGTTTCTTAGAGAACAAGATGCGTGAGAACTGGACGCTCACCGGCACACCGATCAATGTCTTTATCCGTCAGAAATGAAGAAACTGCTAGCATTTAGCATCGGGCTTTTGTCACTCTGCTGCTGGGTGTCCTGCTCATCGCAGACCCCCGAAGAGCAAGCAGCTCAGGCTGCTCTGTCCTATTATCAGCGCCTGATGGAAGGCTATCCTGACGGTTTGCAGGCTGCCAAGTCCGACAACGACTCTCTACCTGCCGACTATCGTGAGCAGCGGCAGAGGATATTCCAACAGTATACCCACGACATTGAGCAGAAGCATGGCGGTCTGCAGGCGGTTAGCCTGTCGCAGAATGCCGCCCGCCGCGACTCCTTCCGCATCGCTGGTGAAGACCAGTGGCAGCAGGTGGTCTATGCTTTCCTGCTGCTTCAGTTCCGCGACTCCACACAAGAGGAAATCGTCGTGCCGATGGTGCAGCGCGAGGGAGAGTGGGTGCTGAAGTAGCGACGTAGAACCCTTCTAAAAAGAAGGGGAACTACCGCCTTGATCCAAGAGAAGGGGAACTACAGCCATTAACCAAAAGAAGGGGGGCTACAGCCTTGATCCAAGAGAAGGGGAACTACCGCCTTTATCGATATACGCCTCGATGTCCTGCTGAATGCGGCGGAAGTGTGGCGAGAGGATGTATCCCATGTTTTTCTTCAGCACCTGCCGAATATCCTGTAGCGAGTGTTCGTAGCACGACAGTTCGTTTTGCTGCTGCATGTGGTGGCGTGCCGTCCGCGTTATCTCTTCCTGTCGTTCCAAACGCAGACGGTTGCACACCTTACTTAATATCGGTATCATCACCGTGTCGAACAGGTGGTGACCTTGAATGTAGAGATATGTGGTCTGCGGTGTCACTCCCAACGCCTTGATGTTTTCCTTGGTTTTCAGGTATTCCTCCTTGTTATCGGGAAATTCATGTTGCAGCTGCCGCACCTTCGTTCCCACCTTATGGCGCAGGTGTTCAATCGACGGCTGCGGATTGGCAATGTCGAAGCCTCCCGGGTCGATGACCCTTGCAAAGTCTGTCATGGAGAAACGGTTATGCTTTCCCGAGCGATAAGCCCAGACGCTCCAGATAAAGAGCGGGAAGATAGCCTCGGAATACTGTTGCAGATAGTCTTCGAATTCGAAGATGCGGTGGTCGTTGAGCGTTACTGCCACACAGACGTCATGCAGCGAAGGTGCATAGCACTGCAGGTTTTCTATGGCATAGGCGTAGGTATGAAAGACATAGGGGTTTTCGATGACACTCTTCGATTGCGGTGTAGCGCCCTGCAGCATGTAGTCGTAGTCGGCATCAACACATGCTATCATATCTGGTCCCACCTGTCCGCCGATGAAGTTGAAGAGCACCGCCTTCTTGCCCCGTTCCAGTTTGCGGTGCGAGGGCAGCATCACCTCGAAGTATCGGTGTTCGTTCTCGAAGCGTGTCAGCACGGTGCGCCAGAAGAAGATATCGTCGTAACTCTCCACATACGCCACGATGCGTCGCCTCGCCTGCTTGGGTCGCAGGGCGTTGGCCGCTTCGAAGTAGTTGCTATTCAGGTTATCTTTTAATCTGGTGGGCATAGTTTTCGATATGTCGATATTTCGATATTTCGATATTTCGTGATGTCGTAATTCCGATAGGACGTCCTTATGCCATGGTGATGTCTGACACGTCGGTGACGCGATCCACCCATCCGTTCATGATGACGGCTGGCGAGTGGGTAGTGAGGATGACCTGCACGTTAGGGTTCAGCTCGACAATCAGGTCTATGAGACGTTTCTGCCACTCGATGTGCAGGCTGACCTCCGGCTCATCCATGAAGAGCACCGTAGGCTGCAAATCCTCTACGAGCACGGTGAGCAGGATGACCAGCATCTGCTTCTCGCCGCTCGACAGCTGGTACGGCACCAGCGACTCTCCTATCTGCGAGAAGCGCAGCTCGTTCTCCGTACGCACCAGTTTCTTGCCAGTCTCTTCGAAGAGTTCATCGACGATGTCCTGGAAGCGCGTCTTCGCCTGCGACAGCTGCTGGGCGGCATCGGCATGTCCCTCCTGTAGGGCAGCGATGATGCGATTGCCGATGTTCACCTGATAGTCCAGGTATTTGCGCTGCAGACGGTACAGCTGCACATCGAGCATGGAAGAAGCCGTCGTCAGGTGAGGCGTCAGTTGCAGTCCTTGCGTCTGGATGTAGTCTCGCAACTCACCATGCTCGCCCTTGAACTCCAGCATCGGCGAGTCCAGCGAGCGTATCAGGTCGAAGCGGATATGTGTGGCGTCTTCCGGCTCTGCGGTAATGTGAACCCCCTTCAGCAGATGGTTCTTCAGGTCGCCTTTCGTACAGATGCTTTGGAAGATGCGGTTCAGGATGGTGGATTTTCCCACGCCGTTGATGCCGCTCAGGATGTTCACGTGTGGGTCGAGCGTCCACAGGATGTGCTTCCTGCCACCCCAAAGGGAGTCAATCTCTATTTGCTTGATGTAGTCTGCGTATTTCATAATTGTAGGTTTTTCTGCTGCAAATATACAAATAATTATCAATTATCCGCTATCAATTATCAATTATTTTGTATCTTTGCAGCGAAAATATTTCATGATGATGGAAAAAAGAGATGACAACAAGGCCCTCATAGCCCATCTGAGCATGTTTGGCGCTTGTGCCGGCTGGGGTCTCATGGCGCCCATCAGCAAGGATGCCATGACACACGGTTTTGACGGCTTGACGCTGGTCACTTTCCGTGTTGTCGGAGCCTGTCTGCTGTTCTGGATAGCGTCGCTGTTTGCCAAGAAGGAGCACGTGCCTCGCCACGACAAGCTGATGTTCATCGGCGCCGCGCTGTTCGGTCTCATCTGCAACCAGTGCTGTTACACCATGGGACTGAGCATCACGTCACCCATCAACGCCTCCATCGTTACCACCTCTATGCCCATCTTTGCCATGCTGCTATCTGCCCTCATCCTGAAGGAGCCCATCACGGGCAAGAAGGCCATCGGCGTACTCATGGGCTGCAGCGGAGCCCTCATCCTCATTCTCACCAGTGCTGCCCATGCCAGTGCAAAGGTTGGCGACATCCGTGGCGACCTGCTGTGTCTTTTCGCTCAGTTCTCGTTTGCCCTCTACCTGTCGCTCTTCAATCCGCTGATACGCCGCTACAGCGTCTTCACTACCAACAAGTATATGTTTTCTTGGGGCACCCTCATGCTGTTGCCCTTTACGCTTACACATGTCGAGGAAGTGTTGAGCAACCCCATTCCTGCCAAGACGTGGTGGGAGGTAGCTTACGTTGTCTGCATCGGCACGTTCCTCTGCTACATTCTCACCATGGTGGGTCAGCGCACGCTGCGTCCTACCGTTGTCAGCGTCTATAACTACGTGCAGCCCGTTGTTAGCGTTGGTGCTACGCTGCTCATGGGTCTTGGCATCCTGAAGCCAACGCATGCCCTTGCCGTCGTCCTGGTGTTCAGCGGCGTCTGGCTGGTCACAAAGAGCAAGTCGCGAAGAGACATGGAAAGCGAAAAACAGTAAACTGTAAACTGTAAACAGTAAACTGTAAACTGTAAACTGTAAACTGTAAACAGTAAACTAAAAAAAAGTGATAGCTCAATTGCTATCACCTTTTTTCTTATGCCAGAAGTCTTCCAACCTGAGGTCGAAGATGAGCGTGCTGCCACCCGGAATCTTGCCAGAGGTCAGCGTGCCATAGCCTAACTGGTAGGGAACATAGACGCGCCAGTGGTCGCCCTTGTGCATCTGCATGACGGCAGTGATGAAGCCGTTGATGAGTCCGGCAACGCCCAACTTGGAGGGGGTGGCTACGGCGGAGTCGAAGACACCGGGGTAGCTACGGTCGAACTCCATGCCGTCAGCCTTGTACTTGTCGGCAGAGGGTATCAGCTTGCCGACGTAGTGTACCTCCACGGTATCCGTCAGCAAGGGCGATGTGGTACCTTCGCCGTCCTCCAGTTTCTCTACGACCACATAGTCATAGTACTGGTACGCATAGCCTGAGGCAGGCTTCGAGTAGCTGGGAATAAGGTCCCAGTGCAGGTCGCCTGAGGCCTTGAATTCGCGGGCATCAGCCACGAGACGTCCGTAGAACACGTCGTTCTGGTGCTGCCAGTTGGGAAACTCCTCGCCGTTGTCGTCCTGCTCCTTGCACGAAGTGAGCAGCAGCGACAGGGCGGCGAGGCAGAGGGGCAGCAAGCGGAGCATACGCTGCACAGGGTTTTTGATGGCTGTCATGTGTTTTCTTTTCTTCAATAATTACTGCAACTTCTTGAGCAGCGAGGCAATGCTCACCTTGTCTTCGATGATGGCGGCGAGGTCGCTGATGTTGACACGCTCCTGTTCCATGGTGTCGCGGAAGCGCAGGGTGACTTTACCGTCCTGCAGCGAGTCGTGATCGACGGTGACGCAGTAAGGAGTACCGATGGCGTCCTGACGGCGGTAGCGCTTGCCGATAGAGTCTTTCTCATCATACTGGCAGTTGAAGTGGAACTTCAGGTCGTTGATGATTTCACGGGCTTTCTCAGGCAGACCGTCTTTCTTCACCAGCGGCATGACGGCGAGCTTGACAGGTGCCAGGGCTGCAGGCAGTTTCAATACCACACGTGTCTCGCCGTTCTCCAGTTTCTCCTCGCAATACGAGTGACACATCACGGAGAGGAACATACGGTCAACGCCGATAGAGGTCTCGATGACAAACGGAGTGTAGCTCTCGTTGGTCTGCGGGTCGAAGTATTTAATGCTCTTGCCTGAGTATTTCTCATGCTGCGACAGGTCGAAGTTGGTACGTGAGTGAATACCCTCCACCTCCTTGAAACCGAACGGCATCTTGAACTCGATGTCGGTAGCGGCATTGGCATAGTGAGCCAGTTTTTCGTGATCGTGGAAACGGTAGTTCTCGGCGCCGAAGCCCAGTGCCTGGTGCCAAGCCATACGGGTCTGCTTCCACTTGGGGAACCACTCCAGCTCGGTACCGGGCTTCACGAAGAACTGCATCTCCATCTGCTCGAATTCACGCATGCGGAAGATGAACTGGCGAGCCACAATCTCATTACGGAAGGCCTTACCAATCTGGGCAATACCGAAGGGAATCTTCATGCGGCCTGTCTTCTGCACGTTCAGATAGTTGACGAAGATACCCTGAGCCGTCTCGGGACGCAGATAGACCTTCATGGAACCCTCGGCAGAAGCACCCATTTCGGTTGAGAACATCAGGTTGAACTGACGCACGTCAGTCCAGTTCTTCGTACCGCTGATGGGATCGACAATCTCCTCGTCCAGGATGATCTGCTTCAACTCTTCCAAGTCGGGACCCTGCATAGCAGCAGCATAGCGTGCATGCAGTGCGTCGCGCTTCTCCTTAGTCTCCTTCACGCGCTCGCTGGTCTCCATATACTTCTGTTCGTCGAAGCTGTCGCCGAAACGCTTGCGAGCCTTCTCCACTTCCTTCTGAATCTTCTCGTCGTACTTGGCAATCTGATCTTCTATCAGCACGTCAGCACGATAGCGCTTCTTCGAGTCGCGGTTGTCAATCAGAGGGTCGTTGAAAGCATCCACGTGTCCTGATGCCTTCCATATCGTGGGGTGCATAAAGATGGCAGAGTCGATACCCACGATGTTCTCGTGCAGCAGTACCATCGACTTCCACCAGTATTCCTTAATGTTGTTCTTCAACTCAACACCGTTCTGACCGTAGTCATACACGGCGCCTAATCCATCATAGATGTCGCTGCTGGGAAATACGAAACCATACTCCTTGCAGTGGCTCACAATCTTCTTAAATACGTCTTCTTGTGCCATAAAAATATAATATTTCGAAATTATGGCTGCAAAGGTAGCAAAAAAATGATAATTGACAATTGATAATTGAGAATTATTTCGTATCTTTGCAACATTATTTAATAAAATAAGCCCATGGACGACGAGACAAGAGACGATATGAACAGCGTGGAAAGCCCTGAAAATACAGACCCTCAGGACGGTATCAACGACACAGAAGATACTGAAAACGCTGAAAACGCTGAAAACACCGAAAATACCGAAAATACCGAAAATGCAGATTCCACCGAAGCTCACTCCGACTACAAGCCAGTGAACCGCTTCGACGCCGCTGCCGTTCACCATCTGAGCGGCATGTACCAGAACTGGTTCCTGGACTATGCCTCCTACACCATTCTCGACCGTGCCGTGCCGCACATCGAAGACGGTCTGAAACCCGTGCAGCGACGCATCCTGCACTCCATGAAGCGCATGGACGACGGACGCTACAACAAGGTGGCCAACATCGTAGGACACACCATGCAGTTCCACCCGCACGGCGACGCCTCCATCGGCGATGCCCTGGTGCAGTTAGGTCAGAAGGACCTGCTCATCGACACACAGGGAAACTGGGGAAACATCCTCACCGGCAACAAGGCGGCAGCACCCCGATACATCGAGGCACGACTGTCGAAGTTCGCCCTCGACACGGTGTTCAACCCCAAGACCACCGAGTGGCAGATGTCGTACGACGGTCGTAACAAGGAGCCCATCACGCTGCCCGTCAAGTTCCCGCTGCTGCTGGCACAGGGTGCCGAAGGCATTGCCGTAGGACTCTCTACCAAGGTGCTGCCCCATAACTTCGTGGAAATCTGCGACGCCGCCATTGCCTATCTGCACGACGAGGAGTTCCACCTCTACCCCGACTTCCCCACCGGCGGCTCCATCGACGTGTCGAAATACAACGACGGCCAGCGCGGGGGCGTACTGAAGGTGCGTGCCAAGATTGAGAAACTGGACCCCAAGACACTCGTTATCCGAGAGATTCCTTTCTCAAAAACAACCGAAACGCTGATAGACTCCATCCTCAAGGCCATCGACAAGGGAAAAATCAAGGCACGCCACGTGGAAGACCTCACCGCCGCCAAGGTGGAGATACAGGTGCAGCTGGCTCCCGGCGTGTCGTCGGACAAGACGCTCGACGCCCTCTACGCCTTCTCGGACTGCGAAATCAACATCTCGCCCAACTGCTGCGTCATCGAGGACAACAAACCGCAGTTCCTCACCGTCAGCGACGTGCTGCGCCACTCCGTAGATCGCACGAAGGACCTCATCCGCCAGGAGCTGGAAATCCGCCGTGGCGAACTGCTCAACCAGCTACACTTCTGCTCGCTGGAAAAGATATTCATCGAGGAGCGCATCTATAAGGACAAGAAATTTGAGAACGCTCCCGACATCGACAGCGTCTGCGAGTACATCGACGAGCGCCTGACGCCCTACTATCCGCAGATGGTACGCGAGGTCACCAAGGACGACATCCTAAAGCTGCTCGAAATCAAGATGCAGCGCATCCTCAAGTTCAACAAGGACAAGGCCGAGGAGCTCATGGCGCGCATCCAGGCCGAGATTGACGAGATAGACCGCGACCTGAACAACCTCGTGGAGGTCACGGCAGAGTGGTTCCAGTTCCTGAAGGACAAGTACGGCAAGGACCATCCCCGACTGACCGAGATTCGCAACTTCGACACCATCGAGGCCACCAAGGTCGTGGAGGCCAACCAGAAGCTCTACATCAACCGCCAGGACGGCTTCATCGGCACCGGACTGAAGAAGGACGAGTTTGTCTGCAACTGTTCCGACATCGACGACATCATCATCTTCTACAAGGACGGCAAGTTCAAGGTGGTACGCGTGGCAGAGAAGCTGTTCGTCGGCAAGAACGTCATCTGGCTCGGCGTCTTCAAGAAGAACGACCAGCGAACCATCTACAACCTCGTCTATCGCGACGGTCGCAAGGGCTACTACTACATCAAGCGCTTCAACATCCCGTCGCTGACCCGCGACAGGGAGTACGACATGACCAGCGGCACCGAGGGTTCACGCGTGGTTTATTTCACCGTCAACCCCAACGGCGAAGCAGAGGTCATCAAGGTCACCCTCGACCCCGCACCCAAGCTGAAGCGCATCTTCTTCGACAAGGACTTCTCCGAAGTGCTCATCAAGGGACGCACCGCCAAGGGTAACATCCTCACGAAATACCAGGTACACCGCATCGGACTGAAGAGCCACGGACACTCCACGCTCGGAGGTCGCAAGGTGTGGTACGACCCCGACGTCAACCGCCTGAACTACGACGAGCACGGACGCCTGCTGGGCGAATTCAACGACGGCGACCAGATACTCGTCATCCTGCAGAACGGCGAGTATTACCTCACCGGCTTCGACGCCAACATCCACTTCGAGGACAACATCCAGCTCATCGAGAAATACGAAGCCGACAAGATATGGACCTGCGTGCTCTTCGATGCCGACAACCAGGGCTATCCCTACATCAAGCGATTCCTCATGGAGGCCACCAAGCGCAAGCAGAGCTTCATGGGCGAGAACGCCAACTCCCGACAGATTCTGCTCACCGACACCTACTATCCCAGAGTGCTCGTCACCTATGGTGGCAACGACGCCTTCCGGGGCAGCGAGGAAATCGACGTCGAACAGTTCATCGCCGTCAAGGGCTTCAAGGCCAAGGGCAAGCGCCTCACCACCTTCGAGACCGCCAGCATCGAGGAGCTGGAGCCCCTGCGACAGCCCGAGTCCCCCGAAGAGTCTGACGAGGAGGAAGAGGAAGAAGGCGAGAACCTCGACCCCGATGCCGGCAAGAGCCAGCAGCAGGTGCTCGACGAACTCACCGGACAGCTAAGACTATTCCCCAATGACGATGATGAGTAAACGGGCGGTTAGTGCTTGGATTGGGGCTATTGCCTTTTGGCTGTTAGCAGGCAACATACCTGCTTACAGCCAACACCCAACACCCATCACCCAACACCCAACACCCAAACACATCACCCGCAGCACCATGATAGGCATCGGCGGCACCAACGTGCTCGACACCTACCTCTCCATGGAGCACTTCACCGGACTGGGCTTCACGTTCCTCTCAACCATCGAGCGCCAGCGACCCGGCAGACACTGGTCAACAGTCATGGAGCACGAAGCCAACCTCTCCACCGTCAAGGACCGCGGCGACAACAAGAGCGAGCTCGAGGGAGCCTACAACTTCTACTGGGGAAAACTCCGTGCCTGGCAACTGCTCGACAACCGCCTGACACTGCAGGCCGGCGGACTGGCCAACGCCTCGTTAGGCTTCATCTACAACACGTCGAACGGCAACAACCCCGCACAAGCCCGAGCACACCTCAACATCATGCCGACAGGCGTGGCAACCTACCGCTTCACACTCTTCAAGAAACGCTTTGCCGCACGCTACGAGCTCAGCCTGCCACTCGTCGGCATACAGTTCTCGCCCAACTACGGACAGTCGTACTACGAAATCTTCAACCGTGGCAACTACGACCATAACATCGTCCCCACCACCTTCGTCTCAGCACCCGAATGGCGCCAGCTGCTCACCCTCGAGGCACAACTGTCACGTCACATCACCCTGCGCTGCGGATACCTCGGAAACATCCAGCAGTCGAAGGTCAACAACCTCAAGCAACACATCTGGACACACCGCTTCGTCATCGGACTCACCAAGCGGTTTAGCATCACCCCCCACGACCTATGAAGAAGATTGGTATTTGGCTCCTGACAATCAGCTGTACGCTGTGCGTATCGTGCGTCGATGTGGAAGAACATGACGACACCCCCGTAGGCAACTTCGAGGCACTGTGGAAAATCGTCGATGAGCACTACTGCTTCTTCGACTACAAGCAGCAAGAGTACGGACTCGACTGGAATGCCGTATATAGTAAATATAAGGTACGCGTAAACAACAACATGAAGACCACCCAGCTCTTCGAAGTCTGCTGCGACATGCTCGGCGAGCTGCGCGACGGCCACGTCAACCTCACCAGTTCCATGAACTACGGACGCTACTGGGCGTGGCACGAGGCCTACCCCAAGAACTTCAGCGACACCCTGTACCGCCACTATATGGGCACCGACTACCGCATCTCCAGCGGACTCAACTTCAGAATCCTCGACGACAACATCGGCTACGTCTATTGCCCCACCTTCGAGACCGCCATCGGCGAAGGCAACCTCGACGAGATGCTCTCCTACATGGCCTTCTGCCGGGGACTCATCATCGACATCCGCAACAATGGCGGCGGCAACCTCACCGTCGCCGAGCGGCTGGCAGGACGCTTCGTGCAGCAGAAGACCCTCACAGGCTACATGCAGCACAAGACCGGCCCCGGCCACAGCGACTTCTCCGAGATGAAGGCCCAGTACCTCGAGCCCTCCAAGAACCTGCGGTGGAACAAGAAAGTCTGCGTGCTCACCAACCGCAGCGTCTTTAGCGCCGCCAACGCCTTTGCCGTCATGATGCACGCCCTGCCCAACGTCACCCTCGTCGGCGACCATACCGGCGGCGGAGGCGGCATGCCCCTGAACAGCAGCCTCCCCAACGGCTGGAACGTCCGCTTCTCCGCCTGCCCCCTATACGACAAAGATGCCCGCCACACCGAATTCGGCATCGCCCCCGACGTCGCCGTCAACCTCACCGCCGCCTCCATCGCGCAAGACAAGGACGACATCATCGAAAAAGCCCGCGAGCTCCTGCTGAAATAATACCCTTGTTCCAAAATAATAATAAATATACAATGAAAAAGTTTCTTGTTCTTATCACAATCTTGGCAAGTTGCACATCTTCTTACTGCCAGTCATGGTCTGCTTACAGAGGCAGAACGCTTTATCTTGCTAGTTATGGAGCATACAATCCTTCCACGAATTCATGTAAGAACCCCCTTGTCTGCCGATTTGGTGAATATATGACATTTGGGAAGAATGGTGTCCTGACCTGGAACTCTCGTTATGGTGGGACAAACTCTTCCTATACCTATACCATGAATGGAAAACGCATCAATTTGAAACCGCGCAGCGGTAGTTATGATCCGAATGACAAATACATAGAGATTATCAGAATTCAGGGTGACAACGTGCTGACTCGTTCCAATAACGGCGTTTATAGGATTTTTAGCACGAAGCGCCAACCTGTCATCACAGGTCCTGGAGCGGAAATAACATCGTACACCATTGAGCATAATGTTTACAGGAACAACCAAAAGGGATTGATAGTACATGTTGATGCACAGTTTTTCCATGTCAGTAACCATCAGTTACGTGTATCAGCTTACTTTGACCGTCCCGAAAACAACGGAATGCAAGACCAAAATGGGCAATACAGAGGATACAATGGAGTCATTTGCACAGAATTATCTATTACCAATAATGGTGACGATACCTTTATTAAAGACCTGCAACTTTTCCTTCCTTATTCTGAGCTCCACCTTGGAAACTCCGGTACTTACAATGTCGCTTGCCACGTATATATACACGACAACACATTGGGCGGAGTGGACTATTACCTGACAAAATCAGATTTTGTCCATTTCAATTACGATGCTTCTACTGTTACTGGCAGTTCCTATTCTGACGCAGATTTTGCAGGTGCTGCCGCAATCTTATGGCTTTTATTTGGCGGTTTATATTTGTATTAAAACATCACTTGATAGCATTTTTTCCTTCAAAATTACTGCACTTTCCGCCTGCAAAGTTAAGGACATTTCCTGATATTTCCAAATAAACATGGCGACTATGTGGTAAACAAACATGTTGATAACGAAATATATAAATACCCTGTTGCCTGCCGTATTCACCAGCCAGGGCTTCTTGCTCACGGATGGCATCAACACGTTTTTCGCCGAGACAACGGGCAACTATGCCAAGGCGGCGCTGGGACTGAAACTCGAAGCAGGCATGACGGTGAACGTACATCTGGTGGTGGATGCCAGAAAGTGGCAGACGCAACAGGGCGAAGATCGCTACGAGAATCGTGTAACTATCACTAACATAGCACGTTGGGAGTAAAGTAAGCAAAGTTTCAAGTTTCAAGTTTCAAGTTTCAAGTAACAAGTAACAAGTAACAAGTAACATTAAGCGAAAAATTAAATGGTAAATATAATAATATATTATAATATATTATATATTTAATGGTTTTCTGAAATTCTCGGAATGTAAAAAACCTCTTATTGTTACTTGTTACTTGTTACTTGTTACCTTCGGAATTAACATTAAAACATTAGTAATATGGCAACTAACGAATTGAAAACCAGTAAGGTAAGACGGTTGCGCGGCTCAGCCAGCATCCGTGAAGACGGCACGTTCGACTTCCGTCCCGA
>CACYOC010000037.1 GCA_902775975.1 uncultured Bacteroidales bacterium | reverse complement strand
AGGTACAAAAACTTTGCGACATAACAAAGCCCTGGCTTGAGAAAGTCGGGGCTTTGTGCAAAACAAAGAGGATGTGCCTATTTTGACACACCCCCTTTTTATCAAGCTGACGAAAGTACGTTTCGACGGCTGCCAAGTTACGTTTTGTCGCTTGCCAAGTTACGTTTTGAAGGCCGCAAAGTGCCGCTTCGTCAGTCGCATGTTTATTACTTCATTTTTCACTTTTTATTTTTCACTCTTCACTTTAAAATCATCCTCCCATGAACCTGAACCGCATTCCAAAATGTCGGATTGAGGGGTCGATGTTGAAGAATGAAAAACAGAAAAATGTGTTCGGACTCAGCCCTCTACCATGACATGTGCTGCACTTTCCTGTGCCATAGCAATGAGTGCATTTTTCTATTTGGCTCTGTGGCGTCTGCGGATAGAGTGGAGCAGGAACGTATGAATTACCGTTGCTTTCTTCAACCCGCTCCAAAATCCAACGCTGGGCATTGGTGTTGTTCGACTCCCAGCACTGGATGTTTTCGCCACTGGCAATGTTTGAAGAATTTAGGTCTATCACATAACTTGAATTCACTGCGCTATGAAACTCAAAGTAATTGCCTTTCTGCCTTACATACCAACGTTGGGCTTTAGTCCCATTGCTTTCCCATAGCTGTATATTCGTTCCTGACGCAGCATTACTTCTATTCAAATCAATCACAAAACTCTTGTTGATACTGCTTTTGATAATGACCGCGCCATTGACGTTTTCAATAATCCATTTCTGTGCATTGGTGTTGTTACGCTCCCAGAGTTGGATGTTATTGCCGTTGAACACATTACTGCCGCTAAGGTCAATCACATAGTTGGGATTGATGCTGCTTTTGATGACATAAACGCCATCAGCTATCACCTGAGCATTTACAACCAAAGAAAACAGGCAAAACAGGACAAACAGAAAGTTTTTCTTTACCATACCTTATAAACGATTAGACAACCATATTCTATCACTATTTGTTCGCAAAGATACGAATTATTTCTCACTGCAAAGGTTGTTTTAAAGAAATTTATGAATTTTTTCTGCCATCATGTACGTTTAATTAGAACTTTTTCGTAAATTTGCCGACAGAATTTAGAATAAATATTGCTATTATGAAAAGAACCTTGTTTTTATTGTTTTTGCTCACTTCGTTATTCAATCTGAGCGCACAGATTATCCCTGAAGGAACGTATTGTATTAAATATGCACACAATCCGAATTTCTGTATGGATTTGAGTGAAAACGGAAAAATTGCAAATGGTCAAAATATTCTATTGTGGACCTATTGGGGAGGAAACGGCCAAAAATGGATTGTTACTCATGAAAAGGGGGGAATTGTAATAAGAAGTTACGTGAACAGAAATTATGTGGTTGATCTGCTAAATGGTAGTGCAAGGGATGATAACAACATACATTTACATCAATATAACGGATCCAGTTCGCAGATTTGGTATCCAGAATACGTTGAAGGCTATTATACCATACACAATGGAGTTAATCAAAACTTTTGTATAGACCTCTACTGTGGAAATGCAGTAGATGGAACAAATATTCAAATTTATTCCGATAACAGAGCTTACTATCCCGATAAAAGAGCATGGCCGCAGCGTTGGATTTTCGAGCGCATAGAAGAGAATCATGGGGGTTATAGTACTCCCCAATCCTATCCGGGGCTGAGTCCGAACACCTCAAGACCACAAGCCTGCGGTGCTTGCGGTGGAAATGGCCGTTGTACGCTGTGCCATGGTACAGGGTATTTCTAAGGCAGTCCCAATTTCTGTTTTTCATTCTTCAACACCGAGATACCTCAATTCCGACATTTTGGGATGCAGTTCGCAAGGGGTGTCATAGGAGGTTCATGGTAGGATGACCGCCTTCATCCTCCTACGCTCAATCGTCCTGCACATCGGCATTTCAGCCTGTTATGGTACGATGGGAGGATGATTTGCAAATTCTTTCAGAAAGAAAACAACAACACTTCGGACGAATCGCCATGGTTCTCCGAGGTGTTGATGACTCAGTTAATTGTCATTTATATGTAACAGTACCTGTCCCTGCGGTTTTGAGTACAAAAGAAGGAACTTTTTTGGAATTTTCTAAATTTCGAACGATTTTTTTCCAATTTTCTTGGTGGAAATAAAAATAATTACTATCTTTGCCATCGACTAAGCCAGCTCACGTGTGGGCAAGGCGGGTCAAAACATCGATGGAATCCTGAGGCCTGCGAAGCCGTTTGTAGGGCTGGCTGAAGGGGAAGGGCGTTTTCTGAACGTTACCTGTCTGTGCAAGTCAAACTTCGCAACTTTGAATCCAAGTACAGCGGTGATGCAACGGTAAGCGTCTGCGTTAGGGCGATTTATATCCCAACTTATGCTATGTTTGTTGTGTAGCTATGTTGAATATATAATTTTGCTTGGCGTGGGCTGGCTGCGTTGCTTATCCTTACTTGGGGGCAATGCGAAGGCCTGACTGCAGGGATAGGCACGGAGAAATAAACTCCCATGCCTTTTTTAGTTTCCATAAATCACTAGATTACTAACCGCCGAATTTTAGGAGTTCAGGAGGCCCAAAAACTAATTATAAAATGAAGAGAATTATTTTGTATGGATTAAGCATCTTGTTGCTTACAGTACTTTGCGTTGGAATTACTGCGTGTGGAGGTAATGATGATGGAGACCCTGGTGCACAATCCGGAGGTTCTGTTTCCGCCTTAGTAGGTCAGTGGAAATATACATTTAGTACAGGTTATCAGATCTATCAATTTAATAATGATGGTACTGGATATTCTCAGGAATATGACACTCAAGATGGTGGATGGCATAGTAAACATAATTATACATATTGGTATGATTCAAATAATAATAAGCTTACTATTCAAGAGAGTGGGAAAACAGCCGAAGTGTATGATGTCTTAGGGCTATCATCTACAACATTAGTGATAAATAAACCAGGTTCAAAAGGATATAAAAGTTTCACCAAACTATAATACAATGAAACAGATTAAACATCTGTCTATACTGGCTCAAACCTTATTGATCAGTGTCATTTTATCCTTTAGCTGTTCAGGCGGAAAGAATCAGGAGGTTGACAAACTACAACAAAGGATAGATTCCCTACAGAAAGTAGATGCATTGCAAAAGCAAGAGATGAACGACCTCTCTGGTTTTATATCCGTGTTGTCAGATGGGTTGGATAGTATTGCTGCCAAAGAAGACATGCTGTTTTCTAATAAAGGCCGAGAGGGTAATCACATAGACTACAAACAGCTGAAACTTAATTTGGAGATGTTTGAGAATATGCTTGTTCAACAGAAGGAGCGTATTACTCATCTAAGTGACTCGCTAAAGGCCAAGGGTGCTAAAATAGAGATATTGAATAGCCTTGTAAACAACTTAAACCAGCAGTTGGACGAGAAGAACAGGATGATTAGAAATCTCAGGGCAGACCTGGATAAAAAGAATGTTAGCATTGCACAACTTCGCAGCAAGGTTTCCTCGCTAACGGAGTCAAATAGCCAATTGGCGGAGATTGCTGAGCGACAGACACAAGCACTGGCCGCTCAAGATGAAATTATTAATGAAGGATATGTGAAGATAGGGTCGAAAAAAGAACTGACTTCCGGCGGATTCATTTCTGGTGGCTTCCTGAAGAAAAAGAAGGTCAATTATGACAACCTCTCAAAAGACAAGTTTACCAGTGTTGATATACGTACATTCCGAGAGTTGACTATCAAGTCCAGTTCCCCGAAGATACTTACCCAAATGCCTTCTTCGTCATATAAAATAGTCAAAGGCGATAATGGCACGAGCGTATTGAAGATCCTAGATCCGACTTCTTTCTGGAGCATTACCAACTTTTTGATAATACAAACTTAATAGATATAGATTCAATAATAACAGCTATGAAAAGACTAATTCTGTGTGTAATGGTGGTATTTTCCATTACGATGATGGCTCAAGAGGTTAAAACTCATACCATTCAGCGCGGAGAAACTATCGAGAGCATTGCTGCTAAATATCAAGTCAGCGTAGATGCCATAAAGAAAGCCAACCCTAATGTGGGAGAAGTTTACTATGTGGGCATGAAACTTAATATTCCTGCAGCGACAGTCACGCAAGCACCCCTGTCTGATGACCCACAGGTGTCTCCTGTATCTAATGTTTCTCAGGCTGCCTCATCAAGAGCTCAACAGAAAGTGACAGAAAATACATCGGGTATTATTGCTACAAATGAAAATGGAATGATTTTAAATAGTAGCACTAGTTCAAACAGCATACAGCAACCTAATGAAAACAATAACGACGATGATGAATTGACAGGTGCGTTTGCTTTAACTTTTTATAGTTTTGACGGATTCCAAGACTATGGTTTTTCCGACTATTTTATTAAACCTAATGGCTTGTCAGGTGAATTTGGCATTCGTTTGTGTTTTGATAAATATGGTCACTATAATGCAGAAGTTGGGTTAAACTATTCTTTTTTATTGTTTAAACAGAATAAAACAAGACTTTTCTTTACGTTGTCTGTAGGTCCTAGTCTGCGAATGCAATATGTGCCAGAATTTGAATTCAATCAGAAAACCGGAATGACGAATGAAAAGTCAAAAGAAAAATGGTTTGTAGATGGCTATGCAAATGGTCGTTTGTCGTTGATGCTTAACAGAGTAATGTTCAGTGCTGGTGTGTTCCTATGGGCTCCAGAGTTTAAGTTATACAAAGAAGATGGTGCACAAATAGGTGTAAATTTGGCTATCGGAATTGATGTATAGTGCTTCAGCAGAATTGTGAATGTAGGCTCGTTTTTGTTAAAATCTAAATTGATGAGGTGTATCTAATGAGTACAAGCGTAATGCTGTTGACAATAATATCATGACATAGGTAATGAGAGAAACTCTAATGTAGGGGAGTTATTATCTCATTACTTCTTTTTCCTTTTCCAAAAACAGCAAGAATAACTGCCTAAGCCCCTCTGTCGTACTACTTAGCTTTGAAACATGCTCTTTGACTTTTTGGGCGTAAATGGTTTCTTGTACCAATATATTATAGTTTGTAATGCTTAGCGTAGGTTCTAATGCTGATACGATATAATTCCAACCGCTAATATTGTATTTATTGATACTGTTGGCAACATTGTAAGTAATTGTAAGTATATATATTATTCGTTTAACTTTAGACTCAATGTTCCCATTATCTGTTGTTTGTGTGTCTAAAGGGAATTCTAGTTGCTCTATGTAATTTTCATTAAGTTGCTTGTCAAAACAGTGCAGGGTATAAACACCATTACTGTTTATCTTACAAGATGCTCCGCCATAAATAGAAACAAAACTTATCAAATTATTCAGCGAAGAATCTATTTCGACCCGAATAGCTTTGTCTCTGATTCTATCGTATCCATGTTTACCTGCACTATCATCAAATTTAGCGTAATAAACAACGACGTTGCTATTTGGGTCTGTCTTGTATATTAACGTATGACCATCTTCCGTGTACGCCGAACTAAATCCATCAGTGTTTTCAACGACACTAATATATTTAGGAGAGGAAATGGAACCATGTACCGCCTTCTTTTGTCTTGAGCCGCAAGAAGCGATGAATATCAATAAGAAGAATATAACAAGAATCTTTTTCATAATTTATTACGAGTATTGTTATTCTAAAAATTTTACGACTCTTATACTGACTTCATACAATAGATACAATGGAATTGTTACAAGTACAAGCGTCATTATGTCGGGTGGTGTAATGATTGCAGCTAAAATCATTATCATTAGGAAAGAATGGCGACGGTAGCGCGTAAGCGTCTTTGAAGTTATAATCCCCATTTTGCCTAGGAAGAAAGCTATTACGGGCAACTGGAACACCACGCCCATGACTAGTGTCAAGGATACGAATGTGGAGATGTATGAGTCGAGCGTGATGTTGCTCACCACCTTTGCCGACACGCTATAAGTTCCAAGGAAACGGAACGAGATAGGGAACAGTACGAAGTATGACATCAATACACCTAGTAGAAACAGCATGTAGATGATACATGCTACCTGCACCGAATACTTACGCTCGTTCTCATAGAGGGCAGGGGACATGAAGCGGAACAGCTCATATAATATATAAGGCGAAGCCCCCAGCAGTCCCAAATAGACCGCCGTCGTGATATGTGTCATGAACTGGCTCGACAGGTCAGTAGCTATCATATCCACATGAAACTCTTCAAAATAGAAATCAATTCCGATAGCTTGCATAGCCGTCTCAAGCCAGCGATAGGTACAGAAATCCCATTCACTCGGTGCCATCAATATGCCCCAAGTAATGTCTTTGAAGCAGAAAATGACGGCGCCCATCAACCCTGCCACGCCAAGAATACGAAACAGCATTTGGCGGAACACTTCTAAGTGCCCACCAAATGTCAGCAGACTGGTGTCATCAGGTAACTCTTCATTTTGAAGTTGTACCTGTTGCTCCTTCTTTACTTCTTTCTGCCTCGGGTTCTGCTTTTGCGTCCTCTTCCGTTTCAGCTCCTTCTTTGCCATCGTTTGTGATGTCTTCTTCGATAGGCTCATTCATGCCCTTCTTAAAACTTTGTACGCCCTGCCCAAGTCCTTTCATCATTTCTGGCAGTTTCTTTCCTCCAAAAAGCAGCAGGGCAAGGCCACCTATCAGCAGCAGTTCGGTAGTGCCGATAAATAATAATTGCGACGCCATCATATTCATTGCGTGACTAAAAATATTTCACAAGTATCAAAATTAATTTGCCATCTACCATTATCAGCAAATTCCCAATTATATTTCTCACCTTTCTTGTTCCACCAGTCCTGGAATTTGGTATTCGTTTCACCTAAGTCATTTACAACCTTCTCATATAGCTCAACATTATCTGCATTAACAATCTTGGCTAAATCTGCCAGACCAGAATGGCGCATAAACAATTTCTGAATCTCGTCACGCTCTTCTTCCGTAACGATTCCTACCTTCTTTTTCTCCATAACATTTAAATTTTATGCCAGTCAATTCTAACATCAAATGGGTCAAGATAATCTATTTCTTTAATATCTTGTTCTGGGTAAAACTCTTTGTCTTTCCTCACTGATTCAAGAACTTTACGGCTGGCGTTTCTTTCTAAGTGTGCCAACACGCATTGTTCATGGCTCGGAGTGGTTATGTCGTAAGTCGTTTTACGGTTAATCCATACACAACGTTTGCATTGGTACGCATCACAGATCCTACACAATGGAGCATACTCCAATTTGTAGAGTTTTGCAGCTTTTATGGCCAAACCGTTTTTTAAATCTCCAACACAGAAAGTTTCCTTATCTTCTTCTGAATAATAAAATGCAGGACAGACATAGAATCCCCCATCTGGAGCCAATGTTATATTATTGCTACCAGCATTGCAGTTGTTCATTTGAGTTAAAGCTATACGGTCTGTTATCAAGTTTAATTGGGGTGATAATCCTGCCTTATATAGCTTTTCTGTTTCCTCTCCAAAAGAATCTAAAACGCTCTTATACTTTGAGAAATCATCCTCCGTGAATCTTTCCACGTCGGTAATAACGATGTTTAGTCGAGTGACCTTATCGATAAATGTTTTTATAACATCCTTTTGAGCAAACAAATCTTTCTTGTTGATGCGAAGAACATATGTAGCTGATTCATCAAGAGAGAACCCAATAGTGTCTTTCCAATCATTGAACACAACGACATCTGCCTCTTCCACCAAAGGAGAATTAGATGGAATAATCTTTGAATGGTCTATCGTCTCTATCGTATCTTTGTATTCCTGAGGTAAATCACAATCTGGATAGACATATTGAATCATTAGGTTTTCTTTCATTGCAAAGCGAATACCTGCTTTGAGGTCAGTCAAGCCGATAAGCTGATGCTGAGATTGGCTCGGGCTATAATGGCAATACGAAGTACTGGCATCATCTAATAATATGATGAGATATTGTAGCATAGTCTTAACACATTTCTTGATTGGAAACTGGACGGTTCTCTTCAAACTCTTCGCGTAAGCCCTCAAGTTCCAGTTTACGATATAGTTTATTCCAATAGTAATTGTTTGCTCTTACTTGAGCTTTGTGCATTTTACAGATTGCTGTGGCTCGCTGATACAACGTCGGGATTTCTGCTGCATCGTAGTTCTCCCCCTGGCACCACGCACAGCCGCTTGCCACCTCACAGTCTATACATTTTTGTGGGCTTTGTGTACAGCGGTCGAGCAACAAAAACGGACGCAACTTGTTCTGGTCAATGCCCTCTTCTATATTGCCGATGATCCATGCTTTTTTGTCTCGCAATGAGTACTGGGCAAATCGGGTACAAGGATAAAAGTTACCTGCTGAATCAATAGACAGCATTCTTCCTGCACCGCACCAGTTGTTGTTGCGATATACAGGGTCTAACGGTTTGCCTATACTTTCATCAAAGAAAGAGCAAACATGGTCTTTGTAATAATCCTTATCTATTATCTCGTCTGCCAAAGCCACAACCTGTTCTTCAAAGAGCAAGTCATCGCCTTCCTTGAAAACATCCTCAAAAACGCAATTGATGTGAACATCATGTATACCTAGGTCATAGACATGCATAACACTTTCTTTGATGTAGGGAATATCTTCACTGCTAATAGTTATTTTTGTACTTGCTTTGGGGAACTGTGTAAGCCATAGAGGAATGTTTTTGACAACATCCTTATAAGAACCCTTTCCGCTTCCTTTGTAAATACGGTTTATGTCGTGTTTTCTTTCAGTCCCGTCTATCGTGATAGTGATACTAAGGTGGTCTTTGTTTTTGGCAATATAATTCTGTAGCTTTTCACTATTGTAGTTTAAACCATTCGTCGTGAAAGCGAACATATAATTGTCGAACCAATGATGATTGCGAGTGAACATTTGTTCCTTCAGATAGTCGCATATCTTGTCTATTAAATCTATTTCCAGAAACGGTTCACCACCTATGAAATCCCAAATTATACCTTCATCTTGAAAGTCATCTTCATGGCTAAGGATGTAGTCGATGGCTTTTTTTGCAACATCCCACGACATTCTCTCCTTATTATTCTTTCCAATGAGGTAGCAATATTTACAAGCCAATTGGCAGTCCTTAGTTACTATAAATGTTATTGTTTTTCTCATTAATGTTGTTTTATGCTTTTTGATAATTTATTTGCTATTCATACTACACTAGGCATCGCATCCTACTGCATATAAACCTTTACAAGTACCACTACAAGTCTTTGAACTGGTTGACATACTAGTATTACGGCAATCCGTTTCTTCTTCATCTTTTGCACATGAAGTGAGTTAAAGCGTAAAAGAAGGCAAAGAAAGGCTGGCAGTAAACCTAATCCTGTCTTTTTTATGAATTGTCTTCGTGTAATTCAATCCATATTCGACAGTGCATTTCCTTTTTTGGAGGATGTGCTTAGATTGGCACACCCTCCAACATAATTAGCTCTTGTACTTAGACTCGCAGTATGCCCAGCAGTCACCACCACAAAGGTCATCGCAGTTATTGGTGCAGCCATCGTCACAACCACCACTACAGCTTTTTCCACAACCACTACTACTACCACTACTTCCTGTACTCTTTTCTTTTTCTTTTTCACAAGAAGATAGAAACCCTGGACCTAGAACTGTTAGAGCCAAAATAGGCAAAGCGCCTTTTGCTGCGCTCTTGAAGAATTCCCTTCGCGATTGGAGTTCTTCGTTCTTCTTTGTTCGCTTCATAACGTTAGAAGTCTTTAGTTGCCTCCTAACTCCCAAATTCAGCGTTATTATTACTTGTAATTTACAGAATTAAAAAAGACGTGGGAGTTTATTTCTCCGTGCCTATCCCTGCTGTCATACTCTCGCATTGCCTCTTTCCAAAGAAATGCAACATAAGCCAGCCCACGCCGAGTGATATTATATCGTTCAGTATAAACGTTTGTCATCAAGATACAATGATAACAATGAATAACTAGGATATAATGTACCCGTGTGAACGTTTCGTTGCATTGCCGCTGTACTTGGATTCAAAGTTGCGAAGTTTGACTTGCACAGACAAGTAACGTTCAGAAAACGTCCTTTCCCTTCGGCCGTCCTTACAAATGGTGTTCTCAGCCTCTGGATTCCATTGATGTTTGTTTTGACCCGCCTAGCCCTCACAGTCATCAGCCATTGCTGGTCTCCGACTGCTGAACTTGCTTTAGTCGCTGCAAAGATAGAAAGAATTATTCGAATTACCAAACAATTCTTTGATTTTTTGTCTCCCACCTTTCGAATGTTTTCGAACGTCTAAAACACTAAGGACAGGAGTGTGTTTCACTTCTTCTTGTCAGGTACGATGAAGCCGATGAGTCAGCGCTCGCGTTTGCGAAGTTCTTTGGGGTGCAGTTCAGGTGTCATAGGAGGTTCATGGTAGTATGACCGCCTTCATCCTCCCATGCTCAATCGCCCTACACATAGGCATTTCAGCCTTCTATGGTACGATGGGAGGATGATTTCAGACAATGGCATATCTCTTCCGCCATTTCGTTCAGAGCCACGCAGTCGGCACGGCTGATATGCCGTTTCTCATCCTTTCAGTTGGTCTTGTACTGGAACTTCAGTGCGGCGAGTTCTTCGTTGGCCTTCTCTATCTTTTGCTTGAGGGTTGCCTTGTAGTCTTGCAGTCGTGCTGCTATAGCATCGTCGCTGAGTGCCAGCATCTCTATGGCTAAAAGGGCGGCATTCTGGGCGGCGTTGACACCTACGGTGGCTACGGGAATGCCGGGAGGCATCTGGATGATGGAGAGCATGGCGTCGAGACCGTCGAGCATGCCCTTGATGGGTACACCAATGACGGGTAGGGTAGTGCTGGCGGCAATAACGCCGGGCAGTGCTGCAGCCATGCCTGCTGCGGCGATAATGACTTTCAGTCCCCGTTCTTTGGCACCTCGAGCAAACTGTTCTACGGCTTCGGGAGTACGGTGGGCAGAAAGTGCCTTGACTTCAAAGGGCACCTGCAGCTGGTCGAGCAGCTGGCAGGCTTTCTCCATGACGGGCAGGTCGCTGGTGCTGCCCATGATAATGCATACAAGTGGGGAGCCCACCCCCGACCCCTCCCGAGGGGAGGAGAGCTGACGGCTCTGAGTGTTGTTGTCCATTTCCTTATGATATATATAATTAATATTTTTTTATTCCAACTCCCCTCCCTCGGGGAGGGGTAGGGGGTGGGCCTTTCTATAGGAAGAAGATGGCGAAGGCTGCGCAGACGAAGCCTACCCAGAAGCCGCCAACGACTTGCCCTAAGGTGTGTTGTCGCAGAATCATGCGGCTGGTGCCTACCATACCTGCAACGATGAAGACGAGGCACATCCACCAGACGGGGTTGAAGTCGAGATATTCAGCAAAGGCAAAGAGCGCTCCGCCGATGCCTCCGATGGCTGCCGTATGCTCGGAAATCTTCCACCAGACGTTGACGATGGCACAGGCTATCTGTACGAGCAGTGCTGCTACCACGATGGAACTCATGAAGTGAGGCATGTGGAGCCGCTGCATGACGTAGGTGCAGGTGAAGTAGCAGACGATAGAGATGACGTAAGGCACCATGCGCCGCTCTCTGATACCCAGTTCTATGAGAGTCCATCCTTGATAGCGGCGGTAGAGATGTATCATAGCCGTTGGCAGCAGGATGGTGAACAGGTAGGTCAGTATGAGCACCTGCAGCTTGTAGTACCAGGGGAAGATGCTCATATAGCTGAAGAGGAACAGCACGATGAGTCCGGCGATGGGTAGCCAGAAGGGTGTGAAGAGCATGCTGAGGATGCGTGCGGCCAGGATGATTTGTTTTTCTTGTCTTATCATTTGTCTTGTATCACTTTCTCATGCGGGCAATTGGTATTCCTAATTGTTCGCGGTATTTTGCCACCGTGCGGCGTGCGATGGGGAACCCTTTCTCCGACAGCATTTTTCGTAACGTCTCGTCACTCAACGGCTGCTGCGGGTCTTCACCGTCAATCATGTCGCGGAGGGCAGCCTTGATTTTGTGTGTCGAGAGTTCTTCGCCTTCTGCCGTGGTGTAGGCATCGTTGAAGAAAAAGCGCAAGGGGAATATTCCCCAACGGGTCTGTACGTATTTGGAGTTTGAGACGCGTGAAACGGTACTGATGTCCAGCCCTGTCTTTTCCGCGATGTCTTTCAGGATCATGGGCTTCAGCGAGGCTTCGTCACCGTCCTCAAAGAAGCGGTGCTGCCACTGTATGATAGCTCGCATGGTGGTGGTGAGCGTCTGCTGTCTGGTGCGTATCGCCTCGATGAAACTCTGGGCGGCGTTGACTTTCTTCTTCGTATAGAGCAGCGCCTCCTTCATCTGGCGGCTCATGTTCTCCTTGTTGTTCTGGTATTCGTTCAGCGTGTCGGTGAACGACTGCGACACGTGCAGCTCGGGAATGTCTCCCATGTTCAGGGAGAAGGAGACGTTGCCGTCGTCCTGTGTCTCGATGAAGAAGTCGGGAGTGATTTGCTGTATGGAGTGCCCTACCACCTCACCCATGGATGTTCCGGGCTTGGGATTGAGCTTGCGCAGTTCGCTGATGAGTGCGTCAAGTTGCAGTTCCGACAGCTTCAGCACCTGTTGCAGTCGCTTCCAATGCTTCTTGGTAAACAACTCGAAGTACCGCTCCAGCGTCAGCACCATCAGCTCCTTCAGTCGTGAAGGTTCGCGACGTTCTACCTGTAGCAGCAGGCACTCCTGCAGTGAGCGTCCTCCGATGCCAGCAGGGTCAAACTGCTGAAGCATGTTTAGTACGTGTTCTATCTCCTCTTCGCTGACGTCCATATTGTGATAGATGGCCAGCTCGTCGGCAATGGCATGCAGCGGCTTGCGCAACAGTCCGTCATCGTCCAAGGAACCTATCAGATATTCCATGATGTTAGTCTCGATCGTAGTCATGTCCATCATGCTCATCTGCTCCTTCAGTTGGTCGTAGAACGAGATGCTCTGGCCATAGACGATATCCTCATGCTCCTCCTGTGACGCTCCACCTTGATAGACAGGCAGCTCCTCGTCGTCGCGCCCTAAGGACTGCAAGGCTTCATCCAGTGCTGACTGACGTTCCTCTTGTTCGTAAGAGTCTGTGGAGTCAACGCTGTCAGCGCTCTCCGTGCTGTCACGGTAGGCAGCATCGTCCTGATAGTCGTCTGGCGATACTTCCAGGGCAGGGTTGTCATCCATCTCTGCCTGGATACGTTCTGCCAACTGCGTGACAGGCAGTTCCGTCAACTGTGCCTGTAGCAGTTTCTGTTGCGAAACGCTCTGTGCCAGTCGTTGCTGTTCTGTCAGCCGTTGTTCCTGTATTTGTTCCTGTGCCATGAATGGTTAACTCTGAAAATATGCTTTCAGCTGGTTGGCGTATGCCGTCAGCTGCAGCGTGTCCATGTTGCCATAGCGTCTCCAAATCTGCTGACAGGGTTCCGTCAGCGGACTGTCGCTCTTGTTCTTTCGGGTCAGACAGGGGTCACAATACTGGAAGACCGTCAGCACCTCTACTATCAGCTGGACGGGTTGCCGCATGAGACGCGCCAGTTGCTGGACTTCCGGTGTCTCTGCCACCATAGTGATAGGTGTCAGTTGGAAGTACAGGTCCAGAATCAGTATCAGCATCATCGGCGTCAGGCGGTTGTCTTCTGCCAAGGGACGGAAGTCGCGCTCGAAGGTCTCTTCCACCTCTACGCCTTCATAGAACTCGCCGCTGCTATTGAAGCCTATCATGTTGCGTAGCAGTTGCACGGCACGCGTCAGTCGCTTGGGGTTGCGGCTGAACTCCTCCCAGATGCGTTCTATGCGGGGTGTCTCCAATCGGGCTATCTGGTTCATCCGGGCTTGCAGCTGCTCCGGTGCGATATGCAGTTCCAAACTCAAATCCACCATGGGTTTGCTGTACAGCGGCTTCACCCCTACCGGCTTGTGCAGGTAGAGTTGCATGAGCAACAGCCAATAGTCGTCTTGCCAATTCTGATTCTTCATTCTATTATATTATTTATTGAACGCGAGCGCGTACATGCGCATTTGTTTCACCATGGCCAGTAATCCGTTGGAACGGGTAGGTGAGAGATGCTCCTTCAGACCGATGCGCTCGATAAAGTAGAGGTCGGCATCGAGTATCTCCTGAGGCGTGTGTCCTGAGAGCACTCTTATGAGCAGGGCTACGATGCCTTTGACGATGAGGGCGTCGCTCTCTGCCGTGAAGCGGATGACATTTTGCTCCTGGCCGTCGGCATCCTGTTCCTTGACATAGTCAGCCTGTAGCCATACGCGGCTTTGGCAGCCGTCAATCAGGTTTTGCTCTATCTTGTATTTCTCGTCCAACGGCTCCTGGTCGTTGCCTAAGTCTATCAGCATCTGGTAACGGTCCATCCAGTCGTCCAGACCGTCAAACTCTTCAATGATTTCGTCTTGTATTTCGTTAATCGTCATATCACTTTTCACTTATCACTTATCACTTATTAGTTGAACAAGTAACGGATGGTAAACATAATCTGGTAGGTGGATTTCTCCGTAGCAAGCGTCTGGAACGTGGAGCGGTGACGCTCGCCGTTAATCGTATTGTACGAGTACTGGTTGTTGCGATACGTAAGCAGTGAGTTACCTGCCACTTGCTTCGTGACACCCCAGTCCTTGCAGAGGAAGTTCGGCAGGTTCAGGATGTCGATGCCCAGTTGCAGGGCATGGGTGTATTTGCCGAGCTTGATACGCATGTCGCGCAGATATTTGAAGTCTAACTGGTGATGCCACGGCATCTTGGCACCGCCGCGCTCCGCATACTGACCCTTGCGGTTCTTCAGATAGTCATCCTGGCAGATGTACTCCCAGAAGTCGTCGCGCTGCATGTCGGCAGTATAGACCTGTCCGTTGACAGTACCGTTGTTGACGAAGTTCCAGCTATCCAGTTCTTCGCGCGATGCCGGTACATAGATGAGGTTGCCGGGTGCTGTGGGGTCGCCCAGTACGTTGGAAGCGAAGGTGTAGGAGAAGCGGTTGAATGCCAAGTCTGACAAGTAGCCACTCTGATAGCCGTCGTAGATGAGGCTGAACGTCGAAGTGGCATTCTTCGTTTCCTTCAACTTGTAGCTGGCACTGATCAGCAGACGGTTTGGAGCCACATAGGACGCATAGCCCGTCTCGTTGTCGTTGGAAGCATTGACCGAGGGTCGGTAGTTCTTGTAGGCTGACGACGGCTGGTCGCCAATGCCCTCGCTATAACACTTGGCACGTGACAAGGTGTAAGATACTGCGAGGTCAAGTCCGAAGTCGAACTTCTTGTGCAGCTGGAAGCTGAGCGATGCGTAGTAGGCACGCTTGCCGGCATTCTCCAAGACGTAGGCAGAGGAACCTGCATCGTAATATGACAGCTTATGGCGCACGTCACCGTGTCCCAGGTCGATGGTAGATGTGCCGTCCCAATAGATATCCCTGTTGCTGACCACTACGGGGTTGAGGTCTTTAGAATAGACGCCTTCCACCGTAAAGTCGATGTCGTAAGGCAGTTTGACGTCGAATGCCAGACTTGACTTCCAGGTCTTAGGCATGCGCAGGTCGTTTGCCAAGATAATCGGTCCGCTGGGAACACTGGACTCTCCCTTGGCATTGATCTGGTTGAGCATATCTTCCTTGTTGGTGGTCAGCGTCGGCTTTGCCTTGCCGTTCGTTGCGGTGGCAGCGTATGTGGTCTGTCCCAGTCCGGAGTTGCCCACGGCAGAGATGAGCCACACGAAGGGCAAGCGACCGACGAACAGTCCCGTACCACCACGCAGAATGTATTTACGACTACCGGTGATGTCCCAGTTGAATCCGAGTCTTGGCGACACGCTGATGCTGTTGCCAGGAACATTGTCCGTGCGGAAATGCTCTCCGCCGAAGTCAATCTTATAGAAGGCCTCGTTGTAGTTGTTCTTCAGGGAAGGGTAGTGCGGCAACTCGAAGCGAACGCCGGCAGACAGGCGGAAGCGCTCGGAGAAACTGACGTTGTCCTGCAGATACAGTGACCAGCGGTCGGTCTTCATCTTTGACTTGAAGTCCGAGCGTGTGGGATTATTGCCATAGGTAACGACAAAGAGATGAGGGGTCGAGAATACATTATCCCAGTCGCCATTGCTCACCTGGGCGGCAGTAGCCTTGAATGCGTAGTAACCGGCACCTGCATGAGCATAGCCGTTGGCTGCCGAGTCGTGCTCGTACTGCAAACCGGCGAGGAACTGGTGATTGCCCAGTGTGGCGCTCACCTCGTCGGTAATGACGGTGTTCTTGGTCTGTGTCAGGTTTCCGTAAGTATAGATATCACCCGTCATCGCCCACGAAGGGAATATCTTTCCTGAACCGTTGTCCATGATCACCTCAATGACTGGTGTTGACACACCATATTCGTTAGAGCGCGGCTGGTCTTGGAACGAGTAGGTGAAGCGCAGCGTGTTGTTCCACAATCCAAAACGACTGTTCAGCTCGGCAGCCAGCGACGTGAAGCGATACTCCAGGATGTAGCGGCTCGACAACGAGCTCATGCTGTAGTTGCTGTAGCTGCCATACTCTGCAGCGCTGCCACCGTAAAGGTCTTTCTGTACGTTGACGCCTGACAATGATCGTGAGATGGAAGAAGGCTTGGACTCCTTGCGGTTCGAGTGGGTGAAGCGGATGTTGAACTTGTGGTTCTGGTTGATGTTCCAGTCAATACGAGCCAACAGTCGGTAGGCAGGCGACTTGATGTTGTAGGCTTGCCACGAGCCTGTTTCTATTCCGTATTTGCTGCGCAGATAAGCCGACATGCTCTCCAACTCGTTCAGTTGCGGACGGCGGTTGCTTTCTGTGTAAGGTGTCGTTCCGTTGCCAGCCCGTGCCGACGATGCAGCGACAACGTCGTCCTCATACTCTCCATTGACGAAGAAGAACAGCTTGTCTTTCAGGATAGGACCTCCGAAGGAGATGCCATAAATATTATTGCGTGACTTGTCGATAGCCAATGACGAGTCGCCGACACGTGCTCCGCGCAGACTGCTGCTGGTGAGGTAAGTGTAGGCTGAACCCTTGAATTCATTGGTACCGCTGCGTGTTACAGCATTGATGCTACCGCCCGTAAATCCACTCTGTCGGACGTCGAAAGGTGTTACGCTGATAGCTACCTGCTCAATGGCGTCGAGCGCAATAGGTGCTCCGCCACCGGGCAACGGACTGGCAGCACCGAGTCCGAAATTATCGTTGAACGATGCACCATCAACGGTGATGTTCGACTGGCGGAAATTGCCGCCACCCACGGCAAAGCCGGTGGAAGAGCTGGACTGCGGTATCATCTTCATGTAATCCGTCAGCTGGCGTCCTACGGTAGGTATGGTGGCCATTGCCTCGGCATTGAGGTTGGTGACGGGTCCCGAACGGTCGCTTCGCATGGTGTTGCGGGTAGGAGCTATCACCTGCACCTCCTTTAGCTGTTGTGCATTCTCGTTGATGACGACGTCCAGCATCATGGTTTGTCCCAGCTCCAGTTGGATGTCTGTGAACTTCTTCGTCTGATAGCCGATGTACGACACCTCCACCTCGTAGGGACCGCCTGCTTTCATGGCAGGGATGGAGTAGAGTCCGTCAACGTTTGACACAGCATAATAGACCGTACCTGACGGCTGGTGCGTGGCTTTGATGGTAGCACCGATAATGTCCTCCCTGTTGTCTGTCACCTTACCAGTGATGGTTGATGTGGTGACCTGGGCCATGGCTGTGATGGATGACAGCAGGACTACGGTGGCAATAAGTAGTTTTTTCATATAGTGTTGTTATAGTGTCTTATTACAGTGACTTTTGTCTTTTGCCGACACGAGCCTCGACAACGTTGACCACGTAGTCGCCCAGCTTTTCACACTCGTTGATGATGTCCATGTAGATGGTACCGACGGCATAAGTGTACTCGTGGTTGTTGATGTCGTTGATGTTCTGCGACTTCAGCTGGTTGCGGTAGTTGTTGATTTCGTTCTCGATGTTGAACGAACGGTTCAGGTCGAACGACTCCTTGCGACCGCTCATCAGCTTGTTCATCTGCGTCAGCGACTGGTCGGTCAGCTCCATCATCTGGTGCAGGTGGTCGTACTGGCGCTCGATGAAGTGGTCTTGCTTGCCGTTATATTTACGCGAGATGGTGCGAGCCATGTTGTAGCAGGCGTCGCCGATACTCTCCAGCTCTGAGATCTCACGGAGCATGGCGCGGATCTTGGCTTTCGTGTCGTCACTGAGGTGAGCATCACTGACGGAGTCGAGGTATTTGGCAATCTCCAGTTCCATATTGTCGCTGATGCCTTCGTACTTCTCGATACGCGTATAGAGTTTGTTGAAGTCGCCAGCCTGGGCATCCTTCTTGTCGGTGAAGCTGCTCGACAGCGTCAGCAGTTCACGTACCATGCCGAACATGCGCTGCATACGGTTGGCAAACTGCTGGATTTCCTTCTGAGCCTCTAATACTGAGAGCTCCGGAGTCTTCATGAAACCGGCAGTAATGAAGTGCAGGCGGAAGTCCTCTTCCTCATCGACCTTCTTCGACTTGATAGCCCAGCATACAAACTTCTCTATCTGTGGAATAAACCAAATGAGAATCATGGTATTTGCCACGTTGAAAGTGGTATGGAAGGCTGCCAGTACGAAGCTCAGTTTGGAGGCATTGGCTATGAAGGCAGCATTGCCGGCCACCTCCTTTGTCATATTGACATCGTAGCCTACCCAGCCGCAAACCATGTCGATGAACGGACGGAAGACGAATAGTATCCAGATGACGCCGAAGACATTGAAGAACATGTGTGCCAGAGCAGCGCGGCGGGCCTGTGTGTTAGCCGACATAGCTGCCAGATTGGAAGTTACCGTCGTTCCGATGTTCTCACCCATCACCAGCGCAATACCCTGATAGATGGGCAGCGCACCGCTCGAACAGAGTATCATGGTAATGGCCATTACTGCTGCCGACGACTGTACGCAGAACGTAAGTATTCCACCCAGTAGCAGGAAGATCAGTGTGGTCAGGAAACTATCGGGGTCGAACGACGAGAAGAAGCTCAGCACGACAGGGTTCTCGCCTAAGTGCATGTTTGTTCCCGTGACACGCAGTGTGGCAAGAGCGAAAATCAGGAATGCCAAACCGAAGAGGAAGTCGCCTATATAGCGATGTCTCTTCTGGTAGATGAGTACAATACCCACCAGGAAACCCGGATACGCCAGGTCGCCGATATTGAACGACATACCTGCCGACATGATCCATGCCGTCAGTGTGGTACCGATATTGGCACCCATGATGACCGAGATGGCCTGTGCCAGTGTCAGCAGACCGGCATTGACGAACGAAACGGTCATCACCGTCGTAGCTGTTGACGACTGTACGCTGGCAGTTACTAACATACCGGTCAGCATACCCGTAAAACGATTGGTAGTCATGGCGCCTAAGACGTGTCGCAACTGTGGACCAGCCATCTTCTGCAGGGCCTCACTCATTGACTTCATACCGTACATCAAGAGTGCCAACGAGCCCAAGAGCGTGAAAAATACCCAGATACTCATAATAACATATTCTTTTTATTGTTTCTTCTTTAATTAATAGTCGAACGACGAGCCACCCAGAAATTCGCGCAGCAGCGAGGTGGGCGGTATTTGGTCTTCGGGAATGGGTTTGATGTATTGCAGGAATTTCTTCAGGCGGTAGGCCTCGGTAAATTCGTCGCAGTTCTCATAGACCTGTTCCAAGAGCGGTGCTGCCTGCTGCTTGATGACGGCGAGCTCGAAGAGCATGGCGGTGTTGAACATGGCGTCAGCATTCTCCTGATAGGGGAATATCCAGCGGTTCTCACCCTTGCGTACCGACGGCCAGCGGCGGATGGTCTCCTGGGCGCTGACACCACGATACTTGTTGTCTCGGATGATGCGGCGCAGCAGTCGGTTGTCGGTCGTAGGGATGTAGTTGTGCGAGTCGAGCAGGATGGTTGTCAGTGCCGAGGCATAGACACGGAAGATCTGGTTGTCAGGAATCTCGCTGGTCAACTCGGGGTTCAACGCGTGGATGCCTTCCACCACCAATACCTCGTTACCCTTCAGCTTCAGCTTCCTGCCGCTCTTCTCGCTCTTTCCTTTCTGGAAGTTGTAGCGGGGCAGCTCCACCTCTTCTCCTGCCATGAGTGCGTTCATCTGCTGGTTCAGCAGCGGCAGGTCGAGGGCATGCAGGTGCTCGAAGTCAAAGTCGCCGTTCTCGTCGCGTGGCGTCTTGTCACGGTCGAGGAAGTAGTCGTCCAACGAAATGCCGATGGGGTAGAGGCCGTTGACTGCCAGCTGTACGGAGAGTCGTTTGCAGGTCGTGGTCTTTCCGCTGCTGCTGGGACCGGCAATGAGTACCATCCTTACCCCCTTGCGACGGGCTATCTGGTCGGCAATCTCTGCAATCTTCTTCTCCTGCAGTGCCTCACTGATTTGGATGAGGCGGTTGGCATGGCCCTGACTGATGGCCTTGTTGAGGTCGCCGACGGTGCGGATGCCAAGAATCTCCTGCCACTGGTGGTGTTCCTGGAAGATGTCGAACATCTTGTCCTGACGGACGAAGGCTCCCAACTTGGAGGGGTCTTCGCGTGAAGGAATGCGCAGCAGGATGCCGTTATAGTAATAGTCCAGTCCGAAGAGACTAACCTCTGAGGTGTTGGTGAGCAGCGTACCGTAGTAATAGTCCTTGTAGCCGTCAATGTCGTAGTAGGTGGTATAGAGGCGGCCGCTGTTCTCCAAGAGCTTGACCTTGGAGTGTGTGCCCATTTCGCGGAACATCTTGATGGCATCCTCGGTGGAAGCCTCAAAGCGGTGAATGTCCAGCTTGGCATCGATGATTTCCTGCATGCGCTGCTGCAGCTCGCGGACATCGTCGGGGGTAATCTCCTGACCGTTGGCAGGATCTTCGCCCATGGCACGTTGCTTCTTGGCGAGCGTCTTGTCTTTCGTCAAATCCACATAATAGCCGTTAGAGACCGGTATGTCAATGACGACGCGGCAGTTGGGCCACAGGTCGTGGGCTGCCTTGCATAAAATAAAGAATAAAGTACGCGTGTAGGTGCGCTGACCGCTGGGGTTGTGGAGGTCTAAGAACTCTACGTTCTTGTTTTTGTAAAGGCGGTAGTGCATGCCTTCCACCTTATTGTTGACTTTGGCACAAATGGGACCATACTCCATTTGCAAGCCGCTGAGGCTATAGGCCTCCTGCAGGGTAGTGCCTATGGCGACTTCCAGAGTCTCTCCGTTGTTGCGGCACTTGACTTGTACTTTATGCTCTGACATAAACGCTTCTATAGTTTCTAGTTATTTGACATGCTTATTTCACCACGACTACGAGATACTTGCTGGCCGACCAGAACAGCTGCGGATTGGTGATGCGCAGGATGTACTGCTTGTTGGCGTCCTGTGTCAGCGTATAGCTGCTGGCAGGATGGGCGGTAAGCAGTTTGGCGGAACGACTGTAGAGACGTATCTCCTTATCGACGCGGATGTCAATCTTCGTGAAGTAGTCCTGGTTGAAGTTCGACTGCAGCACCTTGCCGTCCTCGATGATGTGCTGTGCTTTCAGTTCCTTTTTGGTACCAAAGACAAACCATGCCGTATGCAATTGCTTGTCCTGCGACTCGATGGTCTGCGACTTCTGACTGGACTCCTCCTGCAGCGTGCTGACATTGTCTGACAGGTCGCTCACCTGCACCGACAGCTCGCCAATCTTGATGTTCTTGGCTTCCAGTTCGGCGCGCAACTGCTGCAGCTGGGTGTCTTTCTCCTCCAACTGGCGGGTCAGGTTCTCAATGGTGACGCGCAGCTGGTCGCCTTTGACGGAACTCTGTCGCAGCTGGTTGCGCAGCTTGTTGATGAGTTCGCGGTTTTGCTGCATGCGCTCGGTGATGAACTGCAGGTTCTCGCGAATGCGCTCCTTGCTGGTGGAACTCTCTCCGGTGTTGGCTAAGGTGACACGTTGCTCGGCTTCGTTGATGGCGCGGAAGCCCTCCTCGATGTCGTTCATCGTGCCTACCATGTCGTTAATCTCGTTGTCTTTCTGTTCGATGATGCGGTTCAGTGAGTCGCGTTGCTGCTGCAAGGCACTCTGCATCTCTCCGCCCTTCTGCTGGCAACTTACAGTTACTGCAAGCAATGCCGCAAGATAGAAAATCTTTTTCATATTCCTTTAAGCTTATTATGATATGTTTAATGTTTCGTTCACTGTTATTTCTCTTTCTCCTTTCCTGCCACGACGATGACGAACTCGCCGCGAGGCTCCTGCTCTTGGAAGTGGGCAATGACTTCCTGCAGGGTACCGCGCACACTCTCTTCGTGGACTTTCGATATCTCCCGGCAGACACTGACTTGGCGCTCTGCTCCGAACACTTCGCTGAACTGCTGCAGCGTCTTGACGACGCGGTAGGGTGACTCGTAGAACACCATCGTGCGCTCCTCGTCAGCCAGCGACATGATTTTCGTCTGCCGTCCTTTCTTCTGAGGCAGGAATCCCTCGAAGCAGAAACGGTCGCAAGGCAGTCCGCTGCTGACGAGTGCCGGCACAAAGGCCGTTGCGCCGGGCAGCGTCTGCACTTCTATGCCTGCCTTAACGGCTTCACGTACCAAAAAGAATCCTGGGTCGCTGATACCGGGAGTGCCAGCGTCGCTGATGAGAGCCACGGTTTGTCCTGCCTGTAGCATTTGTACAACATGTGCACTGGTGCCGTGTTCATTGAATTTATGGTGCGACATGAGGCGCTGTTCGATGTCGAAATGCTTCAGCAAATGACTGGAGGTACGCGTGTCCTCGGCCAGCACAATGTCGGCCTCTTTTAGGATACGGATAGCCCTCAGCGTCATATCCTCCATATTACCCACGGGCGTGGGTACAATATATAATATGCCCATATCGGGGGTCAAAGGTACAAATAAATGACAACACTACAAAATAAAAAGTCATTTTTTTATTATTATTGTTGAATGAACGTACCTTCGACTGGAGGTCAGAGGTGCGAATGAGTAAGCCAAAAAACAAATTTTCTAAGCAAAAGTTTTGGTAGTTCGGTAAATAATTGCTACTTTTGCAGGCGAATTTGAAAAATCAGGTCGCCGCGATGGTGGAATGGTAGACACGAGGGACTTAAAATCCCTTGGCCATAAAGGCTGTGCGGGTTCGAGTCCCGCTCGCGGCACAAAGCAGGGATAGGTCAATAGGAACTATCCCTGCTTTGCTTTTAGATAGTTAGCAAAGATGCGAGCGGCACTCTCCACTTTGGCAGCACAAGGCCGTGTCTTGTAGTATTCTGCCGTGCGTGGCGATGCCACGTAGCTGTTCACCGCTTTCTCGTTACCTTTTATGCCCAAAATCTCGGCACAGATGAGGCTGCCGTTGTCCTTGCGCGACTGCTCCAACAGTTGCTGAACCACCTTGTAGCACGCCGACTTTCCCTCGCGGTCGCTGCCTTCGGTCTGTCCGCAGTCCAGTCCGACGAGGATGACGATGGCTGACACAGCACCGCACATCATCCGCATCCTGCCAACACCACCGCCAAAACCGGCACCGATGCGCAGCGCCATCTGCTCGTCCAGTCCGTAGAGGTCGCAGAACGCAGCCACCACACTCTGGCAACAACCGTAGCCTGCCATGAAGTTGTCAACGGCACGTGCCACTCTCTTCTCCAATTCTTCGCAAGAGCGAAGTGTGGCGTTGTAATCTTCTTCCGAGTAGTTCATATTATTGATGTGTTTTTGCTATTTTCACTTGGCAAAGTTACGAATAATTTCTCTACGAGACAAGCTACAGGGTATATTCTCTGTTAATTGTTCTTAAATACCACGTTTTTGTTTTGGATAGTTGCGCAGATTGCCGTAATTTTGCAATCTAAACGGTGTTATAATAAGGTAATATCATTATTATTAAACTTAACAAATATGATTTATTCAACAGAAGTGAAGAACATGTGTAGTGTCTGCAAAGGCGCTTATCATGGTCCTGCACCCATTCCCGAGGAGGGCAAATGGATTCAGGCAAAAGAGATTAAGGACATTTCAGGTTACACCCACGGCATTGGCTGGTGCGCACCTCAGCAGGGTGCCTGCAAGCTGTCGCTGAACGTGAAGGACGGTATCATCCAGGAAGCACTCGTCGAGACTATCGGTTGCACCGGTATGACTCACTCAGCCGCTATGGCCAGCGAGATTCTGCCCGGCAAGACCTTGCTGGAGGCTCTGAACACCGACCTGGTTTGCGACGCCATCAACACCGCCATGCGCGAGCTGTTCCTGCAGATTGTCTATGGCCGCACACAGAGCGCTTTCTCTGAGGGTGGTCTGGCTATCGGTGCCGGTCTGGAAGATCTGGGTAAGGGTCTGCGTTCACAGACAGGTACACTTTATGGCACCGTTGCCAAGGGTACCCGTTATCTGGAGCTCACCGAGGGTTACATCACCAAGATGTATCTCGACGCCAACAACGAGGTTTGCGGTTACGAGTATGTACACCTGGGCAAGATGATGGAAGCCATCAAGAACGGTATGGATGCCAACGAGGCTATGAAGAAGAAC
>CACYOC010000036.1 GCA_902775975.1 uncultured Bacteroidales bacterium | reverse complement strand
CACCCCTGGCCCCTCCCTGATTGCAACGCCACACTCTGCCTTGGCAGAGATTGCAACGCCACACTTTGCTCAGTCAAAGATTGCAACGCCACACTCTGCCTTGGCAGAGAATGGAGGGGAGTAAAAAGAAAACATATTGTAGTGCAGAAAAGTGTTAATATTTTGTTAAAAAGTGCCCCAATCCTACACATCTCTCACACATCTCTCACTACGCAAAGGCCGATGTACAGAGGGTTTGTGATAGATGTGTAGGATGTGTAGGATGAAATTAAACTTTTCTGGTAGTTGAAGGATGAAGGATGAGGGATGAGGGATGAGGGATGAAAGAAGAGAAAAAATTTGGAGATATGGGGAAAAAGTCGTAACTTTGCAGGGATGTTACTCGATGACGTAACCTTTGCAAAGAATCAAAGAAACACGAATATATATTAACACTAAACAAAAACGATTATGAACGTATTGATTTTACAGGCTTCGCCACGTGCGAACGGCAACACCGCCTGGATGGCGGAGGAGTACAAGAAGGCTGCTGAGGCTGCTGGTCATAAGGTGACACTGGTGAATGTATCGAAGAAGAAGATTGCTGGCTGTCTGGCGTGCGAATACTGCCACAACAAGGGCAATGGTGCCTGCATACAGAAGGACGACATGCAGGAGCTCTACCCTCTGATGGCTGAGGCTGAGGCGCTGGTACTTGCTGCACCTATCTACTACTTCACGCTCTGCGCCCAGATTCAGGCTCCTATTCAGCGCATGTACTGTGTGAATGCACCTGCCAAGGTGAAGAAGATGGCGCTGCTTGTGTCTTCTTACTCTCCTGGTGTCTATGACGGTGCTACTGCTGAGTTCCGCGACATCTGCAACTACTGGAAGGCAGAGAACATGGGCGTGGTGACCGCCAAGTTTGACGAGCAGAAGACGGAGGAAACTAAACAGAAGGTTGCTGCTCTGGCTGGCAAGCTGTAAAGGCCCACCCCTGCCCCTCCCTGTTTAAGGTCATAATGCGTTGATGGTCTTCTGCAGTTCTTCGAGGAATCGGGCGGCGTGTGAGCCGTCCATTTGGGCATGATGGAACTGGAAGGAGATGGGCAGCGTGGTCTTCAGCCACCCTTTCCGATAACGCCCCCAAGCAAGGAAGGGGTTGTTGAAGATGCCGTTGTACTGGTTGACGATGCAGTCGAGCTCCGTGCCAATCACGGCTGACGTGCCGACGATTACGGCTTCTTCGTCTAACATGTCCTGGCAGGTCTGGGCGATAGTCTCTGTCAGATGCAGGTAGTTGGCATTAAACGCCTCCAGATCGTCGGTGACGGCAACGTCGCAGAAGCTGAGTCCGCCCTTGATGTTATCTACTATCAGGTTGATGGCCATGCGGTCGTATTTGTACAGCTTCCCGTCCTTGGGCAACATATAGAACTCCTCAATCCCTGATGCTGCCTTGCCGATGCACCAGCAGAGCAGCATGTTGAATTTCATTCCGCGCCTACGGCTCACTTTGCGGAGCCTCGTCACGTCGAACGTCTTTGTGAATGTCAACATTGGCATTGGCGATTTCATCCACAGTTCGAATGCGATGGCTCTACTGGTATCCTTGGGGTTGATTTCCTGCTTCATAATTACATCTTACCGATATCGACCGCAAAGTTACGAAAAAAGGTTGTAACAAACGAGCGATTTTGGAGAATTAACGCAGAAAGCGCATAAATAAAAGGCAAGTCGGGGAGAAACAAGGAAGTTCAGTTTTAGGCTGAAAGCAAATTTGGGAGGAATAAAGAAGTCGTTAGGTTTCTTATCCGGACTCGGCTATGCCGCTTCGCTCGTCGAAGAACCCGTGAGACGGTCTTGAAAGCCTGTTAAACTTCGTTAATCGAACAGGCAGGATGGGGCATTTTCTTCGTACTACTAAAACTTTTCGTGCAAAATATTTGCAAGTATCACAAAAAAAGACTACCTTTGCAACAAATTATTAAGCTCCGCCATTCTTTCTTGAATGGACATGGCCGTCCGAGGACGGCTTTTTTATTATTCAGACATAAGCAATATGGCACAACGCGTAACATTCTACATTGACGGATTCAACTTCTACTATGGTCTTCGTCGCACAAAGAATGAACGCCGTTTCCGCGATGCCATTATGCCAGATGTGGTGACGGATGGCACCAAGCATTACGAAGTGCCAGAGAAATGGCGACCAGCAAATATCGTGAGGTAATTTCTTCAAACACTTCCCTCTCTACTGAAAATTCTTATTCAGCATTTGTATCTACTCATCTATTGATGTCTTTGCTGTTTTCAGTTCTTCCAACTTCTGCTATGCCAGCGTCATCACCTGTTTGGTATATCTCGGTCTATATATAAAAAATGTCCCGCTGGGTACGCTGTTCTTATGGGAAGCGGGCGGGATTTGTCGGAGCAAAGATACAACTTTTTCCTGAAATAACATATTATTGGTGAAGAAAATATACTTTTGGAGCTAACATCATTGATTTTCTTATTATTCATCGCCATAGATGGCTTTTATTAGTCGTAACGCCTCTTGCACCTCAGCATCACCTTCGTCCATGGAGCACCGCTCCAATCTTTTCATCTTATTTTATTATGGTGTCTAACAGTTGTCTGGTAATATTTGCTATCACTGCCTCAGATGATGAATTCGTGGTGAAAACGGCGATAAGGACGTAGCTTCCTTCAGGCATGAGAATGATACCTGCATCGTTCATGTCTTGCAATCCTTCAGCGGATGGGAATCCTGTACCAGTCTTATGTACGATATGAGTTTCTGCGGGTATCGCAGCAGGAATTCGTTTCAGGCCTGTTGAGCAGTTTGCCATCGCCTTCCAGATGAATGTCAGATATTGGTTGTCATCTTTATGCTGATAGAACCACTCGAACAAACGAACCATTTCGGCGGGGGTAGAACTGTTTTCGATAGCCTTTTCCGGATTTTTGTGCATTTGTTCCTCTGTCATGCGGACATGCATATCGTGGAATCCAAGTTTTCTCATGTACTTCTCTACCGCTTTGGGCCTACCGCAAAACTTGAAAAGGAGTTCGCTGGCATTATTGTCGCTCTGTCCGAGAGACAATTCCAGTAGTTCCGCAAACGAAAAGGCCGTTTTGCCTTCAAATCGTTTTAGCATTGGCGACCATGTGTTTTGCATCAGCTCTGCCTTATCGACAACGATAGTGTCATCGAGATCCAAACCTTTCCGACTCAGGTAATCGGCGACGTATAAAGCTTGAGGGAACTTCATCACACTATGCATGGCAAAAGGCTTATCCTCGTTAATGCCAACAATAGAGTCATTGCGCTTGATGCATGCACCATAGCTTTTTGATTCTATTGGTAGTCTGGTACTGTCGCTTATTGGCTCTTGCGCCCAGCACGACGTCACAACCAATGCACAAACTAATGTAACTATCTTTCTCATATTATTTCTTGTTCGTATGAAATAGTTCTCATGAATTGCGGCAAACGTGGCGACAGAAGCTACAATGGTGATGGGAGCGATAGACCATACTGTCATGGGTACTGCAATGAATAGCAAGAACCCCGCCCACTTGTTCGCGAGGGTGTGAGGGAAGCAACAGCGCCCGTACATCACAAGTGCCGAAAGCTGATTCACAACTTTAATCGCGACAATTACTCCTGCCCACAGCCATAACCATTGCGGCAGTTCGAGTATCGGAAGGAGCGTCCAGGCACAACACGCTACGAAGCAGATGCACCAGCAGAGCAGCATATTGAACTTCATTCCGCGCCTACGGCTCACTTTGCGGAGCCGCGTTACGTCGAATGTCTTTGTGAATGTCAACATTGGCATTGGCGACTTCATCCACAGTTCGAATGCGATGGCTCTACTGGTATCCTTGGGGTTGATTTCCTGTTTCATCTTGCTGATGTCTGTTTGACGCTACAAAATTACATAAAGTTGCGGAAAACACCAAATATTTGGGATAATCTTATCACATTCTTGCCTTCTGCTTGTCGCCGGCACCGGAGCCGCGATACTTTGAACGGGCCTCGTTGAACTTCCACGTCAGGTCGAGCATGAAGGTGCGACGGGCAGGATTGTTGGTGGTAAGGTTTCGGAGGCCGTAGATGAGGGCATCGGTCTTGTTGGTATTGAAGAGGTCGATGCAGCGCAGGTCGGCAGTCAGTGAGCCGAAGCTGTGCAGGTTGAAGTCCTTCTGAATGGTAAGGCTGCCTACGATGCGCGGCTTGGTGATGCGAAAATTATTGTATTCACCCTTTGTGGCCCAATCCAAGTCGGCATTCAGGCGGAAGGCGTGTGGCAGTTCGAAGGTGTTGCGCCAGGAACCGCTGAACCAAGGCTGAGAGAGTGTGGCGATCTCACCCGTGGCAGTTGGCGTCTGATAGTTCTGGAACATGGCGACGACAGACCATGTGGGATGCCAGCAGCCGATGGTTGGCCGTGCCGAGGCAATAACTGTAAGACGGTCGTAATCCTCTTTACTGTTGATGGGACGCACAAGACTTACCAGCGGGTCAGCGGAACCGGGATAAGGCTCGGTGGACATCGTGACAGCATCTTTGATGCGACCGTAGTTCAGCGTCAGGTTGACCCACTTGTAGGCTGCATTCAGCACAAGGCTATGGGTATAGGTGGGCAACAGATAAGGATTGCCGCTCTGATAGGTATAACGGTTGATATAGACCGTCGAGCTGGTGAGGTTGGAGTATGCCGGACGCTCAATATCGCGACGGTAAGCCAGCGAAAGCTGTAGCTTGCCGACAGGAGCAGAGACGACCGCCGTGGGGAACCAGTCGCCGTAGTTGCGGCACACCTCGTCTTCCTTCTTGCCAAAGTTGAAATAGTCGTTCGTCAGGTGTTCATAGCGCAGACCTACCTGGGCGAACACCTTGCCGAACGAACGGCCATATTCGACGAAGGCGGCAGCCGACTTCTCGTTGATTTTGGTGTCGGTGGTTTTCACGGGCACGGCATCGGTGGCCTTGAAGTCGTAGGCATCGGTGCGGCGGTTGTAGGTGTACTCGCCGCCAACGGAGAGGTTGCCCTTCAGAACGGGATAGCCGAAGATGAGTTTCGAGGCCCAGAAGTTATTGCTGCTGTTGGTGTTGCTCTCTATGCTTCGATTGACGGGACTGCCACCCGCCTCCGTCGTTACTTCATGGGTATTGCCCGGTGACTTGGTGTCGTCAAACAGGCCGTCGATATTCAGGTCAATGCTCAGTTTCCCCACCTTGCCATAGTAGTAGGCATTGAAGATATGCTTCTTAAATTCGTCCTCTTGGATGATATTACTCTCTGAACGCTCTACATAGTTGCCGTTCTCATAATTATCGGTATAGTACATGCCATTGTGTTTGCCACTCGGATGGCGGTCGTATTTGTAGAAGGCGCCGAAACTATGATTCTCGTTGACCATGTAGTTGACCTGCAACTGCGGCGACCAGCCTTTCCAGATATTCTTAGACTCCTGCGTGCTGACCCCTTCAACCTTATCCGGTCCGACATAGTAGGTCAGGGTGTTATCCTGCAGAGACTTGCTGTGACCGTAGCGGCCAGCCCACAGCGAGGCAGTGATGTCGAGACCACCCGTGCGGTAGTTCACGTCAAGGTTGTTGGTCAGCGTATGACCGTACTGATACATGCCACCGAGGTAATCCTGAAAACTGATGCCCTCACCCTGTGCTTTCTTCAGCGTAATGCGCACTACGGCCTTTGTCGAGGCAGCATAGCGGGCACCGGGGTTCTGCACTACATCGACGTGCTGTATCTGGTCGGAGCGCAGACGAGAGAGTTCCTTCACGTCCTGCACCCGGCGGCCGTTGATATATACCTCGGCATCACCGCGCCCCAGCACCTTCACGCCACCGTCGCGCTCCGCTTCGAGCGAGGGAATCTTCGACAAGGCATCGCTTATCGTTCCGGCTTTCTCCAGTATCGTACCAGCCACCGTGGTCCGCATGGCGTCGCCCTTTACTCGGGTTTTAGGCAAACGTCCCTTTACCACCACGCCACTCAATTCATGAGTCTGGTTGAACCACTGTGTCGTGTCTGTTGACAGACTGTCGCTCTGTTGGGCAAACGTCATCACGGTCATCGCCATTGCAGCCATCAGCGCTGCGAACCTCAAACTAATTATTTTCATATTATTATTCATTTTAATCATTTGTCTGATTCGTTTGTCTTAATAGACGCTGCAAAATTACAAATAGTTGCACAATCTCCCATCATTCTGGGATATTCTGCATGATTTTGTGACGAATGGTTTGGTTATGATGCAAAAATATTGTACTTTTGCAGTCTGTATGAAACAGGGACGAATAGAAACGATAACGACAAGGATTATCAGCACAACGTTTGTAATTGTCGCACTGGCCGTGTTCAAGCCCTTCGGACTTGACTCGTGGCACTGGCAGGCTTACGTCCATTTGGCAGCCATCTGGCTGATAGGTATCTCTATCTGCATGGTGACGGACATCATCCTGAAATATATCGTCAAGATGCCGAGGTCGTACGAGAAAGGTGCCGAATACATCATTCGCCGCAACCTCTGTTTTCAGCTTATCAATACGCCGCTTGTGGCACTGGGCATCTGCCTCTACCGACACTTTGTGCTGAGCGACCGTGTAGAGGGTAATCTGTTTTCTGTCGTCAACTTTCTTGAAACTCTTGTCATCATCGCCTTCTGCTCCTTTGCTATCGGACTCTACTGGCGCTTTAAGTTTCGCAACAAGTATCTGACGATGGAGTTGGAAGAGATCAGGAAATTGAATGAACAACTAAAAAAACATCCTCAAGTATCTCTCCCAAAGAAGGGAGTTGAGGGTGAGGTCGTCCTTAGTGGCACTACCAACGAATCGGTGACGCTGCATCTTTCCCACCTATTATATATAGAAGCCGTTGGCAACTACGTGAAGGTCTGCCATCTGAACAACGAGCAAATTCGCACCGACATGCTTCGCGCCACTATGAAACAGATGGAGGAAGCGCTGCAAGGCCATCCGATGATTGTCCGCTGCCACCGCGCCTTTCTGGTCAACCTTGGTCAGGTAGAGCAAATCATCTCACATTCCGGTTCCACCCAGTTGCTCATCAAGCACTGCCACGACTCACTCCCCGTCTCGCGCAGCAACATGGTGCAAGTCAAGGCAGCCATACAGCAAGGGCATAGCGATGCTTTCATCGACTATGCCCAGCGTAAATAAGTTACAAAAGGTTGGAAGACTAACGGCGCAGACGATTGGAGTCTCGAACGAGTTTCTCATCAGCCTGGATGGCCTTGCGAGCCATAAAGGTCAGGATGATGCAAACGGCAGGCAAGACGGCCGACCAAGGCAGCTGGAGCTGACTGGCATCAGGCGTTTCCTGTCTGAAGTAGAGGGCTAATGCCACATACCATCCTAAATAGACAAAGAGGCTGATGCTGCACAGGGTAGTCTGCAGAGGTCTGTTGCGGAACAGGAAAACGGTAATGACGTTACAGCATGCTGCCAATATGAGCAGTGCGAACTGTTCCCAAGAATAAAAAAAGCTGCTGAGCGTCACCACAGCAAGGATGACGGCCAACAGCAGAAATATAGTTTGCTTACGTTGCCACATATATATAATAAGGTAAAGGTGGAAAGTAAGTGTCTCCAACAAAGCGTTACAGACGATCGTCGTCGTCCATGCCCTGAGCATCACGGGCAGGGTCACGCCAGTAAATCTTATCTTCAACAAACTCCTGAGTAGCCAGCAGAGAGGGCTTGGGAAGTTTCTCGTAATAACGGGAAATCTCTATCTGCTCACGGTTCTCGAAGACCTCCTCGAGCGAATCGTTATAAGATGCAAACTCGGCAAGTTTCTTGCTGAGGTCATCCTTGATCTGCGCACTAATCTGGTTAGCACGCTTGGCAATAATTGCTACGCTCTCATAGATGTTGCCCGTATCCTTGCAGAGATCCATGATGTTACGGGTAACAGTGTTGGTGGGTGCTTTTGACTTCTTGTAATCCATTGATTTGTATATGTTTAATGATTTAACTGCTTGTTGATTTATTCCGCTCCGCGGGTATATTTCTTACATTTTGCAATATATTCTGTAGCAAGAGTCACCTGCTTGGATTCAGGAAACTCGTTGATAAAGGCGTAGCACTCGTCTTCTGCATCACGATAGCGCTCTACCTTCTTCTCCTCCGAGCTGTTCTTGGCCAGATAGTACTTGCTCTTCATAATCAGTTCCGAGAACCTTTCGCGCATAGGGCTATAGGGATAGGACTTCAGGGCGTTCTGTGCCGTAATGATGCACGACTCGTAGTTCGACTCCGTGCCGTTGTTGATATTTCCGAAGTAGCCGCCAAGGTTGTAGTACAACTGTGCCGAGAGGAATTCCTTCATCACCAGACGGTCCTGCAGTTCGAAAAGACGTTGCTGGGCCATCTCACGATAGCGTGAATCCGGGAAATAGTCCATGAAGTTCTGGTAGGCAGTAATGGCTCCGATGGTCGGTGTCTGATCCAGACGGGGCTCCGGAGCACTCTCATAGAGCGATTCGCCGATGTTGAAACTGGCTTGCTCTGCGAAATAACCCTTTGGATAGCTCGAGAAATATTTCTTGAACGTAGCACTGGCAGCCTCGTAGTCCTTATTGTTGTATAAAGCCATACCCAACATATATAGACTCTCCTGAGCATTGTTACGACCTTTCTGCGAAGTCACCACATCTTGCAGCAATGTAGCAGCCTGCTGATACTTGCCTAAGGCGAAGTATTGCTTGGCAGCCTCATACTTATAAGCCATGTCTTGGGATTTATAGAGGCGGTTGAACTCGTTGGCACACCCTGACATCAGGAAGGCGGCAAAGAGGAGTGCTATGATGGTTTTCTTCATGCTTCTTATGAAATTGACGTGCAAAATTACGCATTTCCGACGAGATAAACAAAGTTTTTTGATAAAAATTAGGAATAATGCCACCGAATTATGAAATATTTCGTAATTTTGGACTTTATTCGGGAGAACTTTCGTACCTTTGCATTTCATTATGGACTACATTCTGACATCGAAATACCAACCTACCGGCGACCAGCCTGAAGCCATCCGTCAGTTGACGGACGGTCTGAACCGAGGTGACAAGGCGCAAGTGCTGTTAGGCGTTACCGGATCGGGCAAGACGTTTACCGTCGCTAACGTGATAGCCAACGTCAACAAGCCGACCCTTATCTTGTCGCACAACAAGACGCTTGCCGCCCAGTTGTACGAGGAGATGAGAGGTTTCTTCCCACAAAACGCCGTGGAGTACTATGTCAGTTATTATGACTACTATCAGCCGGAGGCCTACCTACCCTCCTCCGACACTTATATTGAGAAGGACTTAGCCATCAACGAGGAGATTGACCGACTGAGACTACGTGCAGTAAGTGCTTTGATGTCAGGAAGAAAAGATGTTATCGTTGTATCTTCAGTTTCATGTATCTACGGCATGGGAAGTCCTGTGGCGCTGAACGAAAATATCATTGAGATTCATCGCGGACAGATTCTTGACCGCAACGCATTGTTAAGAAAATTAGTATCAGCACTATACGTCCGAAACGATATAGAACTGAAGCGCGGCAACTTCCGTGTGAAGGGTGACACCATCGACATCGCACTGGCATACAATGAGGTCATTCTGCGCATCACCTTCTGGGACGACGAGATTGACAGCATTGAAGAACTGGACAGCATCACCATGACACGAATGGCTACGTTCGACGAGTACAAGCTGTATCCTGCCAATCTTTTCATGACGACGCAGGAGCAGACCAATATCGCCATCCGCAACATTCAGGACGACCTGGTCAAACAAGTGGCTTTCTTCGAAGAGATGGGCGACCCCATCAAGGCTCAGCGCATCAAGGAACGTGTGGAATACGACATGGAGATGATCAAGGAACTGGGCCACTGCTCGGGCATTGAGAACTACTCCCGCTACTTTGACGGACGCGCTGCCGGTGAACGCCCCTACTGTCTGTTGGACTTCTTCCCTGAGGATTACCTCATGGTGATTGACGAGAGCCACGTCTCCGTTCCGCAGATTGGAGCCATGTACGGTGGAGACCGTGCCCGTAAGACCAATCTGGTGGAATATGGTTTCCGGCTTCCCGCAGCCTTCGACAACCGCCCTTTGACATTCGACGAATTCAAAGAGATGACTCATCAGGTCATCTATGTCTCTGCCACTCCTGCCGACTACGAGCTGCAGGAATCAGAGGGCATCGTCGTCGAACAGGTGATACGTCCCACGGGACTTTTAGACCCGGAGATTGAAGTTCGTCCCACGGAGAACCAGATTGACGACCTGATGGAGGAAATCCTGCAACGGATAGAGCGCAAAGAACGTGTACTGGTAACAACGCTGACCAAGCGAATGGCCGAAGAACTGTCGGAATTCCTGCTGAACCACGGCATCCAGACCGCTTATATCCATAGTGAGGTTACCACCTTGGAGCGCGTCAAGATATTGGAGAACTTGCGCAACGGCACTTTCGACGTGCTGGTCGGCGTAAATCTGCTGCGTGAAGGTCTCGACTTGCCGGAAGTGTCGCTGGTTGCCATTCTCGATGCCGACAAGGAAGGATTTCTGCGCTCTCATCGCAGCCTGACACAGACGGCAGGACGTGCAGCCCGCAACGTCAACGGAAAGGTGATCATGTATGCCGACACCATCACGGCCTCCATGCAACTCACCATCGACGAAACCCTCAGACGCCGCACCAAGCAGTTGAAGTACAATGCGGAACACGGCATCACACCAACGCAAATCAAGAAAGCACTTACCGTCTCGCTCACTTCCGGCGACTCCAGCGATGCCAAGGAGCTGCAACGCTCGATGGCTCCCACACAACAGGCTGGTATCGGCAATGCCGCCTTTGCCGCCGACCCGATTATCGAACGCATGACCCGTCCGCAGTTGGAGAAGAGCATTGCAGAGACGACCCGACTGATGAAGGATGCCGCCAAGCGTCTCGACTTCCTGCAGGCCGCCCAATATCGCGACGAGATTATACGTCTGCAGAAAGAACTGGAAATGAAATAGACGTACCTTTGACCTTGAGTCGAAAGCACTCTCGCTCGGAAAAACTCAAATAAATTTGGTTTTTCGCTCACTTATTCGTACCTTTGCAGGCAAAAATAAATAAGGTATTATCAAGAATATGGGAATAATCGGTTCTATGAAGAGAAGTTTATGGATATTGTTACTGTCCCTGCTGCCACTATACCTGTCTGCCCAGGACAACACTTGGGAGAAACCTGAGGAAGAGGAGACAGAGGCTCAGCAGAAACAGGAGAAGGTGAACCCTGACGCCAAGTATCTGCGTGGCGCAGTCCCTGAAATAGACAGGAAAATAGTGTTCTCCACCACCATTGCTGCTCCTGGTAAATCAGCCTCGGAGATATACGCCATTGTCAAGAAGTACATGGAGAAGATGCTCCGTGAGAAGAACCAGTTCCATAGTCAAATCGTTTTGGAAGACTCTGCCGCATGGACCATTGCCGCCTCGTTCGACGAGTGGCTGGTATTCAGAAGCAATGCGCTGGTATTAGACCGTACTCACTTCATGTACGTCCTGAAGGCTGACTGTCAGAAAGGACAGGCAACCATCAGCATCAGCCGCATTCACTATCTCTACGGCGAAGGAAGGGACAGTCAGCGCTATCGGGCTGAGGAATGGATTAGCGACGATGCTGCCGTGAACAAGAAGAATACCCGTCTGCTGCCCCTGTCAGCAAAATTCCGTCGGAAGACCATCGACCGCAAGGATTTCCTGTTTAACAAATTTGAATCGTTATTGAAATGAATATCAAAGTCATCCGCAACTGGCTGAACATCATCTTCATGCTCGGAGCCATCGTAGGGCTGTGCTTCTACTTCTTCAGTAGTCGCGAAACCGGCATCTACATCATTTTGTGCGCTATGGTTGTCAAGTTCTGCGAGTCGTCGCTGCGTATGATGAATATTGAAAGATGAAGAAAGTCCTATCCATATTTCTCCTGGCTGTCTGCACCGCTTTTGCCGTGCAGGCACAGACCTATAATGAGATGGATGCCAACGGCAATATACGGCAGGTGGACCCCAATAATCCCAACAGCAACTTCAATCCTAACAAACGCGACTCGCTGGGCAGCAACAAAGAGGTGCCCAAAGGGGTTTGGGCGTGGACTATTGACCGTCGGTTCGGCGACATCACACCTGCTGAACTCGACACGATGCCGCATCTGTATCAGAACAGCATCTATGCCACGGGACTCTATGGCGAGTATAACACCATCGGCAACAACTTCACACCGCGCCTGAGCCGTATCTTCATCGACCGCAAGCCGATGGACGAGTTTGTCTTCGTCAACAACTACAGCTTCGTTCGCAAAAATCCTGAGGACTTCCTGTTCCTCAACACGTTGTCACCCTACACCAATATCAGCTACGACAACTGTGGTGACAAGCAGAACGGAGAAGACCATATCGGTGCCAAGTTTGGTGTCAATGCCAACAAGCGGCTGGGCTTTGGCTTCGACTTAGACTATCAGTACGGACGCGGATACTACCAGAATCAGAACGTATCTCACTTCCGCGCCGCCCTCTTCAGTTCTTACCGTGGCGACCGCTACCAGATGCACTTTCTGGGACAGGCTTACAACCACAAAACCAACGAGAACGGCGGTATTGTCAAAGACAGCTATATCACGCACCCCGAGCAAGAGACCACTCAATACGGGGAGGATGAAATACCTACAGTGCTTAACAGCAACTGGAACCGCAACAGATCGCAACACCTGTTCCTGACGCATCGCTACAACGTCGGTTTCTATCGTAAGGTGAAGATGACCGACGAGGAAATAGAGGCACGTAAGTTTGCTGAGGCTTCTGCCAAGCAGAAGAAAGAACGCGAGATGAAAAAGAACGCTAAGGACAAAGACGGTAGCGCCAAGGGGCGCAAGAATGCCCCTGTTGCTACCACTCCTCCACCGACAGGACGTCCTAAAGATGCTGTTATCATGGGCGATGAGCCTGTTGGAAAAGAACAGCCGAAAGCAGACACCACACGTGTTCAGGTCAACCAGGCAGAAATGGACAGTCTGCTGGCCGCCAAGGCAGTGCAGGACAGCATCGATGCCACCATGAAGCGGGAATATGTGCCTGTCACCAGTTTCATTCATACGTTAGACATCAACCACTACGAACACATCTACGAAGCATACTTAAGTCCCGCAGACTACTATGCCAACACCTATTACGACTTGAACTACGCCAACGCCTTTGGCGGCACCAGCGTCTATGACAAGCATAAATATCTCAGCGTCAAGAATACGTTAGGTGTTGCCCTGCTCGAGGGTTTCAATAAGTATATGAAGGCTGGACTGAAAGTCTTTGCCAGCATAGAGAACCGCAACTACCAGATGCCCGATATCGCCCCTGGCGACAAGGCCTATCATCTGGATTCATGGAAAGAGAGCGGCATCAACATCGGAGGACGTATCTCCAAGACGCAAGGTCACACCTTCCACTTCAATGCCGACGTGGAACTCGGTATGGTAGGACTGGATGCCGGCAAGATTGACCTCAGCTTCAACACTGACTTGAACTTCCCGCTGATGGGCGATACCGTTCGTCTCGCTGCTCAGGCAGGATTTACGAGAGACACTCCAGTATTCTTCATGGAGAAGTTCCACTCCAAAAATCTCTGGTGGGACAAGAATCTGACAGCGGAGACACGCACTCATCTGGAAGGAATCTTTGCCTACGACAAGACCAACACTCAACTCCGTGTAGCCATTGACGAGATACAGAACTACACCTATCTCGGCATGGAATATACGACGACGGATACGGGGCGCAAAGGTCTGACGGCAAGCATTTACCAGGAAGGAATGAACATCAACGTGCTCACCCTACAGCTGCACCAGAACCTGCGATGGAGCATCTTTAATTGGGAAAACATCCTGACCTATCAGAACTCCAGTATGCCCAGTGCATTGCCACTGCCGGCACTCAACATCTTCAGCAACCTCTACCTTAAGTTCAAGCTGGCACGTGTGCTGAGCATCGAGTTAGGTGGTGCACTGACGTGGTTTACCAAGTACGAGGCCCCCGACTATCTGCCACAGATGAGTCTGTTCGCTATACAGAAGAACGGTAATTCGAAGGTGGAGCTGGGCAACTATCCTTTCATTGACGTCTATGCCAATATGCACCTGAAACGGGCACGCTTCTTCGTTGGCATGAGTCACGTCAATGCTGGCTCTGGTTCGAAGATGTATTTCCTGACACCTCACTATCCCACCAACACCCGCATTTTCCGTATGGGTGTCTCCTGGAACTTCTATAACTAAACTCAGATGAGCAACAATCTATAAAGCAACGCATCATGAACAAAAAATCAAACGATATACTGCAGAAGAACGTACACCTGCTGTCACGGCTGACCGAACAAGAAGTTCGGATGATGCCTGCCGTCGAGGCTCCCCTGCCCTCCGTAGAACATGTGGAGCGCATTGTCCGACTGGTGAAGAGCATCATGTTTCCCGACTACTTCAACAAGCGACAGTCGGACGAATCTATACGTTCTTACTACATCGGCAACTACATGGTAGAACTGCAACGCCTGCTCATCAAGCAGATAGCCCACGGACTGCAGTTCTGCGATGACTGCACAGACTTGCACAATCGGGAGGTCGTCTATGCTTGTGCTGAAGAGACTGCCCTGAAATTCATTGATGCACTGCCCGAAATCAAGCGTCTGCTCTATACAGACGTTCAGGCTATGTTCGACAATGACCCTGCGGCACCCAATTACGGTGAGGTGATTTTCTGCTATCCTGTCATCGATACGATGATACACTACCGCATTGCCCATAAGCTACATGAGCTGAAAGTACCCGTCATTCCTCGTATCATCACCGAGCAGGCTCACTCTAAAACGGGTATTGACATTCACCCCGGAGCCACCATCGGTGAATACTTTGCCATTGACCATGGAACAGGTGTAGTCATCGGCGAAACCACCATCATTGGCAACCACGTCACCCTTTATCAGGGTGTGACGCTCGGTGCTAAGAGTTTCAAGTACGACGAACAGGGCAATATGCTCAACGTGCCACGCCACCCCATCATTGAGGATCATGTCACCATCTACTCCAATGCCTCTGTATTGGGACGCATTACCATTGGTCATCACTCAACCATTGGCGGTAACATTTGGCTGACGCACGGTATTCCTCCCTACTCCCGCATCCTACAATCAAAGGCCGTCGACGTATCATACGACGGCGGCCTTGGTATCTAAGAATGTCAGAAGTTACTATTTTACAGAATCTGTCTTTTCTGGTTTGATGGCCTGCGAACGACGCCAGGTGCTTCTCCATCCTCCCCAATCGAAGGCACCGTCATAGTTCAGGTGGAAACGAATATCGCGTGTCGTTCCGTCATCCATGAATCCGTCGAAGTAAGTATCTGTCAGGGTGTAGTCGTAGATGATGACCTCGCCCCAGCTGTCGTCGTACTTGATGTGGATTCTACCATTAATGACTTCCCAACTAAACTCACAGTAATAGTCGGCATACCGGCTGGCAATATTGTAATCTACCTCATAGCCACGTCCTCCGTATGGATTGGAGCGCTCAAAATAGATAGAGGTTCTGTAGGTATCGCCACGCTTATGCCATCTATTATAATAATAGGTATCAATATATCCTGTCCACGTACCATCTAAAGTACGAGCCTCAGCACGATCCATGGAGTCGCGGTCGCAGCTGGTCAGCGTCATCACTGTCGGCAATGCCAACAGCATGAACAACATGTGGGTAAAAATCTTCTTCATAATCATTATTCTTTTAAGTGTTCGACATATTTCTTGGTGCAAAGATAGTAACTTTTGCACTATTAAGCCTAGTATTTTTCCTATTTCATGGTAGGGATATTCCTATTCTACGATAGTATCATCACTCCGTGGCAGGCTGTTTCTTGCCAAATTCCGGATCTACCTTGATGAAGGCTGTAACGAGGAAAGTAATGATACAAAGTATCATCACCATGATAAAGAAGGCATTATAGCCCATCGCATCCTTCAGATAACCGGAGAGCATGCCTGGCAGCATAAGTCCCAGATAGGAGATGGCGGTACAGAAGGCATAGTGTGACGTCTGATAACTGCCTTTGCTGAAATAGAGCATGTAGAGTGTCAGTGCCGTAAAGCCCATGCCGTAACCGAACTGTTCGACAAACAGACAACTGCTGATGAGAAAGAGGTTGTCGGGCATAGCATAACTCATATATACATAAACAATGTCGGGCAACGTGATAGCGCAGACCATGGGCCACAGCCAACGCTTGAAACCATCGCGGCCTGCCAGCATGCCACCGATGATGCCACCGAGTGTCAGTCCAATGACACCTACTGTTCCACTAGCCAGTCCGAACTCCTGAGGCGAAAGTCCTAAGCCACCTGCTGAGTTAGGACGCATTAGGAAAGTAACGCTCATCTTGGTGAGCAGTGCCTCAGGGAAGCGATAGAACAACAGGAAGCACATGGCAAACAGCATGTCGCGAGGCGGCAGTTTCTGAAAAAACGTCTTGAACGTCGTGGCAACACCCATCGCTACTTCGCGAGCGGTGGTGCCATGCTGCTGGTCGGCAGCTGAGCGAGGCATGATATAGGTATGATACAGCCAGATAGCGATGAACAGAGCTGCCAGTCCGTAGAACACGAGGCTCCACGTAAAGGCTTTCTGGTCACGGAAAATGACTTGCAGAATACCTGCTACGGGGATGAGGACACCATTGCCAAAGATAACAGCTAAACGATAGAAGGTATTGCGGATGCCTACAAACCACACCTGCTGGTGGTCATCCAGTTCGAGCATGTAATAGCCATCGGCAGCAATGTCGTGGGTAGCACTGCTGAACGCCATGAGGAAGAAGCATGCCATCGTACCCTGGAACCATAACGGAGTACTCAACGTAAAGGCCACTCCAGCAAGCGACGAACCCAGCAACAGCTGCATGGCCAGTACCCACCAACGCTTCGTGCGGTACAGGTCAACGAAGGGACTCCACAAAGGCTTGATGACCCACGGCAGAGACAGCCAACCAGTATAAAGGGCTATGTCGGTATCGCTCATACCTAACTGCATATACATGACAACGGCAACCGTCATCACAACTACGTTTGGTAATCCCTCACCGATATAGAGTGTGGGAATCCAAAACCAAGGATTTCTCTTTTGCATATTTCGTTATTTTGTTTTAATAAATTTTCTTTATATGGGCATTCTGATAATAAAACATCAGGATATCAGTATAGCTAAAGCCCTGCTGACCCATCACCGCAGCACCAATCTGGCAGAGTCCGACACCATGTCCCCACCCTTTTCCTTTCAGACGGAGACCCTTGGCGGTCTTTTCGACCTCGAATGCTGAACTGTACAGATGCGTATTGCTGAGGGTGCGACGAATCTCTAATTCCTTACCAATGGTAAACGACTTCTTGGTACCGACAATCTTCAGTTTCCAGATGCGGCCACTCTTGCCACGCTCCAACGGTACCAGGTCAACCACCTCACCGAAGTCATCCTTCAGGCGCTCGTTGACCAGTTTCGTCAGCTCCTCGGTCGTATATTCCACCGTCCAGCGGTAGAAGTCGTTCGTTTCCAAGTCGTAGTCGTTCAACACTTGCGAGAGAACGCCCTTGTCATTGGTATTGCAATACGGGTCTTTCACGCTAACCAGATATGGCTTGGGGATGTTTTCCCAGCAATACTGAAACTCCTCGGTGACGCCACCGCAACATTTTGAGAAACGGGCATCGCAAATCTCATCACCATAGCAGAGGATTTCTCCACAGGTAGCCTTCAGCGCTTGCTCGACGGCCTTGCTGGTCTGCTTGGTAATACCCTGATAACGCTGACAATGGTCGTCGGCACAGACATCAAAAAGGGTGTGATCTTCACGGTCGTACCAACGTATCAACTCATCGTCCTTCTTGATAAAGGAGAAGAAGCCGTCTTTCTGCTGCTTGTTTTCTTCCCTTCTCTGAATCTGCGCCAGCAGCCACGAACGGCTGATGACGGCATGGGCCTTCAACAACTCCAATCCTGCTGTAGCCTTCATCTCACTGGAAATAACGGAAGCCAGATATTGTTCGACGGGCAACTCATTAATAGCCACAATCTTGTCGGACTCCACCACTAAGCGAAGAGTACCCTGAAACACCTGCGTCTCCTTACGCTCCCAATGAAACTTGGCACCGATGGTCACGTCAAACAGAGAGAACGAGGCATCTGACGACGACGGTGTAAACGTCAATTCACGATATTGGTTGCCATTCCAGAGAATGCCACCCTCAGAAAACTCTACGAACTGCTTGCCATTGATGGTCTCGCCCTTGGCGGTATAGGGAGTATTCAGCGAAAAAACAATTTTCTCTGCGCTGACAACACCTACTGTTACCATTGGCTGTTCCTCAGTGGCAAAAGGAGAAGATGAAGGCACCACCTGCTTGCTCTGCATGCGATGGACAATCTGACGCATCTGGTCAGCAGTGAGTGATATTTCCTGGTAGATGGCTGTCATCCGCTCTGATGTCAGCTTTCGGAAGTCCTCCTCTCGTGGTGTGATAATCAGTCCACCCATATCAACGGCTCCTGGACTGATGAGCAGTTGTTCATCACCTGCTGCGGTATAGCAATCAGGGCGATGCTTCCTGCGTGGCAGCACTACGGAGAGCAATTCCTCGCCATTGCGCCACACGATAACATTCATCATGGGCTCTGTTCCGTCAGTGGCTGGAGGCAGACAGTTATACAATCGACGGAACAGACGCTCCGATGCATGCTGCTGATGTGTCCTGATGACAAAGGCGGAAGCGGGATAGTCAGCCACATGCCATACGCCTTGATTGTCATCATCCTTAACTACCTCCACGAGACTTCTACTCAGTCGTTGCCACGACTGTTGCAGCGGCAACAGACCAGTAATCACAGCCTGCAGATGGGCATGGTCTGGAGCCGAAGCTCCACAATGTGGCCCATTATATAATATGGTGAAGTCATGATGGCGTTCTGCCAATCGTACCATCTCGTCATACATGGGCAGAATGCGCTGCGGCTGATGTTTCAACGTGGGCAGCGTAAAGTGGACAGGTAAGATGGGGAAAGGATTGACCAATAGCTCATAATTACCATCGACCGTGCGATGCATCTGCTGCTGAGGACGATTCTTTGCACAAAGGAAACAGGGGCGCTCGGCAATGGACTTCGCATCGACTTTCGCACCTGTAGAGCCTATCCTCGCAGGATTCCACTGCACGATCAATGCCATGGTGTCGGTCATGAGCTCACGTGTTTCCACATGCTCTAAGTCACGATAGCGCTGGCGGGCGTCTTCCCAAGTCTGTAGCTGACGGTGGAAGAAGCGTACCAAAGAAGACGCCGTGGCTTGTTGCTCTTCTGTCTGCATCTGCTGTTGACGAGCATGAAGCTCTATCGTGCGCAGGCGATCTTTATATAAATTATTGGCATTGATCTTCTCAACGGACAGTGCCGCATCAGAATTACCTCCCCACCGTCGGCAGAGATAGAGTTCCGTAAAAATACGACCGATGCGGTAACGACGCGAGAAGACGAGTCCCAAAGCATAGTCCTCTCCATAAGAGGTATTGGGGAACTGAATCTCCCGCAACAAGGGGGTGAAGAAGGCACGAGGAGCTCCCAGACCATTGATGCGTAGCGCATTGTTCGGACCGTTCTCATCCGTCCACTCTTTGTGGTCAATCAAACCAGGAGGAAGCGTCTTTAATTCAAAGTCACACATGCGGTAAGAACCAATCACCATCGCAGCCTTTTGCTTGTAAAAGGCATCAACGATGGTCTGTAGTGTCTTCGGCGAGGAATAGAGGTCGTCAGAGTCCAACTGTACAGCAAAGCGACCGCAATACTGACTGTTGATTGCCTCGTTCCAGCAGCCGCCAATACCTAAATCGTAACGGTCCGGAACGATGACATGCAGCTTGTCCTGATGATGAGCAGACAACGTAGCCAGAATTTCGCCCGTTCCATCCGTCGAGTGGTTATCAACGACGATGATATTGTATTGGAATGATGTCTTCTGAGAGAGAACGCTCTCCACAGCATCTTGAATGGTCTTGGCGCGATTAAACACTGGGATAATGACAGAAGCTTCCACGTCAAAAGCCTGCTCGCCGAAATCTATATCGCCATATTGTGTGGTATCTACCAACGCTCCTAACTGTCGCAAATGGGCAGTACAAGCCTGCTCCATCTCTATCTGTACCTCTCGATTGGCAGGATTGACATAGTCGAACTGCTTGACGCCTGAGGCACGGAGGTCTTTCTCTTCTTCGGTATAGAGGTACTCATTGAGATGGAACAACTGGCCTTCCCTACTCAAGAACAGACGCAAGTCATAGAAACCAGCATAACGGTAGTGGGTCGTAAGATCACTGGATGCATACTGTTTCAATAACGAGGTACGCAACAGCAACAATGAGCCGAAGTCGAAGTCGTCGCGTAGGGAACCTTCCTGATAGTCAATGACGGGATGCGCCTTACGTTCGCCATTCTCCATGGTATAACGGTCGCTATAAACCATGGCTGCATTTTCATCACTAGCCACCAACATCATACGCTCTACTGCTGAAGGTCCGATAATGAGTGGCGTGGATTTCAGACAAAGCAGTACATAGTCAGCAACGGCAAAACCAGCCATCTTGATCATAAAGTCTGTACTGGTCAGGCTATCGGTCACAAGGAAAGAACAATCTTGCGGGGCTTTTTCCGTAGCGGCGAGCTCTTCGTTCACCAATAAAAAAATGTGTCTGACGAGGCTGCTACGGCGTAACTGTTCTACCACCGGCATGATGTCTGCCAGCGTCTGACAGGCTAAAAAACAATCTGTTTTCTGTATCATGATATCATGTGTGCATCAAATTAGGTGCAAAGATAATATTTATTTTTTAATAAATGGCACTCTCGTTCGGAAAAACTCAAATAAATTTGGTTTTTCGCTCACTTATTCGTACCTTTGCAGGCATGAATCCGCAAAAGAAACGACTTTTGGGACTAACGCCGGCAGAGTTGAAGGCTATTGTCGGCAGTTTGGGTATGCCTGCTTTTACTGCCAGGCAAATTGCCCAATGGCTCTACGAGAAGCATGTTACAACGATAGACGAGATGACAAATCTGTCAAAACAAAACCGGCAGAAACTATTAGAAAATTACGAAGTTGGTGTCATGCAACCGATTGACTGCCAACGTTCTAAAGACGGAACCATCAAGTATTTGTTTCCCGTTAGAAGTTCTGATAATTCAGAAGTCAATCAGACGCCAGAAGGCCCAGAAGTATCATCCCTCCCCCAAAAGTTTGTGGAGACGGTCTTTATCCCTGACCATGACCGTGCCACGCTATGCGTCTCTTGTCAAGTGGGCTGTAAGATGAACTGCCTATTCTGCCAAACGGGCAAACAAGGTTGGCAAGGAAACCTGACAGTAGCAGACATCCTAAACCAGATAGTTGCGCTTCCCGAAGTAGAACGACTGACAAATATTGTCTTTATGGGACAGGGAGAGCCCATGGACAACCTCGATGCCGTTCTCAAAGCCTGCGAAGTGCTGACTGCAGACTGGGGCTTTGCCTGGAGTCCTAAACGCATCACCGTGAGTTCGGTAGGCGTCCGCGGCAAACTGAAGCGTTTCTTGGATGAGAGTGCTTGCCATGTCGCTATCTCCATGCACTCCCCCCTCCACGAACAACGCCTACAGCTCATGCCTGCTGAAAAGGCAATGCCACTGGAAGAGACCTTGGAATTGCTGCGTCAATACGACTTCACACATCAGCGCCGCTGTTCTTTTGAATATATCTGCTTTGGTGGTATGAACGACTCTCCGATGTACGGACGAGAAATATTGCGCCTGCTGGAGGGATTAGAATGCCGCGTCAACCTCATCCGCTTTCATGAGATTCCTGGTGTCAATCTGCCTGCATCTGACGAAAAACGTATGGAGGCTCTGCGCGACTACCTAACCAATCATGGTATTACAACGACCATTCGTGCCAGTCGCGGACAGGACATCTTCGCCGCCTGCGGCCTACTTTCCACAGCACGCCAAAAGGCATTAGAAACCCATTAAAACCTGTTAGATTATCCACATAAAAAACAACTTCATCAACAACATACATGGAAAATAAGAAGATTCGCGTTGCTATAACGCAAGGAGATACCAACGGTGTCGGTTACGAGGTGATTTTCAAAGTCTTTGAAGACCCGACCATGCTCGAACTATGCACACCGATTATCTATGGCTCGTCCAAAATTGCCGCTTATCACAAGAAGGCGCTCAACAAGGAAACGAACTTTAGTGTCATCAACTCGGCTGAAGAAGCCCGTGACGGACGCCTCAACCTTTTATCTTGCTTCGAAGACGAGATAAAGGTTGAGTTTGGACAACCGTCAGAAGAGGCTGGAGGCGCCGCTTTCAAAGCTCTCGACCGTGCTATGACGGACTTCCGCAAAGGACTGTACGATGTATTGGTCACAGCGCCCATCAACAAAGCTACCATCCAAAGCCCCGGTTTTCACTTTCCTGGTCACACTGAATACATTGAGACAAGTCTGGGGGAAGGCAAGAAAGCACTGATGATTTTGATGAACGACCGTCTGCGCGTTGCCTTAGTAACTACGCACCTGCCCATTAAGGACGTGGCAACAGCCATCACGAAAGAGAGTATTATGGAAAAGGCAACCATTTTCCATCAAGCCCTAAAGCGCGATTTCCGCATCTCCAATCCCCGCATTGCAGTACTCGCCCTCAATCCACATGCCGGCGACAACGGACTACTGGGAGCTGAGGAGAAGAATATCATTTCACCTGCTATCGAAGCCTTGGCGAAGAAGGGTATTCAGGCATTTGGTCCCTACCCTGCCGACGGCTTCTTCGGTGCTGGTACGTTCAACTATTTCGATGGCGTCTTGGCTATGTATCACGACCAAGGACTGGCTCCGTTTAAAACCATAGCCTTGGACAACGGTGTCAACTACACTGCCGGACTTCCTATCATCCGCACATCGCCTGACCATGGCACAGCATACGACATTGCCGGACAAGACAAAGCTGACGAGAACTCAATGCGCCAGGCTATTTACACTGCCATTGACGTATTCCGTAACCGCCAGTTCTACGACGAGCCATTACAGAACCCATTGCCCAAACTGTTTCACGAGAAGCGTGAAGACGGTGATAAAGCACGTTTTGCAGTACGCTCAAAAGAGCTGTTTAAGAAGGACGAAGGAAAGAAAACGGAGGAAGAAAGTTAATTTTCTGCCAAAGTGTGCCATTATGTCAGATTTTTATTGTACCTTTGTCGGCTAAAATGAAGACCTCAGAACTTCAGAACATCAAACAGCGTTACAACATCGTAGGAAACTGCGAGGCTCTGAACAACGCACTCGACGTCGCTCTCAAAGTGGCGCCGATAGATTTGAGTGTGCTGATTATAGGCGAAAGCGGTGTAGGTAAAGACATCCTGCCACGTGTTCTCCACGACAACTCTCCACGCCGTCGGGAGAAATACTTTGCCATCAACTGTGGTGCCATACCTGAAGGTACGATAGACTCTGAGCTCTTTGGACACGTGAAAGGGTCTTTCACGGGTGCTATCAACGATTCGTTAGGATACTTCGGTGCCGCCAACAAGGGAACGCTGTTCTTGGACGAGGTGGGTGAACTGCCTATGGCTACGCAAGCCCGACTGCTACGTGTACTGGAAAACGGAGAATATATTCCCGTCGGTGCCACAGAAGTCCGCAAGACCGATGTCCGCGTTGTAGCAGCTACCAATGTCAATATTCAGAAAGCCATCAGCGAGGGACGTTTCCGCGAAGACCTCTACTATCGTCTGAACCAAGTTCAGATACAGATGCCCCCTTTACGCGACCGTGGCGAGGATATCATTCTGCTGTTCCGTCTCTTTGCTATGCAAATGGCAGAAAAGTATCGCATGGACAAAGTGGTGCTGACGGAAGAAGCGAAACAGATGCTGATGCGCTACAAATGGCCTGGAAACATCCGCCAGTTGAAGAGCATTACCGAACAACTGTCCATTCTCAGTGCCGACCGGCAAATCACACCTGCCATCCTCTCACAATTCATTCCCCAGGACCAGGAGAGCACCCAACTGATGACACTCCGCCCCGAAGGAGATCACTCTTTTGAGAATGAGCGAGAGATTCTTTACAAGATTCTCTTTGAATTGCGCTCCAACGTCAATGACATGCGCCGAGAGATAAGCACCTTGAAAAAACAGATAGAAGACGTGCAGACGCCTGCTCATCAGGCCAAACCGCTGACAACTACCCAGTTGGCACCTCTTCCGGCAATGGAACCCATGAGACCCATTGCAGCTACTATGGAGGATGCCGAGGCTGAAGAATACATAGAACCCGAGGTGGAGAGTCTGAATCTGAACGACCTGAGCCGTCAGATGCTGGAGAAAGCGTTGGTACGTAATGGAGGTAACAGAAAGAAGGCCGCACAGGAACTCGGTATTAGCGACCGCACGTTATACAGAAGACTGAAACAATATGGCTTGGATAAATAAGGTATGTCTGACCGGTTGTCTGGCAGCCCTGCTGCTGACAATGGGATGCTCCGTGAGCTACAAGTTCAACGGTGCCAGCATTGACTATTCCAAGACCAAGACCATACAGATTGCAGACTTTCCCATCCGTGCCAGCTATGTCTGGGGACCTATGGGACCGATGTTCAACAATAGGTTGAAGGATCAGTTTGCCAATCACACCCGCCTGATTCAAGTGCGTCGTAACGGCGACTTGAAGATTGACGGTGAAATCACACAATACCAGCAGCGCAACAAGTCGGTGAGTGCCGAGGGCTATTCTGCACAGACAGAGCTCTCTATCACTGTCAACGTACGTTTCACCAATACTGCCAACCATGCAGAGGACTTTGAGCGGCAGTTCACCTCTACAGCAAGCTACGAGACGACATTGTCACTGAATGCTGTACAAGAGGAGCTGGTGGGAGAAATGATCAGAGACATTTGCGACCAGATATTCAATGCCACCGTCGCTAACTGGTAAAGTGAACAGAAAAGAGAAAAAGAAGAAAACAGAGAATATGCCATGTTGGAATTGACGAAACTCATCAATCATCCCGAGCGGATGGATCGCAACACACTCTTTGAGTTGCGTTCCCTACTGGCATTGTATCCGTATTTCCAGACAGCACGACTGCTGATGCTGCAAAACCTCTATCTGCTCCACGATGCCGCCTTCGATGAAGAACTTCGGCGTGCAGCCATCTACATCACCGACCGCAAAGTCATCTTCCAAATGGTGGAAGCAGCCTACTATCAGTTACGCACGCCACCGACGGATGCACCAACTGCGCTACAGGACAAGGCTACTGAGGAGAATCGCACCATGAATCTGATAGACACCTTCCTGGATGCCATACCCGCAGAATATGAGAAGACGGAGAAGAGACGCCCCACCCCTGCAGATGCTGCTATCGACTACGTAGCCTACCTGCTGGCAAGTGAAGACGATGAACAAGACAACAATGACAAGACACCCCAGATGAAGGGTCAAGACCTGATTGACAACTTCTTACAAGAAGAACAAGGCAGGATACTTCTCAACGAGTTACCACAGGAGACCACTGAGCAACATGTGTCTGAAGAACAAAGTGAGGAGGTTGAAGAGGAATACTTCACCGAGACACTGGCTCGCATCTATATCAAACAAGGACGCTACCAAAAGGCGCACGACATCATAGGACGCCTCAGCAAGCAGTATCCTCAGAAGAATGTCTATTTTGCCGACCAGATGAGGTTTTTAGAGAAACTAATAATAAATAACAATAAAAAACAAAAGTAACATGTACACATTATTCGTAATTTTTATCGTAATTGCAGCCATACTGATGATTGGTATTGTGCTGATTCAAGAGTCTAAAGGCGGTGGCTTGTCTTCAAGCTTCGCAGGTTATAACCAAGTTGCCGGTGTTCGCAAGACCACTGACTTCATTGAGAAAGCCACATGGTTCCTGGCTGCCGCTATGGTTGTCATTAGCATCATCTGCGCATGGGTTGCTCCTACTGCTCATACTGACAGTTCTGTTATGGAGAACGTAGAGAACCCCACTGCCAATCCCAACAACCTGCCTGGCTTTGGTGCCAGCCAGAAGAAAGACGCTGCAACTCCCGCTGCTGAAGGACAGGCTCCTGCTGCTGAGACTCCTGCAGCTCCTGCCCAGCCTGCCAAATAATCGGCAAGGACTACAAAACAACAAGAGAGGCATCCTGAACAGAGTGCCTCTCTTATTGTTTCTATATTCTTCTTACAACGTCGGCAAGTGGAATTGATAAGACTGATCAAAAACTTCCTGCACGGTATTGATCTCCAAGAATTTGGTAGCGCCTCCAGCACTGATGTTACCACTCAGGTAAGCAATCTTATCCGAGAGTTCCACATATCCTTTCTGCCGCAACATGCGGACAGCAGCAAGGAAGAGTTCCTCAGAACCAATGCGCTCCTTCTGAAAGATGGGAATGACACCATAAGAAAGATTCAACAGGCGTTGCAACTTATCATTATAGCAGATGGCAAGAACAGGATGAGGCCCACGGAAAGCAGCCAGCGAACGAGCAGTAGTACCAGTAGTTGAGTCAGTAATAATACCTTTTACGCCCAGTTTCTCCGTTGCTTCAATGGCAGAGTGTGCCATGAACTCACGAATGTCGCAGTTAGGAGACAGTGGCATCTCTATCTTTCTACTTAACCGGTCTTTCTCTGCCTGCTCGGCAATAGCAGCCATCGTCTTTACAGCCTCGACAGGATATTTGCCGCTGGCCGTTTCTCCGGAAAGCATCAGGGCATCTGTACAGGAATGAATCGCATTGGCGATATCGGTAACTTCTGCACGGGTCGGACGCGGATTGTTAATCATAGAATGCAACATCTGAGTAGCCACGATGACAGGTTTCTTCTTTTCTATACACTTATGGATGATACGCCATTGGATGCCAGGTATCTGCTCTATAGGTACTTCGATGCCCAAGTCGCCGCGAGCCACCATAATGCCATAGGAGGCGTCAATAATCTCATCAATATGATCCACACCTTCCTGATTTTCTATCTTCGAAATGATTTTGATGTCCGAATGATGCTCGTCAAGAATCTTCTGTACGGCTTTCACATCGTCTGCTGAACGGACAAAAGAGTGCGCAATAAAGTCTATGTCCTGCTCTATGGCCAACAAGATATTCTTATGGTCTTTCTCCGTTAACGCTGGCAAGTCGATATGGCGGCCTGGCACGTTGACACTCTTGTGCGAACCCAACACACCATCGTTAGTAACCTTAGCAATAACTTGAGGACCGTTAATACCTATCACCTCCATGTCCAAGGCACCATCATCGAAAAGCACATGATCACCTTCCCTAATATCGGCCGCGAAGTTCGGATATGACAGGTTAACAATATCGTGAGTAGAATCCACCTCAGGACGCCCGAACAACTTCACCACATCGCCTGTCGAGAAAGAAATCGGCTCTGCACAGCCCGTTGTACGAACTTCAGGACCTTTCGTGTCAATCAAAATACCAATATGCCGACTTACCGCGCGCACGTTCCTTATTATATTTATAATACCCTCCTCTGAAGCATGGGCTGTATTCATTCTTACAACATTCACTCCAGCGTTGAACAGCTGACGAATAAAATCCACATCACATCTTCGATCACTAACGGAAGCAACAATTTTGGTCTGTTTCATGTTTCTAATAGATAAATTTTGGGTGCAAAGATACTAAAAATAAACTTTTTATGAAAAAAATGCTCCAAAAATTTCCATATCCCGTTGAAAAACAGTATCTTTGCATCCCAAAATCAAACAATTAACTATATCAAGAGATGACAAAAGCAGATATAATCAACAAAATTGTTGAAGACACAGGACTCCCCAAAAAGGATGTTTCCGCCACTGTAGAGGCCTTTATGGAAGAAATCCGCGAGTGTATGGCAGTACAGAAAGAGAATGTCTATCTTCGTGGCTTTGGTACCTTCACTGTTAAGCGCCGCGCACAGAAGACGGCTCGTAACATTTCCAAGAACACGACGATGGTCATTGAGGCCCATGACATTCCTGCATTTAAGCCTTGCAAGAGTTTTATCTCAAAGATGAAATAATCAACAAACAAGTAATATTCATAAACATTTATTGTAATTATATTATGCCAAACGGAAAGAAAAAGAAGGGCCACAAGATGGCTACTCACAAGCGTAAGAAGAGACTGCGCAAGAATCGTCATAAGAGCAAGTAAGCTCTGGTGACACAAGAAAAAAAGAATGGAAGGAGTGTATCAAAGACAAATTGTCGTTGGTGCGCTCTTTTCTCTTAAAAAGAGTATTAAACAGAGTAAACTGTTCAGAACAAAATGACAAGTGAAGTAATCATTGATGTACAACCGAAAGAGATAAGCATTGCGCTGCTCGAAGACAAGAATCTGGTAGAATACCAGAACGAGAAGCGAGAAGAAGCAAGCTACTCCGTTGGTAACATCTATCTGGGACGAGTTCGCAAGCTCATGCCCGGCCTCAACTCCTGCTTCATAGAAGTAGGCTCTGAGCGCGATGCCTTCTTGCACTATCTGGACCTCGGAACTCAATTTAGCTCTTACGAGAAGTATCTGAAACAGGTACAAAGCGACAAAAAGAAACTTTATCCCATCAGCAAAGCCGTTCGACAGCCTGACCTTCCCAAAGAAGGCAGTGTGCAGAACATGCTCAAGCAAGGTCAAGAAATCCTTGTCCAAGTTGTCAAGGAGCCCATTTCCACTAAGGGTCCCCGCTTGACTTGCGAGCTGAGTTTTGCAGGGCGTTACATGGTACTCATGCCGTTTGGCGATAAAGTGTCGGTTTCATCAAAAATCAAAAAAAGCGAGGAACGTGCCCGACTGAAACAACTCGTCCAGAGTATCCGCCCCAAAAACTTTGGTATCATTGTCCGCACATCAGCAGAAGGAAAGCGTGTTGCTGAGCTCGATGCAGAGCTGAAGACATTGCTCAAACGCTGGGAAGACACCATTACCAAAGCTCAAAAGGCTACCAAGGCGCCACAATTATGCTTTGAGGAGACTGGAAGGGCTGTGGCTCTGCTGCGCGACGTCTTTGACGCCACCACCTATGATGGAATTCACGTCAACGACAAAGCCATTTTCCATCAGGTGCAGGATTATGTCGAGCTGATTGCCCCCGAAAAGAAGAACATTGTCAAGCTGTACAATGGTGCAGTACCTATCTTTGACAATTTCAATGTTACCAAGCAGCTCAAATCTTCTTTTGGGCGTACGGTGAATTACAAACGGGGAGCCTATCTCATCATTCAGCACACAGAGGCCATGCACGTAGTGGATGTCAACTCTGGAAATCGTACTCGCGCAGAAAATGGTCAAGAGGCCAATGCCCTGGAAGTCAACCTCGGTGCTGCCGACGAACTTGCTCGCCAGCTCCGACTTCGCGACATGGGAGGCATTATCGTTGTCGATTTCATTGACATGAACCTCGCCGAAGACCGCCAGTTGCTCTATGAACGCATGTGCAAAAACATGCAAAAAGACAGAGCTCGTCACAACATCCTACCACTGAGCAAGTTCGGACTCATGCAGATTACTCGTCAGCGTGTCCGCCCAGCCATGGATGTCAATGTAGAAGAAACCTGCCCAACCTGCTTTGGAAAGGGCAAAATCAAGTCGTCAATCCTTTTTACAGACCAACTCGAGAGCAAAATTGACCGTCTGGTCAACAAGATAGGTATCCGCAGTTTTTACCTGCATGTCCATCCCTACGTCGCTGCTTACATCAACCAAGGATTCCTCTCCTTGAAACGCAAGTGGCAAATGAAGTACGGCTTGGGCGTTCGTATTATTCCCTCGCAGAAGTTAGCATTCCTGCAATATGAATTCTACGATCAGAACCGCCAGTTCATCGATATGCAGGAAGAAATTGAAACAAATGCGTAGGTAACACCTACTCCACAACAGAGAAAAAGACATGGCAAGGAAAATCTTGCCATGTTTTTTATGCTTTAAATGTTTGGAGATGTGAAAAAAAATGACTATATTTGCAAACGGAAAAGGACATGAAACAAAAAACGCGTTATGGAGACACTGAAGATTATATTTTGGATTTGCTTGGCCTTATGTGTCTATACCTATATCGGATATGGCCTCCTCTTATATATTATGGTACGCGTGAAGCGATGGCTGAAAGGGAAACCACAGCCTCTGGAACTGCCTGCAGACGCTGAACTGCCGGAGGTAACGTTCTTGGTTTGTGCTTATAACGAGCAGGATGTGGTAGAATGGAAAATGCAAAACATCCGCGAATTAGACTATCCTCGCGAGAAACTTCACATCATGTGGGTAACCGACGGTTCTTCAGACCAGACAAACGAAAAGTTGCGACAATACGAAGATGTAACGGTAGTGTTCAGTCCTGAGCGTCGTGGCAAAACCGCTGCTTTGAATCATGGTATCAGCGAGGTGAAGACGGAACTGACGGTGATGACGGATGCCAACACACTGGTTAACAGCCAGGCGCTTCGCGAAATCGTACGCTGCTTCCAAGACCCGCAGGTTGCCTGTGTTGCAGGTGAGAAGCGAGTGATGGCTCGTCAAGACGGCGAGATAGCAGCAGAGGGTGAAGGTTTCTACTGGAAATATGAGAGCACGCTGAAACAGTTAGATAGTGAATTATACTCAGCGATGGGAGCCGCCGGAGAACTCAATGCCATCCGCACTGCTTTGTATGAGCCGATGCCAGAGACGGCACTACTGGACGATTTTGTCATGTCTATGAACATGGTGGACAAAGGATACCGAATAGCCTATACCTCAAAGGCTTACGCTATGGAGTACGGGTCAGCAAACTTAGAAGAGGAGGCTAAGCGCAAACGTCGTATTGCTGCCGGTGGCTTGCAGAGTTCATGGTGGTTGCTCGGCATGATGAATCCCTTCCGACACTTCTTGGTAGCCTTCCAGTTTGTTTCACACCGCGTGCTTCGCTGGACCATCACCCCTATCGCCATGGTTGCCCTGATACCTATCAACGTGGCATTAGTCTGGATGAAGGCCGGCACCTGCTATACGGCGATATGGATATTGCAACTGCTTTTCTATTTAGCAGCTTTCGGTGGATACCTCATGGAACAGCGAGGACGTAAGCAGAAATGGCTATATATTCCCTATTACTTCCTGTTTATGAACATCAATGTCTTCTGTGGAATGCACTATCTTTCCACACATCAAGGAGGAGGGACCTGGGAGAAGGCAAAACGAGCTTAATACTATTGGACTAAAAATGATTTAAAACAATTATATCGTTAAAAAATAGAAAAAATGTAAGAAATATTTTGTTATTTGGCAAATAATGTTATAACTTTGCGCTGTTTAGGAGTAACGTAAGAAAGAATAGACTTAAGAAAACATAATGAACCAAGAAGAACGCGAAATACTGTTGCAGAGAATTGAAGCAGCCAATGCAAGATGCTTGGCTGTGGAAAAAGAATTGGAGGCAGCAAAAAAGAAGATTAGCGAATATGAAGAACTGGCCAAGAAAGCTGAGAAGGCCAGTCGCATGAAATCGCTATTCCTTGCCAACATGAGCCATGAAATCCGCACGCCCCTGAATGCCATTGAGGGTTTTTCACGTGTCATGGCCGAGACCGACGTAGCTGAAGAGCGCATGAAATACATGGAAATCGTGGAGAGCAACAGTAGTCGTGTATTGGCTCTGATTGACGAAATCCTCGATTTATCGCGCGTTGAGGCTGGCGAGATTGCTATCAAGAAGCAAATGACCGACCTGAACGAGTTGTGCAAGAATATCCAATTGATTTTCAAGTTCCGTTGTCCAGACACCGTACAATTAGCGATGTCTGAGCCGACCATGAATATAACGCTGAACACCGATGTCAACCGCTTGACTCAGGTGCTCTCCAATCTCATTAGCAATGCTCTGAAGCATACGACCAGCGGTAGCATTAACTACGGTTACCGACTGATTAACGATGGTCAAGAGGTAGAGTTCTTTGTTTCTGATACAGGAACGGGTATTGCCGAAAAGGACCTGGACACCATCTTCCAGACCTATGTGTCACGCGATGCCGAGAACAAGAACGGCTACGGACTGGGCCTTGCCCTGTGCAAAATTATTGTCGAGAAGATGAAGGGGCGCATCAGTGTCAAGTCAAAAGTCGGCGAAGGCTCTACCTTCCGTTTCGTGCTTCCGTTCGAAGGAACCATTGGCGGCATGAACAAAAACAGCCGTATTACGACGAATTCACGCACCATCCGCGTCAGCACTCATTCCAACATGCAGGAAGCTCCGCTGATTCTGATAGCCGAAGACGAGGACAGCAACTACGAGCTGATCAAGATTGTGTTGCAGAAGCGCTATCGTCTCATCCGTGCCGTCAACGGCATCGAAGCCGTCACCACCTGCGATGACGAGCATCCCGACTTAGTTCTGATGGACATTCGAATGCCAGAGATGAACGGACTGGATGCTACTCGCATCATCAAGGAGGTCAATCACGACATGCCCGTCATAGCCCTTAGTGCCTATGCCTTCGAAGAAAACATCCGCGAAGCCATGGATGCCGGCTGTGATGACTTCTTGGCGAAGCCCTTCCGTGTGGAAGACTTGCTGGACATTGTGAACAAGTACATCCGTCAATCATAGAAAAAAACGTTTAAATCGTCATCCGTTATGGGGAAATTAGCTGTTTACCGATATGTTGCCATGATGTTTCTGGTGATACAGGTCGTAGTCAGTGTTTTTACGTTCGTTGCATTGAACGGTGGAGATGTCACACCTGTTGGCAATCCTGCACGAGCCATGTTGGTATATGTCCTCCCACTATTGATTGTTGCCAACCTGCTGCTGTTCGTCTACTGGCTGGTACGCCGTAAGTGGTTTTATGCAATCATTCCTGTGGTGACGTTTGTCTGCTGCATTCCCTATATCGGCACACTCTATCAAATTCCTTTCTTTGCCGACAAAGAGGCTGAAAAAGAGAACGGCATCAAGATTGCCACGTACAATGTTGCCATGTTCGGTCGTGAAGTGACCGGATTCAAGGCTCAGGACATACTGGCTGAGATGCGTAGTCAGGACGTGGATGTGCTCTGTATTCAGGAGTACAACGAGATGAGTGGCAACAAGAAGAATTCTGAAACCTACAAGGAGTATTTCCCTTATATGGCAGTAGGACGTGAAGACATGGTTATCTTCAGCCGCTACCCCATCACCCGCCATCAGACCATGCTTTTCGAAGAGACTAACAATAGTGCCATGTGGGCAGATATTAATATCAAGGGTTCTGAGTTCCGCATCTTCAATGTCCATATGGAGACGACAGGCATCAACCACACCTTGCACCAAGCCAGCAAGTTGCAGGCCAAGAACTATGATGTCAGTGACAGCCAACTGCTCAGTGCCATCTACGGAAATTACATGATGGGCATGTACTTCAGGGCTGGACAAGCCATTCAGGTGGCGAATGAGATGCGTCAGTCTCCGCATCCCATTATCCTGTGTGGCGACTTCAACGATGTTCCCTACTCTTTTGTCTATAACACGCTTTTAGGCAATATGGTCGATGGTTTCAAAGAGTGCGGCAGCGGTTTCATGAAAACCTACCGAGGCAGCAACAAGAAGCCCGTCCGCATTGACTATATCTTCCACGATGAAGGAATCAAGGGACTGACCTATTATCGTAGCGACCTGACTTATTCGGACCACTTTCCTATCTATATGAAGATTGCCTTATAAGAGGTTATCACAACAGGCGTTCCGCTTGATACATTCTGCCTACAACAGGCTTCCCACTTGATAGAATACTGCTGATACTATCCATGCCAACAGTGTGGTATAGGCAGCTGTGAACAGTGCCCATTTCCAGGAACCGCTTTCGTGACGAATAGCAACGATGGTTGCCAGACAGGGGAAGTAGATGAGTACGAAGAGCAGGAAAGCGTAAGCCTCCAAGGCAGTAAAGTTGTATTCATTGCCATAGAGCACTCCCATGGTAGATGCGACAATCTCCTTAGCGCCGATACCAGCCAGCAGACTGACGTCAAGTCGCCAGTCGAAGCCTTGTGCGAGGAACAGCGGCTCTATGGTCTTACCCAACAAACTAATGAAGCTCTCCTCTAACGACGGAGCTACGCCCATGGTTCCAAAATAGCCCAACGCCCAAACAATGATCGATGCCACTAAGATAATACCACCCATCTTTTTCAGATACTGCTTGCCTTTCTCCCAGGTATGGCGGAAGATAGCCTTTGACGTAGGGAAACGATAAGGCGGCAATTCCATGACGAACGGCGTGTCTTCGCCCTTGATGACCCACTTGCTGAAGATGCGTGCCATCACTACCGACAGCAGGATACCTACGACATAGAGCGATATCATCACCAGACTCTGATAACGTGCCGAAAAGAAGGCTCCGATAATCATAATGTATATCGGCAGACGTGCCGAGCACGACATCATCGGCAAAACCAGCATGGTAATGAGGCGCGAACGGCGGCTCTCAATGGTACGGGTTGCCATGACTGCCGGAACGTTACAGCCAAATCCCATGATGAGCGGGATGAAGGACTTGCCGTGTAATCCCATGGAGTGCATCAGCTTGTCCATGATAAATGCAGCCCGCGCCATATAGCCGGAATCCTCCATAAACGAGATGAAGGTGTAAAGTATCAGGATTTGCGGCAGGAAGACGATAACGGCTCCCACACCACCAATAACACCATCGACCAGCATGGCCTTCAGTGGTCCTTCATCCATATTCTGGCTGATGAAATCGCCCAACCATTCCACACCCATGTCTATCCAATCCATCGGATACTGCCCAAGGGTGAAGGTCACTTCGAACATAAGGAACAGCAGGAAGATGAAAAGAGGGAATCCCAGCCACTTATGCGTGATGATATTGTCCAGCTGGTGCGTCACGCGATAGGTGTCGTTCTTGGTTCCCATCTTATAACCAGACTCTTGCAATGCACCTCTGATAAAGCCATACTTGGCATCCATGATAGCCGTTTCAGAATCGTCTTCTGTCTCTTCCTTGATACGCGCCACAGCAACGTCTCGTGCTTTTATAATATCCTCGTATTCTGGCAGTTGTCGTACTATCTTCTCGGCTTCCTTATCCATCTCCATCAGTTTGATAGCCAACCAGCGTGTCGAGTATTTCAGGCGCAACAGGTCATTGCCTTTCAGATATTGCTGAATGTTGCTGATGCCGTTCTCTATCTCGTGTCCATGGTTGATGTGCTGGTGGCGATAATACTGGTCGTGCCCCTCTCGGCTTTCGAAGATGTGTATCACGGTGCGCAACAAATCCTGCAGTCCCATACCCGTCTTAAAGGATGTGGGAACCAATGGCATTCCGAGCAGCGAACTAAGTTTCTCGATGTCCAACAAGTCACCGCGATGTTCCAGTTCGTCGAACATATTCAGTGCGCAGACCACTCGCAGGTGCATGTCCATCAGCTGCGTCGTCAGGTAGAGGTTGCGCTCCAGATTGCTGGAGTCGATGACATTGATGATGACATCGGGCGTGTTCTCTACCAGTTGCTTGCGCACATAGAGTTCCTCAGGGCTATAGGCTGTCAGAGAATAGGTTCCGGGCAGATCAACCAATTTGATATGATATCCCTCAAAGTCGGTATATCCCTCCTTGGCATCTACCGTGACACCGCTATAGTTTCCTACTCGTTCATGGGCACCGGAGGCGAAATTGAACAGCGAGGTCTTTCCGCAGTTCGGATTACCCACCAAAGCAACGGTGATGACCGTCTGCTCTTGTTCCTGCTCAGCCTCTTGCGCAATGTTACCGCTGCGGGCTATCTCCTCGGCAGTCTTCACCTCTATCATCTCGGCCTCCTGGCGGCGCAGACTAACCTCATAACCCATGATGTGGTATTTGACAGGGTCTTGCAGAGGAGCGTTGAGCAACACTTCGACGGTCTGTCCCTTGACAAATCCCATCTCCAGGATGCGTTTACGGAAGCCTCCGTGTCCTTTGACTTTCACGATTACAGCCTGCTGGCCTGTATGTAGTTCTGACAGTTTCATTCGTACTTGTTTTATCTTTGCGCCTGCAAAGATACAAAAAACTTACAACATCTCACCATCTATGGTTACAATATACCCAAAAATGATGAGTATGCAGCCAAGCTACCTAATAATAGGTAGTCTATTTCTTTTCAGTGAGGGGTTTTACAAAGCGCATCTCACGCAAGATACGCTGCTGGCGCCGACGCATATAACTACTGGGGTTGGCAGAATTCATGCGCCGCGGATTAGGCAATGACACCGCAATCAGGGCACACTGCTGGCGCGACAACTGGTCGGCAGTAGTATGGAAGTGATACTCAGCGACCGCCGATGCGCCATAGATACCGTTGCCCATTTCAATGCTGTTGAGATAGACCTCCATGATGCGTTCCTTCGACCACATGAATTCTATCAGTACGGTGAAATACACCTCCAGTCCTTTGCGTATCCAGGAGCGACCCGGCCACAGGAAGACGTTCTTGGCCGTCTGCTGCGAAATGGTGCTAGCGCCGTGCTTCACTTTCTCGGGATGCTTCATGTTGCGGATGGCAGCCTGTTCGATGGCTTTATAGTCAAAGCCGTTATGCTCCATGAAACGGGCGTCCTCTGAGGCGATGACTGCTACGGGCAACGAGGGACTGATTTCGTCGAGCGGCACCCAGTGATGATGCAGCGTCAGCGGTACGTCGGCTGCCGACTGTTGTGCTAACCGGATGAACATCAGGGGCGTAAACCAGACGGGCACCCACCGTAGCGCCACAACAGAAAGGATAGTGGAAGCAAAGAATGCTACCACTATCCACTTGATTGTCTTTTTAATGAAAGTGAGAATTATATTCACTCTAAACTCTCAACTTTAAACTTTAATTAGTCTGCGCCTGAGCCTCCTGAATCATCTTCTGTGAAGCATACATATACACTTCCACACGACGATTCAGCTTACGACCCTCAGCAGTGCTGTTATCAGCAACGGGGTTAGAAGAACCATGTCCCTCAACACTCTTCAGCTGAGCAGCGCTTACACCGCAAGAACGCAGATAGTTGCTCACGCTGTTGGCGCGGCTGACAGACAGCGGCTGGTTGATGGCATCAGAACCGGTGCTGTCGGTATGACCGATGATACTCACGTCGCAGTCCTTGTTGTTGTTCAGCACGGTGGCAAACTTAGCCAGAGAGTTCTTGGCAGAGATTGACAGGTCGGCCTTACCGGTAGCAAACAGAATGCCTGAGTCGAAAGTAACCTTGACAGCCTCCAAGCCGTTCTGGTCGGTAACCGTCTCCACCTGTGCCTGCTGAGCCATAGCAGCCTCAGCCTCTTTCTTGGCCTTATCCATGCGGTTGCCAATGATTGCACCAGCGCCGGCACCTACAGCACCGCCGATAGCAGCACCTACAGCCGTGTTACCGGCAATAGCACCAATAATACCACCCAGTACAGCACCACCACCGGCACCGATACCAGCACCTTTCTGCGTATTGTTACAAGCAAAGAGCAAACCCACGCAGAGCAACATTGAAATAATTTTTGTCTTCATAATCTTGCTTTAATTTGAGTTAAACAATATATTTTGCTGCAAATTTACGAATAATTTATCAATTATCAGTTGTCAATTATCAATTATTTTGTACCTTTGCAGCAAAATTTAAGAAAACGACAAAAAACATGGCAAAAGAATTAAAAGATTTAACGAAACGAGCTGACAATTATAGCCAGTGGTACAACGATTTGGTCGTGAAAGCCGACCTCGCCGAACAGAGTGCCGTGCGTGGCTGCATGGTCATCAAGCCCTATGGCTATGCTATCTGGGAGAAGATGCAGCACGAGCTGGACCGTATGTTCAAGGAGACCGGAGCACAGAACGCTTATTTTCCCCTGCTCATTCCGAAGTCCTTCCTCAGCCGCGAGGCCGAGCATGTGGAAGGTTTCGCCAAGGAGTGTGCCGTGGTGACACACTACCGCCTGAAGGCTACCGAGGATAAGAGTGGCGTCGTGGTTGACCCTGCCGCCAAGCTGGAGGAAGAGCTCATCATCCGTCCTACCTCGGAGACCATTATCTGGAACACCTACAAGAACTGGATCCACTCGTGGCGCGACCTGCCCCTGATGTGCAACCAGTGGTGTAACGTCATGCGCTGGGAGATGCGCACGCGTCCCTTCCTGCGTACTTCCGAATTCCTGTGGCAGGAAGGTCATACCGCCCACGCCTCTCGCGAGGAGGCTGAGGAGGAAGCCAAGAAGATGCTGCACGTCTATGCCAAGTTTGCCGAAGAGTGGATGGCTGTTCCCGTGCTGCAAGGTGTGAAGTCGGAGACTGAGCGTTTCGCCGGTGCACTGGACACCTACACCATCGAAGCCATGATGCAGGACGGCAAGGCACTGCAGAGCGGTACGTCGCACTTCTTGGGACAGAACTTCGCCAAGGCGTTCGACGTCACCTATCTTAATAAAGAGAACAAGCCCGAATACGTCTGGGCTACCTCATGGGGCGTCTCTACCCGTCTCATCGGTGCCTTGATTATGACCCATAGCGACGACAACGGTCTGGTATTGCCTCCACGTCTGGCTCCGCTGCAGGTGGTTATCATCCCCATTGCCACGAAACCCGAGCAGATGGAGCTGGTAAACAAGGAGGTGCAGCCCATCATCGACGAGTTGCGCAAGAAGGGCATCTCGGTCAAGTTTGACGACAGCGACAACAAGCGCCCCGGATTTAAGTTTGCCGATTATGAACTGAAGGGTGTTCCCGTACGTCTTGTCTTGGGAGCCCGCGACTTGGAGAACGGTACCATCGAGGTCATGCGCCGCGACACTTTGGAGAAGGAGACACGTCCCTTGGAGGGTATTGCACAGTATGTGGAAGGACTGCTGGAGGACATTCAGAAGAACATCTTCGAGAAGGCCCGCAAGTATCGCGACGAGCACGTCTATGAGTGCGACAACTACGAAGAGTTCAAGGAGAAGGTCAAGGACGGCGGTTTCTTCCTCTGCCACTGGGACGGCACTGCCGAGACCGAGGCTCAGATCAAGGAAGAGACACAGGCTACCATCCGTTGCGTGCCTTTCGCCTACGAGCAGACGCCGGGTGTCGATATGGTCAGCGGCAAGCCTGCCAAGTATCGTGTCATCATCGCACGCAGCTACTAAGCACTATAAACGAGAATAGTCCGCAACCGTGTTGCGGACTATTCTCATTATTATCATGTATCGTCTTCGTCAGAACGTATAGTTCAGCGTGCAAAGCAACTGGTGACGCTTGTTGCTGACGTCAACGCCGTGACACTCGTTCGTCATGGTGAAAGGCTTGCCATCCTTATCTACATTGCTACCCGTCAGACTGCTCATGTAAGGATAGAACAAGCCGTTAGTAGCACTATACTGATAAGCCAAATCCAGACGGAACTTGTCGAACGTGAAACCTACACCTGCCGTCAGGCGATGCGTATCGTTCCAGTTCGTGTAGTCGCTGGTGGAAGCCATATAGACACCCGGCGAATCGATGGTCTGGTCGCGAACGGCCGACTTCTCATACATCGGCGAAACGTAGTTGTAACCCAGACGCAGCGAAATCATCTCGTCAGCACGGAACTCCACACCGCACTTCAGGGTATGTACACCACGCAGATTGCGGTTGGTGAGCTTCTTCATCTCATGGTCGGTCTTCGAGCGGTTGACGTAAGAGTCGTTCCAGTAATTGTAGTTGCGGCTGGTAATGGCACGCAGGTCCAAAGAGGTGTAGTCGGCAAACTCATAGCTGGCACCCAGGGCCCACTCACGACCGATGGTTGTTCCTACCGAGGCACCAAACAGCCACGGCGTGTCAAGGCGAAACTCGATATCATCCTTGATGTTATCCACCACACCGTACTGGTCGCCGATGGTCGTATAGTTGATGCTGCGCAGACTGTACCAAGTCGGAGTAGCGACGCTGAGACCGAAACGGAAGGGCGATTCCTCCATAGGACGCACGATGACACCGGCCTTTACATCGTAGCCTGTACCGGTAATCTGAGTATCATCAGTATATTTGGCATACTTGATATCAGGATATTTCGGATCGGGTTCCAGATTCTCCGAGAACTCGCTATAGGCATTATAATGCACATCGTGAATGCCTAACGTAATACCCCAATAAACGCGATTGTTGACGTTACCGCTGAGGTTGAAGTCGTACTCACCGATATAACCGGTATGAGAGCGGTCAAACATGTAATCAATGCCACGTGGAGAGATGCTTTCCACGTATTTCGTCTTGTCCTTGGGGTCGTAGCGGTCTATGATGCGATAGTTCAACTGGTCAATCTGCGACTCGCGGTAAGGATGCACCAGGTTCTTGTTCTTGTCGGTGTCCAAGTCGCCACGCAGCGCCTTCACATAGGTCTGGCGGTGCAGCGAGGAACCGTTGTAAGCCAAGTCGGCGGCAGAAAGTACGAAGTCGAAGTTGCGGCTCTTGTGGAAGTTGAAGCCGAAGTTGACGTAGCTCGTAGGAGTCATCTGCGTAGCCAGTACGATACCAATCTGGTCGAACGACGCGTTGACCTTGGAGCCGTCATGGAACGACTTGCCGCCCTGCTGCACATTCAGGCCGAACGATGTCGAGACGCTCGACTTGCGAAACAGGCCAACACCTGCAGGATTTGTGCTCATGGTTGAAATGTCTGCGCCCAAGGCCTCCATGGCACCACCCATACCTACATAGCGAGCCGTACCGTTCAGGTCTTTCGTAGCTATCTGAGCACCAGCATAGGTGTCGAGGTTGAAACCTATCTGAGCATAGCCACCCACTGCCGTCATGCCAAGAATGGCGCATATTACAGTTTTCTTCATAGTCTTCATCTGTGATTTAGTTCATACAACATATTGATTACCGGCGTGAACCGAAGGAGCGACCACCACCGCCGCCACCGCCACGGAAACCACCACCGCCACCGCCGCCGAAGGAGCGGTTGCCGCCACCGCCGAACGAGCGGGTGCTGCCACCAAACGAACGAGTACCTGAAGGCGAGGTGCCAAAGCTACGCGACGAGTCGGTGGTACGGCGCTGCATACGGGCATAAGAGCCGTTGCTCCTTCCCACATAGCCACCGGCTGACACGGAAGGTCTTGTGTAGTAGGTCCTGCCGTAGTAATAACGCGGACGATAGTAGCGGTAATAGTATCTGGGATAGTAGCCATAGTAATACCACGGACGGTAGTAGCCGTAGTAGCCTGCATAGCCGTAGTAGCCGTAATACCAGGGATCATACCAAGGATCGTACCAAGGGTCATACCACGTATAATAGTAAGAAGAATACCATGGAGACGACCAGCGACCGTCACGGTATCCCTCCCAGTAAGCCTCGCTGGGAGCATAGTCGTCGAAGCGCTGCATGCGGCGCGTCAACTGATAGTCGCCTGCCGACGTCTCACGATACGTAGAGTCGGGATAGACCCCACGGACTGCCGAGAAGTCAATGATATCGTTGCCGGCAGAGTCAATGGGAGTCACTGATGTGCGAGCCATGCGGTTGTAGTCGTCTGTCGAGCGTTGGCTTCCTGAATAGTAAGTGTCTCGGGGCATGCCCCAGCTCCTCTTCTCCTTCGCAACGTTCTCCTTGGTCGGTACGAAATACATGTCGTCATCCTGCGCCATTATCTCGAACGGCAAGGCGAGCGTCAGAGTCATCAATATCCACTTTTTCATACGCTTATAGGGTTTATTATATCTTTTCACGATGCAAAAATACTACGTTTTTCTATGCAAAAGTAAGGAAAAACCCTAAGACAGCGTAGGTTTTTCCCTATTTTTTGTAATTTTGCATCCAAATTTAACACTATAAACAACAAAGCGCAACATATTTCATGAAGTATTTCGAGATAGATTTCACCCTTACGCCCTGTACCGAAGATGCTCAGGACGTGCTCTCCGCGCTGGCTGGCGAAGCCGGTTGCGAAAGTTTCGAGCAGACCGCCGATGGTCTGAAGGCTTACATCCAGCAGTCGCTCTACGACGAAGACGCCCTGCGACTCGCCCTCGACGCCTTCCCCTTCCCCTCCTCTATTAAATATAAGGTACGCGAGGCGGAAGACCGCGACTGGAACGAACAATGGGAGCAGGAAGGCTTCGAACCCATCGTTGTCAGAGGTGAGAGGCGAGAGGTGAGCGGCGAGACTTCTGCCCTTACGCTCATCATCCACGATGGCCGCCACTTGCCCACCACTACTCCCGACGTATCTCCGTCGGGTTCCACCACCACTCCCGCTGTTTCTCCAGCGGGTTCTCCGTCGGGTTCCCTCTCCATCGAGATCGACGCACACCTCGCCTTCGGCACCGGCACTCACGAAACGACCCGCATGATATGCGCCACCCTGCTCGCCATGGACCTCCAGCACCAGCGCGTCCTCGACTGCGGCTGCGGCACGGGCATCTTGGGCATCTGCGCCCTGAAGTTGGGCGCCGCCTCCTGCGTTGCCTACGACATAGACGAGTGGAGCACCGATAACACCCGCCACAATGCCGTCATCAACCACGTCGATGACCGCCTCACTGTCCTCTGCGGCGATAGCACTGTGCTCGGCGGAAACAGCACTGTGCTCGGCGGTTCACCCGCCGAGGTTTCCGCCGCTTCTCCGTCGGGCTCCACCACCACTCCCGCCGCTTCTCCGGTGGGTTTCTCCCTCGTCCTCGCCAATATCAACCGCAACATCCTGTTGCAGGACATGCCGCGCTTCGTCAGCGTCATGGCGCCCCGCGCCACGCTCATCCTCAGCGGCTTCTACGAAAGCGACTGCGCCCTGCTCGAAAGCAAAGCACAGTCGTTAGGACTCACGCTCACCGCCACCAAGACCGACGGCGACTGGGCGTGCATGGTTTTCCAGCGGTAACCGCTCGTTTTCCTCGTTACAAGTTAATCGGCACCAGCAGCTTCACGTTGAACGAACGCCCCATGTTGCAGATGCCGGGGCCGTCGGCATACTTCAGTCGACTCAGGTGCGACTGGTAGGCACGGTTCGTCAGGTTCTGCACACTCACAAAGAGCGACGCCACCTTACGCAGCTTATAGCGCAGGTCGGTTCCTGCCGTCATGTTCAGCAGCGTATATGAAGGCGTGGCGGTCTCCGTTGCGTTGACCGTTCGCACGTTCGACTGCTTCAGGTAGCACTCCAGTCCCATCGCCACGAAGGTGTTGTTCAGCGTCCGTCCGTTGCGAATGATGTCGTAACGCAGGTTGCTGGTCCAGCGCGGTGCTGGCGTGAAGGGCAGCCAGCGGTTCTCTCGCGGCTGGTGCAGTTGTCGGGCGTTGACATACGAGAAGGTGTTCTCAAAGTGCAACCGTTCCAACGGGTGCATATCGACAGCCACCTCGCCGCCCAGCAGGCGCGCCGTGCCCTGCTGGTAGCGATAGTCGTTGGTCAGCGGCGACTCGCGTTCTAAGAAGATGTAGTTCGAGATGTGGTTGGCAAACAGCGACAGCTGCGCCGTGACGAACTCGGACGAGAAGTCCATTCCCAGGTCTAACTGCCAGCTCTGCTCAGCCTTCAGGTCTTGGTTGCCGTGCTCGAAGCGGAACGTTCCCTCATGCTCGCCGTTGCTGCCTAACTCGCTCAGGTTCGGAGCGCGGAAGCCGTGCGACACATTCAGGCGGACGTCCAGCCGCTCGGTGATGTTATAGATAGCACCTAACGACCCTGTCAGTCCACGGAAACTGCGATAGAAATCCATGAAGCGAAGTTCTCCCTTGTCCTCCAGCGCATAGCTGTGCAGGCTGCGGTTGTCGAAGCGCAGACCGCCGCTCAGCGTCAGGCTCTCTATATGGTGTGTCACGGAGGCAAAGGCTCCTATGTCGAACAGCCGGTAGGCGGGTATCAGATACTCCGTACCCAGGTTCTGCGACCGTTGCCACATGCCCGAGACGCCGCCGGCAAACTGCCACGCCTCCTGATGGGCTAACAGGTAATGCACGTCGTAGTTCATGGTATGCAGACGGAAGTCCAGTCCTGGCGTCTCAGCATTCTCATACTCCTGACGGCGGTTCTGCTGATAACCCACCAACACCTTCAGCGAGCCCTCGCCAATATTGAACGAGTTGTCCAACAGGGCTTTATAGTGCTGTATGCGCTGAAAGGCATCCGAAGGTTCCAACTCGTTGGTCTCGACATGACGCCCACCTTCAATCATTCCCGGGCGGATGTAGTAGTATGACAACTTCAGGTGCGAGTGGCCCCAGTCCTGATTGACGCCCATCATTCCCTTGACGGCACGTTCCTTGAACTGCGACCCAGGCACACGGCCATCGACCTTGTTCCTATATTCGCCGGCATCCTTCTGACTCCATCGCCAGTTCCACACAAAGGCTTTCTGACGTCCGGCAAAATTCACGGTGTAGTCCAGCAGCTTGTTGTTCGACTGATACTCTCCTCCCAAGTGTGCAGCCATCTTTCCATCAGCCATCAGGGGAGCATCGTGCAACACCAGCACGCCTGCCATCGCGTCCGAGCCATACATCAGCGACGCGGGACCTTTCAGAATCTCGGCGGAATTGACGGTCTGCGCATCGACTTCTATGCCGTGCTCGTCGCCCCACTGCTGACCCTCTTGCCGCACGCCGTCAACGACCGTGACGATGCGGTTATAGCCCAGACCGCGGATAACGGGTTTCGAGATGCCGCTGCCGGTTGTTATCTGACTGACTCCCGGCTGATGTGCCAGGGCGTCGATGATGTTCGTGGATGATGTCTCCTGCAACAGGCGTGGATGAATGACCAGCATCGGTGCCGGCAACTGGTTCATACGTGTCTGTCCTGTCAGGCCAGTCACCACTACCTCCTGCAGGTGGTGCATGTGGTCACAGTCTGTGGTGTCTGTCGGTGTTTGTGCTGACATCGGCGTAACAACAGCCAAAGCCAGCAACGGAATTAGACTATTCATCTTGTTTATTTTGTGTCTCAATACAAATGATACAGCTCAGACCATTCCTCGGTCAGCGGCGCACGGTCCACGCAATCCTGCTGTCCTAACGCCACGCGTATCAGTTCAAAGAACAGTTTCTGCATCTCTTTTCGCTATGTTTCGTTAAATCATGTGCAAAAGTACGTAATATTTTTCCAATTTCCAAATATTTTCGTACCTTTGCGTTCGCAAAAAGCAAAAAGTACTTATGGCAGACGATAGAATACTGAGAATGCAACAGCTCGTTCGCGAGCTCAACGAGGCCAGCGACGCCTATTACAACGGCCGCGCTGAGCGCATGACGGACTACGAGTGGGATGCCCGTTTCGACGAGTTGCGCCAGTTGGAGCAGCTCACCGGCACTACCCTGCCCGACTCTCCCACGCAGAAAGTCTCCGAGGACGCCATCGTCGGCCAGAAGGAGGAGCACGAGTTTGCCGCACTCTCCTTGGCAAAGACCAAGCTGGTTGACGACCTCGTCAAGTGGGCTGAAGAGCGCCCCATCTGGATTTCGTGGAAGTTGGACGGCCTGACGCTCGTTGTCACTTACGATGGCGGAAAACTGTCGAAAGTCGTTACCCGTGGCAATGGCCACATCGGTACCAACATCACACATCTCGCCAGCGCCATTAGCGGCATTCCCAAGACCATCGACTACCACGGTCATCTCGTCATTCGCGGCGAGGCAGTCATCAGCTACGACGACTTCGACCGCTTCCTCATGGAGAGTGGCGAGGACTATGCCAACCCGCGCAACCTCGCTTCCGGCTCGCTGACACTGAAGGACATCGACGAGGTGCGCCAGCGCCACATTCAGTGGATACCCTTCACCTTAGTATATATAGAGGAAACCATAGTAAGCTGGGGCGACCGCATGGCGTGGCTCGACCAGCAGGGCTTCCACACCGTCGAGCGACTCTTCCTGGAACATCCCGCAACAACTGCAGTGGAAGACGGGTTAGCCGTCTTCACCCAAAAAGTCACCTCCCGCCAGAATCCCTTTCCCGTCGATGGCCTCGTCATCTGCTACGACGATACGGACTATGCACAGACGGGCAGCGTCACAGGCCATCATGCCACCCGTGCAGGACTGGCCTTTAAATGGCAGGACGAGAGTGCCGATACCGTCTTGAAAGAGATAGAGTGGTCGTGTGCCGCCAGCACCATATCGCCAGTGGCCATCTTCCAGCCCGTCGAGCTGGAGGGAACCACCGTACAACGCGCCTCACTGTGCAACATCAGCGAGTGCGAGCGACTGGGCATCGGCGGTCCTGGAACACGTCTCAGCGTCATCAAGGCCAACAAGATTATCCCCAAGGTCATCCAGGTCACGGAGCGCATCGGAGCGTTCACCGTTCCAAGCCAATGCCCCGTCTGCCATGCCCCCGCCGTGGTAAGAACCAGCGAGGCCAGTGGCACCAAGACCCTGCACTGCACCAATGCCGACTGCCCTGCCAAGCAGCTGCGCAAGTTTGCGCGCTTCGTCTCCAAGGAGGGCATGAACATCGACGGCATCTCCGAACAGACCCTCGCCAAGTTCATCAACCTCGGCTGGGTCAGCGAGTATGCCGACATCTACGACTTGCGCAGCCACATCCGTGAGCTGTCGCTCATGGAAGGCTTCGGCGAGAAGTCAGCGTCCAACATCATGCGCAGCATCGACAAGTCGCGCAACGTAGAGGCACACCGGCTGCTCTACGCCCTCAACATTCCCCTCTGCGGCCTCGACGTCTGCAAGCGCCTCCTCGCCGCCCACCCCCTCGCCGACCTGGTCTCCATGGCCACCGCCACTACCACCACTCCCGACGTATCTCCGTCGGGTTCCACTGCGCTCGGCGGTTCACCCGCCGAGGTTCCTGCCCCTCCCGTTGCCCCCGTCACTCAGCTTGACCTCTTCGCCACTTCTCCAGCAGGCTCCACTGCGCTCGGCGGTTCACCCGCCGAGGAAGTCTTCGCCCACATCGATGGCATCGGTCCCGAGAAGTCCGCGTCCTTCGTCCGCTGGTTCCGTGACGCCCATAACCTTGCGCGCTATCAGCGCCTCTTGGCCCAGCTCGAAGTCACCGACCCCGACATCACACCGGCAGGCACCCTCTGCGAAGGCCTTACCTTCGTCATCACAGGCGACGTACATCACTATAAGAACCGCAACGAGCTGAAAGCCTACATCGAGTCGCAGGGCGGCAAGGTCGCATCAGCCGTCAGCGGCTCCACGTCGTTCCTCATCAACAACGACGTCACCTCCACGTCAGGCAAGAACAAAAAAGCCCAGCAGCTCGGCATCCCCATCCTCTCCGAGGACGACTTCCTTGCCCGCTACACCGCCCCATAAGGCCCATAAGGCCCATTAGGCCCATAAGACCCATTAGACCCATTAGACCCATAAAAAAATGACAAAAACAGCAAAAACCGCCACCCTCTGCGTACAAGGAGGCTGGAAACCCAAGAACGGAGAGCCCCGCGTGCTCCCTATCTACCAGAGCACCACGTTCAAGTATGACAATACCGAAGAGATGGCCGACCTCTTCGACCTGAAGAAGGAAGGCTACTTCTACACCCGTCTGCAGAACCCCACCAACGACGCTGTAGCCGCCAAGATTGCAGCCCTCGAAGGCGGTGTAGGCGCCGTGCTGACCTCCTCCGGTCAGGCGGCCAACTTCTACGCCCTCTTCAACATCTGCGAGGCTGGTGACCACTTCGTCACCTCCAACGAAATCTATGGCGGCACCTACAACCTCTTTGGCGTTACCCTCAAGAAACTCGGCATCGAGTGTACCTTCGTGTCACAGGAAGCCAGCGAGGAAGAGATCAGCAAGGCCTTCCGTCCCAATACGAAAGCCCTCTTCGGCGAGACCATCTCCAACCCCGGCGGACAGATTCTCGACATCGAGAAGTTTGCCCGCATCGCCCACAAGCATGGCGTTCCCCTCATCGTTGACAACACCTTCCCCACCCCCGTCAACTGCCGTCCCTTCGAATGGGGCGCCGACATCGTCACCCACTCCACCACGAAATACATGGACGGTCACGCCACACAAGTCGGCGGCTGCGTAGTCGATAGCGGCAACTTCGAGTGGGATGAGAAGTTCCCCGGTCTCACAACCCCCGACGAGTCCTACCACGGCCTGACCTACACCAAGGCCTTCGGCAAGATGGCCTACACCACCAAGCTCGTCGCCCAGCTCATGCGCGACCTCGGCAGCATCCCCGCTCCGCAGAACTCCTTCCTGCTGAACCTCGGTCTGGAGACCCTCCATCTGCGCATGCCCCGTCACTGCGAGAACGCCCAGCGCGTGGCAGAGTTCCTGCAGAGCGATCCCCGCGTGGCATGGGTACACTACAGCGGACTGCCCTCCGACAAGAACTACGCCCTGGCACAGAAGTACATGCCCCACGGCACCTGCGGCGTCATCGCCTTCGGAGTCAAGGGCGACCGCCAGACTGCCGTACGCTTCATGGATGCCCTGCAGCTCATCGCCATCGTCACCCACGTGGCTGATGCCCGCACCTGCGTGCTGCACCCCGCCAGCCATACCCACCGCCAGCTCTCCGACGAGCAGCTGCGCGAAGCCGGCGTTGCTCCCGACCTCATCCGCCTCTCCGTAGGAATTGAGGACGTCGAAGACATTCTGGCAGACATTCGTCAAGCATTAGACAAGATTTAGAAAAATATTCCGGAAAATATTTGGTAGTCTCAAATATTTGCTGTACCTTTGCACCCGCAAAACCAACATGGTGCCCGTAGTTCAGTTGGTTAGAGCGTCAGATTGTGGTTCTGAATGTCGACGGTTCGAGTCCGTCCGGGC
>CACYOC010000035.1 GCA_902775975.1 uncultured Bacteroidales bacterium | reverse complement strand
CATCGCCCAGCTGCGCTACATCTACTCCATGCCCGTGGAGCGTATCGTCAAATACTTTACAGAGAACGGCTTCGACATGGACAAGGGCACTGCCCACGGACTGCTGCGCAAGACGGAGATCGTCTTCGAGAACCTGTACAGGGCGATGGGGCTGGCCGTCAAGGAGGACGACTACCTGGCGGGTGACGAGACCTATCATCGCGTGTTGGTGAAAGAGCCTGGCGGGAAGGGCTCGAAGAAGGGATACATCTGGGTGGTGACAGCCATACATACAGGACTGGTCTATTATTTTTACCACGACGGCTCAAGAGCCCAGGACGTTATTCTAAATTATATAGGTGATTATGGAGGAACCTTCCAGTCAGACGGTTTTGCCCCCTACAGGAAGATGGCGGCAAGACTGACGAGGCTAGCCTGCCTGCAGCATGTGAAGAGGAAATTCCTCGACTGCGACGATGATGAAGAGACGCAAGGCGTTGTCGGGCTTATCAACGGGTTTTACCAGAACGAACATAAGCATACCATAGGCAAGGACGGATGGACAGTGGAGAAAAATCTCCGCTGGAGGCAGAAGTATGCCCCTAAGATACTGAAAGAGATACGCAAGAGGCTTGACCGGATGGCGGCAGACCAGAAGATACTGCCAAAGTCGGACAGGTACAATGCCGTGCACTATATGCTCAACGAATGGGAGGCCATCGAGAACATCTTCACCAGAGGGGACTACCGTCTGGACAACAACCTTGTCGAGAGGCTCAACAGGTACATATCGCTCTCAAGGAGGAACTCGCTCTTCTTCGGATCGCACAAGGGAGCACAGCGTGCTGCCATGTTTTACTCGCTGGCCTGCTCCTGCAGACTCAACAGCGTCAATTTCTTCGAGTACATCTCAGACGTCATCAACAGGACGGCACTAGGACTTATAGCCTGCAAGGCGTCAGAGCGGATACGCTTACATTTTATGAGGGGGTCATGAGGGGGATATGTGACGGATAAAGCCTAACCCCCTCATCGCTGAAACGCCCTGCACATCGGCATTGCGAACGATTTTGCTTCAAAAATGAGGGGGAGGGCGGTTTTAAAGTGAAAAATGAAAAGTGATAAGTGATAAGTGAAAAGTGAAAAGTGAAAAATGAAAAGTGAAAAATGAAAAGTGATAAGTGAAAAATGAAAAGTGAAAAGTGAAAAGTGAAAAGTGAAAAGTGAAAAATGAAAAGTGAAAAGTGATAAGTGATAAGTGAAAAATGAAAAACGACAGGATAGACGAGCCGTACTTTCGCGGGCGACGAAACGGCACTTCGTCGGTGACGAAACGGCACTTCGTCGGTGACGAAACGGCACTTTGCAGGCGTCAAAACGTACTTTCGTCAGCCGCGCTGGTCGGCTCCCCACATCATTTTCTCGCGCAGGGTATGGAAGTACTTCGTGCCGGCACGCTTGATGACCTTGACACGATAGGGAGCCTTGCGAAGCGTCAGACGGGTGGTGTCCGGCAGGGGCTCGGAGCGACCGTCGAGGGCAACGAGATAGTTGTGGGTGCGGCTCTCGATGGTGAGCTGTATCTCAGAGTCTTCGGAGAAGACGATGGGGCGCACGTTGAGCGAATGGGGCGCTACGGCGGTGAGCGAGAAGACATGGGTGCCGGGGACGATGATAGGACCGCCGTTGGAGAGCGAATAAGCCGTAGAGCCGGTGGGCGTTGACAGGATGAGACCGTCAGCCTGATAGGTGGTGAGGTAGTCGCCGTTGATGGTGGTATGAACGGTAATCATCGAGGCATTGTCGCGCTTGAGGATGGCGACGTCGTTCAGCGCACAGTGGTAGCCCTTCAGCGGCTGACCGACGGTCTCTACCTGGATGACGCTGCGCGTATCGATGGTGTAGTCGCCTTCATAGAGGGCCTGAATGTCACGCTCTATCTCCTGAGCGTTGACGTCGGCAAGGAATCCTAACCGTCCGGTGTTGATGCCCAGAATGGGGATGTTTCTGCCTGCCACCATGCTGGCAGCGCGCAGGAAGGTGCCGTCGCCACCCATAGAAATGACGAAGTCGGCAGAGAAGTCGTCGTTGTCGAACACCGTCACGCCGTCGATGGACATTTTCTGTCCGGCGGTGAGAAACGAATGGAAGCCGCGTTCCATGTAAACGACGGCGTGACGCTCTGCCAGACAGGCGAGCAGTTTCAGGATGTAGGCTGACTTCTTAGCCTGGTAGCTGTTGCCGAAAATGGCGAATTTTAGTTTCCGTGATGTCATCATATCTCGCTATTTTGGTGCAAAATTATAAAATAATTATGAATTATGCGTGATGAATTGTGAAATATTTACTAACTTTGCAGCAGATAAATAAGAAATACTACTATGACAAAGCTAAGTGTAAATATCAACAAGGTGGCCACGCTGCGCAATGCCAGAGGTGGCAACAACCCCGATGTGCTGCAGGTGGCACGCGACGCCGAGCGCTTCGGAGCACAGGGCATCACGGTGCATCCGCGTCCTGACGAGCGCCACATCCGCTATCAGGACGTGCGCGACCTGAGGCCCATCATCACTACCGAGTTTAACATTGAGGGCAACCCCATCGATTCGTTTACGGAACTGGTGCTGGAAGTGGTGCCTACGCAGGTGACACTCGTCCCTGACGGTCACGACCAGCTGACGAGCAACCACGGCTGGGACACGCTGCAGAACAAGGCGTTCCTGACCGACATCTGCCGCACATTCAAGGCAGCGGGCATCCGCACAAGTATCTTCGTCAATGCCGACCCACGGATGGTCGAAGGTGCCAAGGCGTGTGGTGCCGACCGTGTGGAGCTTTATACCGAGCCTTACGCCTCGGGCTATGCCCACGACCGTGCCGCTGCCATTGCTCCGTTTGTGGCTGCTGCCGAGGAGGCTCGCAGAGTGGGTTTAGGACTGAACGCCGGTCACGACCTGTCGTTGGAGAATCTGCAGTATTTTCATCAGCAGATTTCGTGGACTGACGAAGTAAGCATCGGTCATGCGCTCATCTGCGACGCCCTCTACATGGGACTGGAAGAAACCATCAAGCAATACTTACAAGCATTGAAATAACTATGAAAAAGGTATATGTTTTTTTAGCTGACGGCTTCGAGGATGTCGAGGCCCTCATTCCCGTGGACGTGCTGCGTCGCGGAGGTATCGACGTCACAACGGTTAGCATCAGCGACTTCCCCCTGGTGCGCTCTGCCCACGGCGTGAACATCGAGGCAGACATCATGTTCGAACAGGGCGACTTCTCGGATGCCGACCTGCTGTTCCTACCCGGCGGTATGCCCGGCGCCAGCAATCTCTTCGAACACAAGGGCGTCTGCAAGGCTGTGGTCGATCAGTTTGCCGCCGGCAAGAAGATTGCCGCCATCTGTGCTGCTCCTGCCGTCGTGTTTGGACAGTTAGGACTGCTGGAGGGCAAGAAGGCTACGTGCTATCCCGGCTTTGAGCAGATGCTCGATGGTGCTGCCTACACCGCCGACCTCGTCACCGTCGATGGCAACATCACTACCGCCGAGGGTCCTGCCGCTGCCTTTCCGTTTGCCTACGAGCTCTTGGCTCAGCTGGCGGACCAGAAGACCGCCGACCAGATAGCGGAAGGCATGCGCTTCAAACACCTCATGGCGTGATGGATTACGTAATTATCGTGGCAGGAGGAAAGGGATTGCGCATGGGAAGCGACATTCCCAAGCAATTCCTGCCCATAGGAGGACGCCCCGTGCTGATGCGAACCATCGAGCGATTCAGGGAGTACTCCGAGGCACTGCAGATCATCCTCGTGCTGCCCAAGGCACAGCAGGACTATTGGCGCGAGCTCTGTCAGAAGTATGCGTTTCCCCTCCCCTCAGCAGGGGAGGCAGGGAAGGGTCTCTACCTGCTTGCCGATGGCGGTGAGACCCGCTTCCACTCTGTACAAAACGGCTTGGCACTCGTTCCTGACGATGCAGAAGGGGTGGTGGGAGTACATGATGGTGTTCGACCATTCCCCACTGTGGATGTCATCCGTCGCTGCTATGAGACGGCACACCAGAAGAAAGCCGTTATCCCCGTTATCCCTGTTGTTGAAACCCTGCGCCATATTACCGAGGGAACGAAGCCTCGCGGTGAGTACCGACTGGTACAGACCCCGCAATGCTTTGACATCCAGTTGTTGAAGGCCGCGAATGAACAGCCCTATAACGACGGCTTTACCGACGACGCCAGCGTGGTGGAAGCTTTCGGCTTCGACATCACCCTCGTCGATGGCAACCGCGAGAACATCAAAATTACCACGCCCTACGATCTCAAAATCGCTGAAGTGTTGTTATCATGAACGATATCCTGCAACAAGACATACAATACCTCCCTGGGGTTGGCCCCTCAAGGAAGAAGCTGCTCAACGAGGAGTTGGGCATCAGCAGCTATGGCGACTTGTTGCAGTATTATCCCTATAAGCACGTTGACCGCAGCCGCCTCTACAGCATCCGCGAACTGACGGGCGACATGCCTTTCGTACAGGTAAAAGGACATATCCTCAGCTTCGAGACCTTCAAGATGAGTGCCCGCAAGGAGCGCGTCGTGGCTCACTTTGCCGACGACTCCGGCAAGGTGATGGACCTCACGTGGTTCAACGGCGGCAAGTATGCCAAGCAGAACTACACCATCGGCAAGGAGTATATCGTCTTCGGACGCCCGAACGTCTATAACGGTCGCATCAACGTGACGCATCCCGATATGGATGCAGCCGACAAGCTGGAGCTATCGGCCATGGGCATGCAGCCGTACTATAACACAACGGAGAAGATGAAGAAGGCGGGGCTGAACTCGCGCGCCATAGAGCGACTCGTGAAGACACTGCTCGACGTGCTGAAACAACCCCTCGACGAGACGCTGCCCGACTTCATCACGCAAAAGCTGCACCTGACAAGTCGCGACGACGCGTTGCGCAAGATTCACTATCCACAGAATGCCAAAGAGCTGGAGCGTGCCCGTCTGCGACTGAAGTTCGAAGAACTGTTCTATGTGCAGCTGAACATCCTGCGCTATGCCAGCGACCAGCGCCGCAAATACCGTGGATATGTCTTTTCGAAGGTCGGCGACCACTTTAACACATTCTATAAGGAAAACCTGCCCTTCCCGCTGACAGAGGCACAGAAACGCGTCATCCGCGAAATCCGCAAGGACATGGGTAGCGGCAGACAGATGAACCGCCTTCTGCAAGGCGACGTAGGCTCCGGCAAGACCCTCGTGGCACTGATGACCATGCTCATCGCACTGGACAACGGCTATCAGGCATGCATCATGGCACCTACCGAAATCTTGGCAGAGCAGCACCTGACGACTATCATGAACTTCCTGGAAGGTATGGACATCCGCGTGGCGCTGTTGACAGGAATCGTCAAAGGCAAGCGCCGGCAGGAAATCCTCGACGGCTTGCTGGACGGCACGATACAGATACTCGTCGGCACGCATGCCGTCATTGAAGATACCGTACAGTTCGCACACCTCGGCATGGTGGTGGTCGATGAGCAGCACCGCTTCGGCGTGGCACAACGTGCCAAGTTGTGGAACAAGAGTCAGAATCCGCCGCACGTGCTGGTGATGACGGCAACGCCCATTCCCCGCACCCTCGCCATGACGCTATACGGCGATTTGGACGTCAGTGTCATCGACGAATTGCCACCCGGCAGAAAGCCCGTGGTGACACAGCACGTCTTTGACCGCTCGCTGCCGTCGCTCTACGACAGCATCCGCCGGCAGATTCATCAAGGCAGACAAGTATATATCGTCTTCCCCCTGATAGAGGAGAGCGAGAAGATAGACCTCAAGAACCTGGAAGACGGCTATGAGGTGCTGCGGCAAGTGTTCCCTGAATTCCGCCTCTCGAAAGTGCACGGCAAGATGAAGCCCGCCGACAAGGAGGCAGAGATGCAGAAATTCGTCAATGGCGATACACAGATACTCGTTGCCACCACCGTCATAGAAGTGGGTGTCAACGTACCGAATGCCTCCGTGATGGTTATCCTCGAAGCCCAGCGCTTCGGACTCTCCCAACTGCATCAGCTCAGAGGCAGAGTGGGACGCGGCGCCGACCAGAGCTATTGCATCCTCGTCACTAACTACAAACTGGCGGAAGACACCCGCAAACGCATCGACATCATGTGCGAGACGAACGACGGTTTCCGTATTGCCGAGGCCGACCTGAAGCTGCGCGGACCTGGCGATTTGGAGGGAACTCAGCAGAGCGGCATGGCCTTCGACCTGAAGATTGCAGACATTGCCCGCGACGGACAACTGGTGCAGATGGCACGCGACGAAGCAGGGGCTATCATCGACGACGACCCCACGTGTACTTCCGAACGATATGCCCTGTTGTGGAGAAGACTTAAAGAACTTAAAAAGACTAATATTAACTGGGGGGCTATCTCCTAAAATGTTAAAAAAGCATATAATGAATGCTAAAACGGTACATATATATAAAATAATTAGTACCTTTGCACCGTTTTGTTACCATCATGCTAAGATTTTGTAGAAATTTTAGCGAAGAAATGGAAGTTACTATGATTAAGGAGTTTAAGAAATTTATTTTATTTTCGTTCGCAATAATTAGCACTCTTCCAGTGGCTGCCCAAGACCTGTTGGCTCGCCAGGCACCCATTGACCGCCAAATGAAAGCCGTTGACAGCTTGGCTTTGAAGAGACTCATTTTTACAGAAAACTACGACTCACCAGCCGAAGACCTCTACGAGGACTGGAACAACAAGTACGCACACCGTGAATCGGCGTTGCCCGACTCGTTCCGCATCTCGCTGCAGGACTTCTGCATGCCTACCGAGAGTCGTGTGCTGACTTCGAACTTCGGCGCTCGCTGGGGACGCCAGCACAAGGGTCTGGATATCAAGGTGTATATCGGTGATACCATCCGTGCTGCTTTCGCTGGTAAGGTACGCATCGTGCGCTACGAAGGTCGCGGCTACGGAAAATATGTCGTCATCCGCCACTATAACGGACTGGAGACCATCTACGGTCACCTGTCGGCACAACTGGTCACTGAAAATCAGGAGGTACAGGCAGGCGATGCTATTGGTCTGGGAGGTAACACCGGACGAAGCACTGGTTCGCACCTGCATTTCGAGACCCGTCTCTGCGGTGTAGCGCTGAACCCTGCCCTGCTGTTCGACTTCCGTAAGCAGGACGTTGTCGATGACTACTATATGTTCCGCAAGAGCAGCTATCAGAAGGAATCGGCATTTGCCAACCGTATTCGCGGCGTCAACGGCTCGGAGTTTGCTGAGCTGGGTGGCGAGGAGTTGCAGACGGCAGCATCAACACCTGTCGTTTCCTATGCCCGTCCTTCCAGACTGCATAAAGTGCGCAAGGGCGAAAGTCTTTATTCTATTGCCCGCAAGCACAGCACGACGGTTGACAAACTGTTGAAGCTGAACCACATGAGCCGCTCAGCAAGTCTGAGGCCTGGTCAGATTCTGAAGTACAACTGATTTGAGTGTTGAATGAAGAATTATGAATGTTGAACGGTCGCTCCGGCGATTGTTCAACATTATATTTTTACCGTCTTGACATACACGCCGTCATAGGTCTTGATGCTGAGGCGTACACTGTCTGGACGCTGGTCGGCAGGTAGCGCCATGCTGACATAGTAGCGGTTGGTGTAATAATCCAGTGCCGTACCCTTGTCGTGCAGCAGACGATAATAATTAGTAATCGTGTTGTCAGCATTCTTGTGACTCTCGTCCAGCACCACCGTCAGCTGGTGAACACCCTCCTTACCATTGTCGTAGCGTCCGTTCTTCATCAGCAGCGCCATGTTCAGGTATTTGCCGCTCTTGGAAAGCCAGCAGCTTTCCACATTGATAGGGTCTTGCGGCTGCTGCTTCATCTCCGAAGCCTTCTTGGCTCTCAGTGTCGGGATGTTGCTGCACGACTTGATGCGTGCCCGTCCTTCTGCCAACGGTATATAATATATAGAGGTACGATAGGTCGAGTCTTCCTTTAGAATCCACCATGCCGTATAAGCACTCTCCAAGGCATAGCTCACCCCATCGTCCGTGACGAAGGAAACGCCTTGTTTTTGGTCGTTCGACTTTAATTCGGCAAAGTCGGCTACCATCCGCGAGTAAGTGCCTTCTCCTGTCTCATAGCTGTCCGTGGTACAGGCAGCGAACAGTAGTGTCAGTCCTGCGACGGCAGTCAATAGCGTATATCTGGTCATGGCGATTTCGCACTTAACAGGTTTCATTGTGATTTGGCACTAAGCTGGTTGCGAACAGGATTGGCATACATCGTCAGCAAGCGCTCACGGAGGTACGCCTCGTCCTTGTTGGGCAGCGTTATCTTTGCCATCTGTCCGGCAAGATATTGCTCAAAGCGCTGCACGTCAGCATCCGTATAATGACTGGAAAAATTCTTGGTATTGGTCAGCAAGTCCAGGGCGATGTAGTTGCACGGATACAGGCGGTAGCCTCGGTGTATCTCGTTGTCCATGCGCTGGCTAAGCGTAGCAAAGAACTCGTTGCGCGGCAGGTCTTTCAGCTCGTCCAACCACTGGTTAATAGGTGTGCCGCAATGGTAATGCACACGACCCTTATAACCGAAGATGCCCGTCTTCATGTTGTCAAGGTCGTCCTGGCGACTCTTCTTAAACGAGGGGTTGTCGCGCTTCTGCTGGAATTCCTGTGCCTTCAGGTAGTCACACGGGTCGAACTCGTAGCTGATGGTCAGCGGCACGATGTTAAGTGGTGAGAGGTGAGCGGTGAGAGATGAGTTGGCATCCACCTTGGCACCCATGGCCAGCATCTTCAGCACGGCATCCTGCGTATGGTCGCTGGAGTCCTTGGCTCGTCCTTCGCGCTGGGCTATCCAGATGTTCTCGCGCTTCTCGGTGACGGCATAGTGAATATAGCGGCTCATCAGTTGCGAGGAACGTATCATCTCGTGGGCGGTCAGTCCGCGGCGCACGGTGAATGCCTTGTTCATGCGCACCAGTCGCTTGATCCACGGATAGATAAGCAGGTTATCGCCAATACCTATCTCTACGGTGGTGGGATAATGCGCCTTGACAAGCAGGAGGTCGAGGAAGGCAGAGTCGAGCACGATGTCGCGGTGGTTGCTGACGAAGGTGTAGCGCTGCTCGTAGGCAGAACCCGTCGCCAGCAGGGCTTGATCATCGAAGGTAACACCATCGGTATGCTTGCGCATGATGTACTTCACGATAGGTTTCATGAAGCGCAGCTGGAAGTCCAGCGGAGTCTTCACACCGATGAATGCTGTCTTCAGCAATGCGTTGCGCAAAGACTTCGGCAACCAGGGGACAAAGCCTTTGATGATGGTGCTGAACTGGCGGTCTGCCAACAGTTCCTCGAAGGCCTGCCGCATTTCTGCCGCTTCGTACGGTCTTATCTCGTCAAACTCTCTCTTCTCTTCCATAGTCCTGATGCTTGTTATGTTCACCTGACGGTTCCCTTTCCAAGGAAGTTAGGCAAACTGATTCTCAACGATATCTGTCAGCACATCCTTCATCTCCAGACCGGCGGCCTTCACCTGTTGCGGAATGAAGCTGGTAGGCGTCATGCCTGGTGTAGTATTGACCTCCAGCATGTTAATCTTACCATCCTTCGAGATGATGAAGTCAATGCGGATGATGCCGTTGCAGTGCAGGATGTCATAGATGTGGCTGGTGATTTCACGGACACGACGGGTAACGTCATCGGAGAGCCGGGCAGGGGTAATCTCCTGAACCTGACCGTTGTATTTGGCGTCATAGTCGAAGAACTCGTTGTTGGTAACAACCTCTGTAGCAGGCAACACCACCGACTTATCGTGCGTTTTATAGACACCGATACTGATTTCAGTACCCTCCAGATATTGCTCAACCATGATGCTGTCGCTCTCCAGCATCGCCTTGCGGATAGCGGGGGCCAGCTGGTCTTTGTTCTTTACCTTCGACACGCCGAACGACGAGCCGTCAGTGGCAGGCTTCACAAAGCACGGCATGCCGATGCGCTGTTCTATCTCATCGTCGCTCACCAGTTGCTCGTAACCCTGACGAATCAGCAGCGAGTCAGCCACCGACACGCCATAGCCACGCAGGTATTGGTTCAGCACGAACTTGTCGAACGTCATGGCTTCTACCAGCACGCCACTGGTAGAGTAAGGGATATCTACCAGGTCGAAGTATCCCTGGAGGATACCGTTCTCACCAGGAGTACCATGGATGGTGATGTAGGCATAGTCGAACAGGCGCACCTTTCCGTTTTCTACAAACGAGAAGTCGTTACGGTCGATGCGGGCTGTCGTACCATCGGGCAAATCGACATGCCAGTCCTGCCCTTTGATATCGACAATATAGACCTTGTAGCGTTCCTTGTCGAAGAAAGAATAAAGCCCCTGAGCAGAGCGCAGCGAAACGTCGTGCTCGGAAGAGTCACCACCACAGACGATGGCAATGTTTCTTTTTAGTTGTTTCATGTTTTTTGTTATTTTGTTGTTTCGATATTTCGGTATTTCGACGTCTCGTTATTGAACCTTTGGCGTTCTTGCACGCCATTTCTCTAACAGCGCCGCCATGTCGTCAGCCAGTGGACTGGTGAAGTCCATTTGCTGGTGGGTGACAGGATGGACGAACCCCAAAGTCTGGGCGTGTAGCGCCTGTCGGTTGCACAGTTTGAAGCAGTTTTGTATGTAGGCTTTATACGACGCTGTGCGCTCGCCGCGCAGTATCTCGCAACCGCCATAGCGCTCGTCGGCAAACAGCGGATGCCCGATATGCTTCATGTGAGCCCTTATCTGGTGTGTGCGTCCTGTCTCTAATCGACATTCCACCAAGGTGACATAGCCAAAACGCTCCAAGACTTTGTAATGCGTGACGGCACTCTTGCCAATCTCCGAACCAGGAGGAAAAACTGCCATGCGCTGACGGTCGCGAGGATCACGTCCGATATTGCCTTCTATGCGACCCGTGTCTTCCGTGAAGTTACCCCAGACCAGCGCCAGATAGCTGCGGTGTGTGTCATGATTGAAGAACTGTGCGCCTAACTCAGTCTTCGCCTCGGGAGTCTTGGCGACGACCAGCAGTCCGCTGGTGTCTTTGTCGATGCGGTGAACCAGTCCGACACTGGGGTCGTTAGGGTCGTACGATGGCAATTCGCGCAGGTGCCATGCTATGGCATTGACCAACGTGCCGTGGAAGTTGCCTACTCCTGGATGAACGACCAGTCCTGCCGGTTTGTTGACTACCATCAGCTGCTCATCTTCATACACCACGTCCAACGGAATATCCTCCGGTTCTATGGTCGTGTCGTGATGCGGACGATCGAGCATCAGGGTGACGATATCGCCCGGACGAACCTTGTAGTTGCTCTTGACGGGGTTCCCGTTGACCTGTATGAATCCGGCATCAGCAGCTTTCTGGATGCGATTGCGGGAAGCGTGCTGCAAGTGTTCTGACATGTACTTGTCGATACGTGTCGGCTCCTGACCCTTGTCCACCTCCATGCGCAGATGTTCATAGAGTTCCGCAGGCTGTTCAGACAGCTCCTCGCCATCGTCTTCCAGCAATTCGATATCGTCCAGCTCTTCTATCATGTCTATCTTCTTATTCCGTAGGTCCTACCTCGACAAAGGAATCTGAATCGCCATTCACCGTGGCGAGGGAATCTTCCAGGATACCCAGTTCATCCAGACTATCGGCAACGCCCCTGCCTACCAGCAGCGTCAGCGGTCGCTCTATAGAGACACGGTCGCCGTTCGACACGCGACGGCCCTGGCAGACAATGCCATAGACCCAGTCTTTCTCGCCTTCCACCTCTTGCGGTTCGGTCAGGTGAAAGCCCATGGCCGACAAGCGGGCTTCTGCCTCACGGAGGCTGCTATTGTCGATAATATCGGGAATGGCAAAGGTGGGAGATGACGGAGAGTTGACGGTCACATAAATGACATGTCCTTCTTTGACATGCATGCCGGCATTGGGCGTTTGTGCCAGAATGGTATTGGCAGGTTGCTGCTTGTTATATCCTGAGTCACTGACTTGCACGATAAGGCCCTGTTCCTCCATCTCTTTATATGCTTGCTCATAACTCTTTCCGATGAGGTTGGGAACGAGGATGTTCTCACCGTGATGCGTGTAGATGTCCAGTCCGAAACCAATGCCGAGGCATAGCAGAAGGGTTACAAATGCGATGAGGAGCAGGTGCGACTTCAGGTAGTTTTCAGCGTATTTCTTTTTCAATTCTTTGATGTTCATAGTCACGAATGTTGTTATTCGATAGCAAAGATACGAAGAATAATTGACACAGCAAAAAAAATTGGGTATATTTCTTTCAAATACACCCAATTCCTATTCTTTAACCTGTAGTTACGACGTTTGTCGTTGCGCTTTGTGAGCAGATTACTTTCCGTGATGCTCGTCAGATACGGTTAACTTCTTACGGCCCTTAGCGCGGCGAGAAGCCAGTACGCGACGACCATTCTTTGTTGCCATGCGCTCACGGAAACCGTGCTTGTTCACGCGGCGACGATTGTGCGGCTGAAATGTTCTTTTCATTGTTCTATCTTTTATTTATTTGTTATAATCGTTTTAATCCATGAAAACGGAGCGGAAAAGTCTCCTAATCACAGTTTCGGGCTGCAAAATTACATAAATATTTCGAATTGTGCAAATTTTACTTCAATTTTTCATCTTTAATTTTCAATTTTTAATTTATTTGTTGTACCTTTCTCCTTTGGAAAGGGTACTTTCTTTCGAGAAAACTTAAAAAAGTTTTGGTTTTCTTCTCACTTATTCGTACCTTTGCACCCGAAAATCGATAATACATTATTAAAAATTAATATTTTTATGATTAACTCACAAGACATTAAGAAGGGAACAGCCATCCGTATGGACGGAGCCATTTGGGTTTGCATTGACTTCCAGCACCGTAAGCCTGGTAAGGGAAACACCATCATGAACATCAAGATGAAGAACGTCACTGACGGCCGTGTATTGGAGCGTCGTTACAACATCGGTGAGAAACTGGAGGATGTTGTCATCGAGCACCGCGACTATCAGTACCTCTATGAAGACCAGGAAGGTCGTATCTTCATGAACCAGGAGACTTTCGAGCAGATTCCCATTGCCAACGACTTGGTGATTGGTCATGAGTATATGAAGGAAGGCGACGTCGTATCTGTTGTCAGCGACACGACCGATGGCACTATTCTGTATGCCGAAATGCCGGTGAAGACCATTCTGCGTGTTACTCACTCAGAGCCAGGCATCAAGGGCGACACTGCTACCAACACGCTGAAGCCCGCTACGCTGGAGACTGGCGTTGAGGTGCGCGTTCCTCTGTTCATCAACGAGGGCGACCTCATTCAGGTCGATACCCGTGACGGTTCTTATCTGGCTCGTGCTAAGGAGTAATCTTTCAGTTGACAATTGACAGTTGACAATTGATAATTGATAATTGACAATTGAAATACTCAATCGTTGTTCCAGTTTATAACCGTCCCGACGAAGTGGATGAGTTGCTGGAGAGCCTCTGCTCCCAGACGCTGAAAGACTTCGAGGTGATTGTTGTTGAGGACGGTTCAAAGAAACCTTGTAAGGATGTTTGCGACAAGTACGCAAGCATCCTTCATTTACATTATTATTATAAGGAGAATAGCGGACCGGGGCAAAGTCGCAACTACGGAGTAGAGCGGGCGCAAGGCGAATATGTCATTATTCTCGATAGCGACGTGGTTTTACCCAAAACCTATCTTGAGGCAACGGACAAATCTCTCACCTCCCACCTCTCACCCCACGCCTCTATTGCCGCTTGGGGCGGTCCTGATGCCTCGCATCCTTCCTTTACCCCAGTGCAGAAAGCTATCAGCTACAGCATGACCTCGTTCTTCACTACCGGAGGCATCCGTGGTGGAAAGAAGAAACTCGACAAGTTCTATCCCCGTTCGTTTAATATGGGCATCCGTCGCGACGTCTATCAGCAGTTAGGAGGATTTAGCAAGATGCGCTTTGGCGAAGACATCGACTTCTCCTATCGCATCGTCGAGGCAGGCTACCAGCCATGTCTTTTCCCTGATGCGTGGGTATGGCATAAGCGGCGTACCGACTTCCGCAAATTCTTCCGACAGGTGTATAACAGCGGTATCGCCCGCATCAATCTGGAAAAGCGTCACCCTGGAACCCTCAAGTTAGTGCACCTGTTGCCGATGGTCTTCACGTTAGGTGTTATCGCACTGGTACTCTGTTCGGCAGTAGGACGTGCACTGATGCACTACGACGACGTGCATCGCTGGTATTGGCTGTGCGCTGCTCCGTGGCTGCCCATCGTATTCTACAGTTTTGTCATCTGCATCGATGCGACCATTCAGAACAAGAGTCTGAAGGTGGGCTTGCTCGCCGTCCCTGCCGCCTTTGTGCAACTCATGGGGTATGGTTTCGGATTTTTGGAGTCCTGGTGGAAGCGATGTGTGCTGCATCAGGATGAGTTTACGGCTTTTGAAAAGAATTTCTATTCGTAATGGAGAGTGAACGCCTGACCATTGCCCATTGGTCGGAAGACGACCAGCCGCGCGAGAAGCTGCGCGACAAAGGACCGCAAGCACTGTCTGATGCGGAGTTGCTGGCTATTCTGATAGGTTCTGGTACACCTGGAGTCAGTGCTGTTGACTTGATGCAGCAGATACTTCGCGACTGCCATAACAACCTGAATACGCTGGGCAAGATGACCATCCGCGAGCTAATGGACTATAAAGGCGTTGGCGAGGCGAAGGCCATCACCATTCTCGCTGCCTGTGAACTGGGAAAGCGCCGGCAGATGGAACGCCCTGAGGAGCGCCCAGACTTAGGTACTGCCACCCGTATCTATAACTATATGCATCCTGTGATGCAGGACTTGGATGTAGAGGAGTTCTGGCTGTTGCTGATGAATCAGAACTACCGCCTCATCAAACAAGTTCGCTTATCGCATGGCGGCATTACCGAAGTGGCTGTCGATATCCGCATTATCATGCGTGAAGCAGTGCTGGCCAACGCTACTATTCTAGCAGTATGCCATAACCATCCTTCAGGAAATCTGAATCCCAGCGTGCAGGACAATCAACTAACAGCCACCCTGCAGAACGCTTGTAAGTTAATGCGCATTCACTTGCTGGATCACGTGATTATCACCGATGGGGCGTATTTCAGCTATCACGAAGAAGGAAGAATTTAACCCCCTCCCTACCCCCGAGGGGAAAGAATGAGAAATTGAGAAAATAAAGAAGAGATAAAAATGAAAAAGTACATTATTGTCGCAATAGCAGTTCTCTGCTTAGCATCGTGCGGTGAGAAGAAGTTTCATGTTGAGGGTAGCATTACCAATGCCAAGGACTCCGTGCTCTATTTCGAAAATATCGGCATCAACGACATCAACGTTGTTGATTCCGTCAAGCTCGATGCTGACGGTGAATTTGCTTTCAAGGGTTTACCGGTAGGCGCTCCCGAGTTTTATCGATTGCGTATCAGCGACCAGATTATCAACGTTGCTGTCGATTCTACGGAGACGATTACAGTCCGTGCTCAATATCCGCAAATGGCATCAGCCTATGAGATTGAGGGTTCCGACAACTGTCTGAAGATGAAGGAGCTGGCACTGAAGCAGCAAGACCTGTTGCAGCGCGTCATCAGTGTCAACGAGGACGAGAGTCTGACCGTTCGTCAGACCAACGACAGTCTGCGTTCGATGATTACCCGCTACAAGAATGACATCAAGAACCAGTACATTTTCAAGGAACCCAATAAGGCTTATGCTTATTTTGCCCTCTTCCAGACCATCGGCAATCTGCTGCTGTTCAGCCCCAACACCAACAAGGAAGACATTAAGGTGTATGCTGCCGTAGCTACGAGTTGGGATACTTACTATCCTGGTTCGGAACGTGGCCAAAACCTGCACAACATCGCTCTTGAGGGCATGAAGAACCAGCGCATTCAGGAGGCTGCCGACGCCAAAGCGACCATTGCTGCCGAGCGTGTGCAGACCACTGGACTCATTGACATCCAGCTGAATGATAACAAAGGACGTCTGCGTACGCTGACAGGTCTCAGTGGTAAAGTGGTGCTGCTCGACTTCCACCTCTTTGCTTCCGAAGCATCACCCGCTCGCATTCTGTTGCTGCGCGAGTTATATAACAAGTATCATGCCCGGGGACTTGAGATTTATCAGGTCAGCCTCGACGAAGACGAACACTTCTGGAAACAACAGACGGCATCATTGCCCTGGATTAACGTTCGTGAACCGGCAGGTCCGCAATCGGTGATTGTCGGCATCTACAATGTGCAGACGCTGCCCGAGTATTTCCTGATAGACCGTGGAAATAACATCGTTGGTCGTTCGCAGACCATCGCAGACTTGGAGCAGGCCATCAAAAATTTGCTGTAGCCGTTACTTCAGCAGTCGTTTGGAGAAATAGCGGACGGGATACCAGACGCTGAGGAAACCGACGACGAGGACGGTAACTAACACAATGATAACATCCGAGGGATGAACGCTGACTGGATAGGCATCCACGACGAACGATCCCTCGGATGTTCCTAATCGTACGAAGCCATATTGCTGCTGCAGCCAGCAGAGCAGCAGTCCTACAGCAATACCTATCAGTGCACCGATGACAGATATCATGCGTCCTTCAAAGAGAAATATTTGCGATATCTGACGCTCGGTGGCTCCTAAGTTGCGCAGGCTGACAACATCCTGCCGCTTGTCGATGATGAGCATGGACAGCGAGCCGATGATGTTAAAGCAGGCAATCAGAAGAATAAAAGTGAGGAAAACATAAGCAATGAGCTTTTCTACCTTCATAATACGGAAGGTGTCTTCCTGTTGCTCATAGCGGTCATAGACATGGAAACGTCCGCCAGCAAGGTCTTGTATCTGACGCTTCACCTGTTCGAAGTCGCTGCCAGTGCGCAGCCTCAGCTCAAGTGACGAGAGACGACCGTGCTGGTCAAATAACTGACGGGTGAAGTCGATAGAGGTGAGGATGTAGTTCTTGTCGTATTTGCTTTGTTTCATGCAGAACACGACACCCGGCGAATAAAGCTCGTCCTCGACGAATCCGTCGGAGGGATTCGCCATGTTGAGCTGCCCTTCGCGCCGTGGAGCATAAATCTTGAGTGGTTGTTGGTAGGTATAGCCCAACCCCATCTGGTAAGCAACCCCCAACCCAGGGATGCCGTAGTACATGTCGGCGGCATGCAACTCGAAGTCGCCCTCGCCTTCCAATATCTCCCGGACGTGTGTCAGGCTGTCGAAATTGTCCTCGACACCCTTCAGACGTATCATCTGCTGTCTATTGCCATAGACAGCCAGTGCCTGATCTTCCAGACATTCCGTTGCCACCGCTACTGACGGCAGTTGTTTGATGCGCAGCAAGGCAGGGTCGTTGGCAGAAGCCGTCTTTCCGACCACCGGAACTATTTTCAGCTGAGGGTCGAACTGGGTGAAGAACGATGCCACGAGGTCGTGAAAGCCGTTAAACACGGACAGCGTTACCACCAGAGCCATCGTTGCCACAGCGACCCCTACTATCGAGATGCCGCTGATGATGTTGATGACGTTGGTAGATTTCTTGGAAAAGAGGTAACGTCGCGCGATGTAAAACGGAAAGTTCATTTCTTCAGTAACTCGTCAATGCGGTCGATATAGTCCAGTGAGTCGTCGATGAAGAAACGCAGTTCGGGAACGATACGCATCTGGTAACGGATACGCGTCCCCAATTCATAGCGCAGCTGCTTCTCGTTGCGGGTGATGTTCTTGATGAGTTCTTCTGCCCGTTCCGAGGGGAAGATGCTCAGATAAGCTGTGCAGATGCTCAGGTCAGGACTGATTTTCGTCCTTGTCACACTCACCATCACACCGTGCATGGCGCGTGTCTGTTCCTGGAAGATGAGGCTCAGCTCTTTCTGTAGCAGTCGGGCTATTTTGTTTTGTCTTGTCTCTTGCATGCTTCTGTCGTTACTTATCGTGAATGAAAGACAAAGAAGCACCCGCCACTAATGGGCGAGTGCTACTATGATACTTTTGTTGATTACTCCTTGGGATCAACATCGATGAGCTCAATCTTAAAGATGAGCATAGAGAAGGGCTTGATGTCAGAACCCTGCTGACGCTCGCCGTATGCCAGCTCCTGAGGAACATAGATTTCCCAAGTAGAGCCTGCAGGCATCTGCTTCAGGGCATCGGTCCAACCCTTGATGACCTGGTCAACGCGGAACTTGGTGGGTTCGCCACGCTTGTAAGAAGAGTCGAAGACGTTGCCTTCTATAGTGCGACCCTCGTAGTGAACCTTCACGACAGAAGTGTCGGCAGGAACGGCACCGTTTCCTTCTTTCAGCACCTTGTACTGCACACCGCTGGGCAGTGTCTTTACACCTTCCTTCTTGGCGTTCTCAGCGAGGAACTTCTCACCAGCTTCCTTGTTAGGTCCGAACTCCTTCATCAGACTCTTAGCCTTGATCTGGCGCATCATTTCCTGAGCCACCTGACGAGCAGAGTCGGGAGTCATCAGCGCACCCTTGCCTGTTGTGCCGCTTACGAAACCAGCCATAAGGTTCTTCAGCGATACGCTCTTGGTAGAGTCGTCACCGAAGAGCTGGAAGTTAATGCTCTTCACCATCTGGTTGGAAATCTGCTGACCAATCTGAATACCTGCATAGTAAGCAGCCTTCTTCTTGTCATCGCCAGCGTTGGCGCCTTCGTTCAGACCTTTGATAAACTCGTCAATGTAGGTGGTGTCAATACCCATGTTACCTACAAGGTAATCCTTGAGACCCTGTGACTGGTCGATACCAATAGCATAGCTCACGGTGTCAATATCAGTCTTCAGACTTGCTTTGGGAGTACCATTGCCGCATGAAATCATCATGGCGGCCATTACTGCTGCTACAGCAGCAAACATCATTTTTTTCATTGTCTTATAACTTTTAATCTTTAAATCTCTATCAATCTTTCATCTCCTTACATCACCTCAATCAGCTCCACATCGAAGATGAGTGCTGCATAGGGAGGAATAGAGCCACCAGCACCACCCTCACCGTAAGCCAGACGATAAGGGATGAAGAAACGATACTTTGCACCTTCCTGCATCAGCTGCAGACCTTCCGTCCATCCGGCAATGACCTGCTGCAGTCCGAAGACGGCAGGCTCGCCGCGCTGAACACTTGAGTCGAACACGGTTCCGTCGATGAGGAAACCCTCGTAGTGGCACTTCACCGAGTCCTTGGCAGAAGGCTTCTTGCCGTTGCCCTCTTTCAGCACTTGATACTGCAGACCGCTGGGCAGCGTGATGATGCCTTCCTTCTTGGCATTCTCGGCGAGATACTTCTCGCCAGCCTCCTTGGCCATCTTGCCAGCTTCCTGACGCTGCTTGTTGATTTTCTGCTCCTGGGCAGCAAAGAATTCCTGTACAATCTGTTGTGCCTCCGAGCTCTTCACCTTCAGGTCGTTGCCCTGCAACACGTCCTTCACAGCCTGTGCAAAGTCGTCGATGTTCAGTTCAGAACCGCCCATGTTAGCGAGCTGGTGACCAATACCTATTCCTAAAGCATAACTTACTTTATCCATACTTTTCCCTTATATTTATAATGTATTTTTTGTTTCGGGGTGCAAAGGTAATGCAAACCGAGCGAAAAACCAAAGAAATAACAATTTTTTTATTCCCTTAGTTCTATTCTGATAGCAGCGCCTACTGAAAATGTGTGTGTATTGTAAGTTTTCATGCATGAAATGTAGTGAAGTGGACACAAAGGTAGTGTTTTTTTCCCTATCCACCAAACAAAAGCAGGCATTTTTTTGGTGAAAAGGAATTTTCTATGTACCTTTGCGCCAAATAATCATATAATAATTATCACGTACATGAAAAAGAAAAGTACCATGAACTGGGCCTTAGCGATAGCTATGGTGACAGTGAGTTTTGCGTCGTGCGGAATAGATATGCCCAAAGAGACGCAGTCGTCGTTTGAGACGATGACAGTGAAGAAATCAGACATTGAGTTGCCTTACAAATTCAGTGCCAAGATGAAAGGTCAGAACGATGTAACGGTTACACCTCAAGTCAGTGGTCAGCTGATGCGCATCTGTGTGACGGAAGGTCAGCAGGTGAAGAAGGGTCAGCCGCTCTTCATCATCGACTCGCGCAACGCCCAGCTGGAGCTGGAAGCCGCCCAGGCCAACCTGCAGGCTGCCCTGGCACAGGAGAACTCTGCCAAACTGGAGTATGAGTCGAACAAGAACCTGTTTGAGAAGAAGATAGTCAGCAGCTACATGCTGAACAACTCGGAGAACTCGTACAAGCAGGCACAGGCCGCCGTAGCACAGGCCCGTGCTGCCGTGAACCGTGCCAAGGTGAATCTCGGTTTCTGCACTATCACGGCCAACGTGTCGGGTATCATTGGTGAGATTCCTGTACGTGTCGGTGACCAGGTTTCGCCCATGACCCAGCTCACCATGCTGAGCGGCAATACCACCATGTATGCCGAGTTCTCCGTAACGGAGGCCGTTGTAGAGGCTATGGTGCAGCAGGGTATGAAGGCCGACGAGGTGAACGACTATATTGCCAAGCTGCCTGAAGCCACGTTTATCATGAAGAACGGTACGGAATATCCGCACAAGGGTCGTGTCGTCAGCCTGACGGGTGTCGTCAATACTGAGACCGGTTCGCTCACCGCCAAGGTGTCTTTCCCCAATCCCGACGGACATCTGTACTCAGGCATACAGGGTACCATCGTGATGCCCTTTGCCGAGAAAGGCGTAATCATCGTTCCGCAGTATGCAGTGGTTCGTCTGCAGGACAAAGAACAAGTCTTTAAGGTTCAGGCTGACAGCACAGCAACGGCTGTCGAGGTCACCACGACAGACACCGGTAACGGTAAGGACTTTATCGTGATCAGCGGTCTGAACGTTGGCGACAAGATTGTGACTACTGGTGCCAATAATGTTGCTGAGGGACAGAAGGTGCTGTTTTCTGCCGAGGAAAAGGCTGAAGCAAAGAGTGAGTAATCATTTCGTTATAACGTAATATCGATATTTCGAAATATGAAGAACAATATATTCATTAACAAATATGTGATGGCATGTGCCATCTCGATTGTGATTGCGCTGGTGGGCTACATCTCTATGAGCACACTGCCAGTTGAACAATACCCGGACATTGCTCCGCCTACGGTGAATGTTTCCACGAGCTATACCGGTGCCGACGAGAACACGGTAATGAAGTCGGTCATCCAGCCGCTCGAGGAGGCCATCAATGGTGTGAACGACATGACCTATATGACCTCAAAAGCCTCGTCGAATGGTGAGGTGGATATCACCGTCTATTTCAAGCAGGGTACCGACCCCGACATGGCAACGGTGAACGTGCAGAACCGCGTGACCCGTGCACAGGCCCTGCTGCCTGCCGACGTGAACAAGGTGGGTGTGAAGGTGGAAAAGCGACAGAACAACATTCTGCGCATCTTCGCTGTGAGGAGTGCTGACGGCAAGTATGACGAGGACTTCGTGTCGAACTATATCGACATCAACATCAAGCCGAAACTGATGCGTGTCACTGGTGTGGGTAACGTGCTGAGCTTAGGTAACACCTATGCCCTGCGCATTTGGCTGAAGCCCGACGTCATGGCACAGTACGGTCTGACGCCTAACGACATCTTTGCAGCCATCGGCGGACAGAGTTTCGTGGCGGGCGTCGGTTCCTTGGGTGAACAGTCGGAGAACTCCTACCAGTACTCTATGCAGTACAAGGGTACGCTGAAGACTATTGAGGAGTTCAACAACATCGTGCTGCGCACCAGCGGCGGTGGCATACTGCACCTGAGCGACGTCGCTGAGGTGAAGATTGGTGCCATGAGCTACAACTTCACCTCCAACATCCAAGACAAGCCGGGTGCCCTCTGCATGGTATTCGCGGCTCCTGGTGCCAACGCTACTGAGGTGAACGCCAGCATCAACAAAACGTTTGAGCAAATGAAGGCAACGATGCCGGCAGGACTGGAGTTTGTAACCCTGATGACTAGTGACGACTTCCTATTCGCGGCCATTCATAACGTGGTGGAGACCCTTGTCATCGCCATCATTCTGGTGGTGCTCGTGGTGTTCTTCTTCCTGCAGAACCTGAAGGCCACCATCATTCCCTCTATTTCGATTGTCGTGTCTCTGTTGGGAACGTTCGCCATTGTCTCGCTGGCAGGTTTCTCGCTGAACATCCTGACGCTCTTCGCACTGGTGCTGGCTATCGGTACGGTGGTGGATGATGCCATTGTGGTGGTAGAGGCCGTCATGGCGAAGATGGAGAATGGCATCAGCGATGCCCGCGAAGCCACCCGTCAGGCCATGAGCGAGGTATCAGTAGCCGTCGTCTCGTGTACCTTGGTATTCATGGCAGTGTTCATCCCTGTGACCTTCATGCCTGGTACCTCGGGAACGTTCTTCACCCAATTCGGTATCACCATTGCCTCGTCCGTCGGTCTGTCATGCGTATCAGCATTGACCCTGTGTCCTGCTCTCTGCGCTATCATGATGCGTGTCACGGAAGGCAAGAAGGAGGGCAAGAGTCTTACGTACTATACCAAGAAAGCCTACGAGGTTAGCTATAACGCCATCTTCAACAAATACTCCCGTAGCGTGCAGAAATTCATCAAGCGTCCCGTTCTGGCGTGGAGCTTGCTGGCTGTGGCTGTCGTGTTGCTGGTGTTCTTCATGAAGAGCCTGCCTTCAGGTCTCGTTCCGCAGGAAGACCAGGGTGTGTTCTTGGTTGAGATACAGGCTCCTGAGGGCTCCACCCTGAAGCAGACCCGTGAGATGGCGAAAGCCGTTGAGGCTAAGGTGAAGAAGATTCCCGAACTGGAGAGCTTTGCATTAGTCTGTGGTTATGGTATGATATCGGGTGCTGGTTCCAACTATGGTACGATGGTGGTACGTCTGAAGAACTGGGATGAGCGTCCTGGCATGAACCATCTGCTGACGCTCGTCATGTACCGTTTCTACTTTGACTGCCAAGATATCAAGAACTTGCGGGTGATTCCGTTCGAGATGCCTCAGATTCCAGGCTATGGTACCAGTAACGACATCATGCTCATGGTAGAAGATCCCACTGACGGTAACCTGTCGGAGTTTGCAAAGCATACTGAGCACTTCCTGACCAAATTGTCCGAACGACCGGAAATTGCCACTGCCATGTCAACGTACTCTGAGCGCTTCCCGAAGTATCAGGTCGATGTCGATGCTGCACAGTGCGACCGTGCCGGTGTGTCTCCTGCAGACGTACTTAATACGCTGGGGTCCTTCTGTGGCGGTGCTTACATTGGTAACTTCAACCAGTTCGGTAAGGTTTATCGCATCATGTCGGCTTCGTCTCCTGAATATCGTCTCGACCCGCAGTCGCTGCAGAACATCTTCGTGAAGGTAAAAAGTGGCAAGATGGCTCCTATCGCTGAGTTCGTCAGTCTGAAGCAGATCGTCGGTCCTTCCAATATTGAGCACTTCAACCTATTCCAGAGTATCACCTGCATCGTGAAACCTGGTAGCGGCTACACCGAGGGCGATGCCCACCAAGCCATTGCCGAGGTGTTCGAGAAGGAGATGCCAAAAACCGCTACATACGAGTATAGCGGTATGTCGCGTGAAGTAGAGGAGACTGCCGGCTCCAACGCCACAGCACTCATCTATGTCATCTGCGTCATCCTCATCTACCTCATCCTGGCATCGCTGTACAACTCATGGTTCACACCGTTGGCCGTGCTGTTCAGCGTACCGTTCGGTCTGATGGGTGCCTTCGTATTCGCCTACCTGGGCTACACACAAGGTCTGCCGGGCATGGATAACAACATCTATCTGCAGACGGGTGTCATCATGCTGATTGGTCTGCTGTCGAAGACTGCCATCCTGATTACCGAGTTTGCCTCCGAGCGCCGTGCTCAGGGCATGAGTATTGCTGAGGCCGCCTTCGAAGCTTGTAAGGAACGTCTGCGTCCTATCCTCATGACCGTGGCAACGATGATTATCGGTATGGTGCCCCTCGTCATTGAGGGCGGTGCAGGTGCTAACGGTAACCGTGCACTCGCATTAGGCGTCATCGGTGGTATGAGTATCGGCACCATCGCCCTGCTCTTCGTCGTTCCCGCCTTCTTTATCGTGTTCCAGAAACTGCACGAGCGTTTCCAGGGCAAAGAAGTAAAAGCAAGTAATACATAAATAAACTATGACTATGAAAAAGCTATTTATGTTACATTTAAAGAAAGTCGTAGCCGTGGCAACGGTGAGTATGATGCTCACTGGTTGCGGACTATACAACAAGTACGACAACAAGACACAGACACCTGAGAATGTCTTCGGTACCAGTCAACTGGATGCCACACCGGATGCAACCAGCGAATCGATTGCAAGCATGTCGTGGCGTGATTTTTTCACCGATCCGCTGTTGCAGCAGCTCATCGAACAGGTACTTGCCAACAACACAGACCTGAACTCCGCACGCATTGCCGTGGAGAAGTCGCAAGCTGCCCTGACGGCTGCCAAACTGGCTTATCTGCCGTCGCTCGCCATCGCTCCGCAAGGAACCTTGTCGAAGTTCGACAAGAATCCGTGGACGAAGAGCTACAACCTGCCCTTGCAGTTGTCGTGGGACGTCGATGTCTTCGGAAGCATTACCAGCAAGAAGCGTGCCGCCAAGGCCGTGATGCTGCAGGCTCAGATGCGTGAGGAGGCCGTCCGTGCCAACCTGATTTCAGCCACTGCCCAGCAGTACTATCTGCTGCAGGTGCTCGACCGCCAGTTGGAGATTCTCATCCAGACGGACAGCCTGTGGCGCACGTCGTTAGAGACACAGATAGCACTGTGGGAGAACGGTAAGTCGTACAGCACCGCCGTTAACCAGATGGAGTCGTCATACCTGAATGTGAAAACCCAGATTGTCGATGTGCGCCGCGACATCCTCAGCGTCGAGAATGCGCTCTGCAGCTTGCTCGCCATCGCTCCGCAGCACATCGCCCGCGCCAAGTGGGGAGACTCCGTCTTGGCCCACAAGAAAGCCATGGGCGATGACAGCGAGCGCATGTTCGATATTCGCTATCTGAAGATTGGCGTTCCTGCGCAGATGCTCGAGCGGCGTCCTGAAATCCGCATGGCCAACCACGCCATGGAGGAAGCTTTCTATAACCACCAGACCGCCCGTGCAGCGTTCTTCCCCACCATCACCCTTAACGGTGCTGCTGGCTGGACTAACTCCGGTGGTGGCATGATTGTCAATCCTGGCAAACTGCTGCTCAACGCTATAGGAACACTGACACAGCCCATCTTCGCACGTGGCAAGCTCATTGCCAACAAGAAGATTGCCAAACTGACGGAAGAAGACCTCCAGAAGAAATACGTACAGGCTGTCATCGACGCCGGTAACGAGGTCAACGAAGCACTGGCCGACTGCCAGGTGGCACGCGAGAAACACCAGTACTACCACCGTCAGGTGGCCGTGCTGAAGGAAGCCTACACCGGCACCCACGAACTGATGGACAACGGTAAGGCAAGCTACCTCGAAGTGCTGACCGCTCAGGAGACGCTGCTAAGCGCCCAGCTGAGCGAAGCCATGAACATGTACGAAGGTGCGCAGTCTGTTATTGAACTGTACATCGCTTTGGGAGGCGGTTCGAAATAAATAGCCGATGCAACGACGCCTATTACCCCTGATAACCATTATGGTTCTGTGCTGTCAGACATTGGCGGCACAGAACCTCATTCATCGTGTTGACAGTTTCCTGTCGGCACGCTATTACCGTGAAGGTGTTTTCGACACCACTTACATCACGCGTCCCAAGACCCGCTGGACACTCATCACGCGTCTGAACATCTCGGGTATGGACATCGAGTCAAAAGGCTACGATCAGGGGCGACGTTTCAAATCCGTCATGCAGGCAAACAGCAAGACTACCATCAGCATTGGTGCCAGCTACCTCGGAGTTGCCCTTAGCCTGTCGCTGAACCCCGCACAGTTGGCAGGCAAGTACCACGACTTCGAAATCAACTTCAAGAGCTACGGGCGCCGCTTCGGTTTCGACGTCAGCTATACCGATGCCAAGAACTTCGAAGGATGGTACGACGCTGACGGCTTGCCGCGCTACACGCTACCCGATGGTACACTCGCCGTCAAGACCCTCAACGCAAATGCTTTTTACATCTTCAACCACCGCCGCTTCTCCTACCCCGCTGCTTTCTCGCACAACTACATCCAGCGGCGCTCGGCAGGCAGCTTCCTTCTGGCAGCATCGTTCCAGTGGCAGCACGCCTTCCACGACTGGGATCAAGACACTAAGTTGAGGATGACCAACATTGGTCTCGGTGCAGGCTACGGCTATAACTTCGTACCTCATCGCGGCTGGCTGCTACACCTCTCCGTGCTGCCCACCTTCATCCTCTATAGCCATACCTCCATGACCTTCGACGAAGACCGCATTCCCCTGCACTATCACTTCCCCGAGGTTATCATCACCAGCCGCGGAGCTGTTGTGCGCCAATGGACCAAAACCTACGCAGGCATCTCCATGCGCTTCAACTTCACCAACATCGGCAGCGAGACGTCACTGGCCGTCCACAACCAGAAATGGCTCGCCCGTGCCTTCTATGGCATCAGGTTAGGGAAATAGTCCTAACAGTAACGTTTTTTTCGCTGTACCATCTAACTGACGATGCAGCGTTTCTTCGTCCCGTTCGTCACACTTTAGTGCGACGCTTCTTCGTCCCGTTCGTCACACTTTAGTGCGACGTTAGCCAAATCCGCAGCAAAGTCATTCATATTCAGGAACTGTGCTCTCGAAATACGAGCGGCTGTCGTTTCTGCACTATAGTCGGCATAAGGAGCCAACACTAATATAAAGCCATCCGAGCATCCGCTAAAATCTCTTCCTGACGGATAAATAAACTTTCCGTCCAATCCACGATTAACGATATGTATCATTGGCAATTTCTCCGTATAACATGCATCATATACTGCTTTCTCAGCCGGCGAAATAAAAGGTGATACCAACACCACTCCTCGCCGCGCCTCTCGCATGTATTTACCCACCTCCGTTTGAATCTCCCCATCTGTCAGATTGCGATGACAGCGAACCTGAATGCGTTCCGGATAAGTAACCAAAAACGTATTGCCAACAGCAGTATATTCATGGCCTTTTCTTCCTGCCCGGAAATCATACACTTTGTGCAGTCGATTAGGGAAATGTATTTTAAGCCATAATCGACGCGGATTATCATTCAGATATGCAATCCACGTTTGCAACTGTCCTTTACGAAACAAGATGCGATCATTAAATCCTCTGGAAAAGAGAGGTGTTTTCTCAATACTAAAGTTCTGAGCACCTGAAGAAGAAGCATCCCACAAAGCATGAGAACAGCAACTCTTCCAGGCTGCTATTATCTTTCCCAATGCATAATCTGCAGGCAAAGTGTCACGAACATACAATATGCCATGAAAATGGTCCGGCATAATCTGATAATGTAGCACCTGGACGCGACATCCTGTTTTTACAGTTGTCTCTGCAGCAGTCTTTCGAAAAGCCTCAGCCACATATGTACCTAAGGCCGTAGGCTCTATCACGGCGGCACTTGCACTATCTCCCACAAGCGAACCCAAGATGCGCTTACGTCCTTCCGTCGTCACAGTAATAAGATATATGCACGCCGAAGTATAGTCATGCTTTTCCATCCGACGCAGCCTGTTATGTTTAATGGGTGCCTTTTTCATTTTTTTCTTCTTCGTCCCGTTCGTCACACTTTAGTGCGACGCTTCTTCATCCCGTTCGTCACACTTTAGTGCGATGCTTCTTCGTCCCGTTCGGTGCTGCAAAGATAGGAACTTTTTCTGAGACTTCGTATTTTTAAGTCAAAATTTTTCGTCCCTCCATAGTGAAAAGGCACCAGTCCCTGCGTTTTCCTTGTCCCTCACACAAAGCGTAATACTCAGACAAGCAACGATGCAGGACTAATCATAAGTCCTGTACATCGGTATTCCGGCCTCCTATGGTACGATGGGAGGATGATTTGCAAATTCCGTCAGAAGGCAAAAAATGACAAGTCCTCTCGACCAGCGAGTATAGCCCTGTTAAGAGTAATGTGAAGCTTTTTCTTTTAAGTTAAACTATGAGCGCACGATTATACCGCATCATAACCGCCTTCATTTATTGCATTCTCCCACATCCGTTTTGTTTTCGCCAAAGTGATACAAACTGCTTTACGCTTAAATTTCAATAAATTGAGGAACGTGATCGCTAAGACTATGATCTCATTTCCCTAAGCTATAGGATTTCAGCGGTATGTTGGAGAAGGTGTAGTCAATAAAGTAAGAATGCCTTTCATTGAATCTCCAATAAAAAGTAGGAGTC
>CACYOC010000034.1 GCA_902775975.1 uncultured Bacteroidales bacterium | reverse complement strand
TGGCTCAGGTTCTGTCTTCGGATTCACCCTGCTGCCCGAGACCTACAACATCCTGCTCTTCGTGTTGCCTCCGGGTGCATTCATCACCCTGGGCTTCCTAGTTGCTATCGTTAATAAATTGAAGAATTGAAGAATTGAAAAATTGAAGTTATGGAATACATACTGATATTTATCTCGGCTATCTTTGTGAACAACATCGTGTTGTCACAATTCCTGGGCATCTGTCCGTTCCTGGGCGTGTCCAAGAAAGTCGATACCTCGTTAGGTATGTCGGCAGCCGTAGCCTTCGTGCTGACCCTGGCCACTATCGTGACCTGGCTGGTACAGAAGTTTGTGCTTGACCCCAACGGGCTGCAGTATCTGCAGACCATCGCCTTCATCCTCGTCATCGCATCACTGGTGCAGATGGTTGAGATTATCCTGAAGAAGGTGTCTCCCGCCCTCTATCAGGCTCTGGGCATCTTCCTGCCGCTGATCACTACCAACTGTGCTGTGCTCGGTGTGGCCATTCTGGTCATCCAGAAGGATTTCAATCTGTTGCAGAGTGTGGTCTATGCCTTCTCTACCGCCATCGGTTTCGGCTTGGCACTGACCGTCTTTGCCGGTATGCGTGAGCAGTTGGAACTCGTCAAGGTTCCCAAGGGCATGTCAGGCATGGCTATCGTCATGCTCTCTGCCGGTCTTCTCGCCTTGGCCTTCATGGGCTTCTCAGGTGTTGACGGTGGTCTGAAGATTCTCTTCGGCTTGAACTAAGAAATCTTTGCGGCTTCGTCCGCAAGCGATGATACTTAAAAGGAATGATGCTCATCTGCATCATTCCTTTTTTACTACCTAATAACCTTGATTTTTTTGAAGGAAATGTAGTTGTTATTTGGATATATGGTGGAAAATCATTACCTTTGCAACGAAAACAAAATCATGAATTAGAAATGTCAAAGAAATTATTTACACTCTTATTCCTATTTGTTACCGTCCATGCTGCGATGGCAGCCGGTACAGATACACTGGTGGTTCGCATCAAGGCTATGCGTTGTGAAGATTGTGCCCATAAAGTAATGGTTGCCCTGAAGAAAAAACCGGGCATTGAGGGGTTGCAGTTTGACTTAGAAAAACGTACTGTTGCGGTTGCCTATGACCCCACCAAGACGAATACCGACAGCATTTGTGCTACACTCGAAGCCACGAAGCGTTATAAGCCCAGCCCTTACGATCCTCATGAGTTCATCAGACGTGGTATGGGCCTCAAAGTTGACGAGATGAAGACCGAAGCAGATGCCGCATTCATCAAGAAAAGCCTCTATGCGATGGTTGGCATGGACAGCGTAGGAACAAATCTCGATAAGGGTTACATCTTTGTGCGCTATGATGCCAATAAGACGAAAAAGGCCGTCATTCGCCAGCAGCTGTTGAAGATGGGCTTTACCCCCGTCAATTACTATACCAGTAAAATCATCAGCTTTGCCTATTTCCACATTCCTGCACAGGCTGCCAACGACGAGACGATAGAGAAAGTGCTGGCACTCGATGGCGTGGATGATGTAAACGTCAATGCGGCAAAGGGTTCGCTCGCCATCACCTACGTCAATACGGAGACGAATCCTGAGAAGTTGTTTGAAGAAATCCGGGCAGAAGGTATAGAAGTGAAAAAATAGCGCATGAGAAAAGGTTGCTGTATTCTTCTCTTCGTGTTAGCGTTTTTCTGTGGTTCCGTGATGGCTCAGAAAAGCGCTCCTACCTATGACATCAGTGTTAGCGTCACTGATGCGCAGACCAAGGAACCCATCATCATGAGTACCATGCAGCTGAATCCGTTGGGACAGTATGCCGTAACGGACGTGAAGGGTAGGGCACTTATCAAAAACATCCCACAGGGAACCTACACCTTGACCATTACCTATGTCGGTTACGAAACCTACACTACGACTATTGCCGTTACCAACAAAGACCTGAATCTGAACATTCGCATGTCTGAGGCTACGCTGGCACTCAAGGAGGTGAGCGTGACCGCTAAGCAGAATGCTGCAGGAACCTCTACCGCCAGTATCATCGGGCGTCAGGCGATAGACCACCTGCAGGCCTCCTCTTTGGCCGATATTATGCAGCTGGTACCCGGACAACTGATAGGACATAACGACCTCATCTCTCCCACCAACTTACAGCTGCGCCAGTTGGTCAACAATAACACCTCGGCTTTCGGTTCTACCGTTATTGTTGACGGAATGCCCATTTCCAACAACGGCTCCGTCTCACAGGGACCGCTGACAGAGTTTACTGGTACCGACCTTCGTAACATTGCTGCCGACGATGTCAATGAGGTTGAGGTGATTCGTGGCATCCCCTCTGCAGAATATGGCGACCTGAGCAGTGGCATGGTTATCGTTCACTCGAAGGTGGGTGTCACGCCGTGGCAAGTGAAGGCAAAGGTGAATCCTGCGCTGATGAACTATTCCATCGGCAAGGGTGAGAACTTCGGCAAGGCAGGTGTCTTCAATGCCAGCTTCGACTATGCACAGTCGTGGGGTGACCCGCGCTGGAAGACCAACTCCTATCACCGCTATACAGGCAGCATCGGCTGGAGTTACGACATCACGTCGCGATGGAACATCAATACCAAGGTGCGCTATCTGATGGCGAAGGACTGGACGGGCGACGACCCTGACGCTACCGCCGAAGGCACTGATACGAACAATAAGAACCAAACCATCACGCTGACACATAACGGCCGCATACAGATGGAGAAACTCTTCGCACGTACATTAACTTATACGATAGGTATGTCGTTTACTCGTCAGGATAAGCGGGTGAACGGATCTACCTCCTTCAGCGGCAATATGAATCCGATTCTCACCGCCCGTGAGACCGGCTACTACATCGTTCCTTACGAGTCGCGCAACTATCGTGCCACCGCTTACACCAAGAGTCGTCCGGGAAATATCTATGCCAAGATTAGCGACCGCTTCTATATCAAGGCTGGCAAGACGCGCCAGACCTTCAAGTTAGGTGCTGAGTATCACTATGACTGGAATAGTGGCCGGGGCTATTATAACGAGAACGACCGCTATCCGCTTACTCCAAACAGTGATGGTCGCCCTCGTGCCTATGATGAGATACCAGGACTGCACCAGATAGCAGCCTATGCTGAGGACCAGTTAGTGTGGACCCTCAATAAGGTGAACCGCCTTCGTGCCACCTTTGGTCTGCGCTTCACTGCCATGCAGCCTTTCTCGAACGTGGCTACCACAGCCCTCTCACCGCGTCTCAACCTCTCTTTTGCCCTCACTAAGTGGCTTGACATCCGTGCAGGTATAGGTCTTAACTCCAAGACTCCTGGTCTTAACTATCTCTATCCCGACAAGAAATATATGGATCGTCAGGCCACTCTCGCCGATACCGACAACAAGACGATAGCCTATCATACGCAGGTGTATGATGTGCAGTATTCCAAAGGCATGAAGAATGCCACCACCACGAAGGTGGAAGCAGGTCTTGACTTCCGTCTGAAGAACAGCCGCAAACTGAGCATCCTCGGTTACATCGACAATACCCCTGACGGCTTCGGCAACCTCACCGAGTACTTCACCTATACCGCCAACTATTACGATGCGAAGACGATGACCGGCACTCCGACACGCTCCGACATGGTGTTCATCACTACGGGAGCTATCGGCAATACCAGTCATACGCTGAACCGAGGCATAGAACTTGACATGGACTTCGGTACCTGGAAAGTGCTGCGCACCTCGTTCTACCTCAGCGGAGCCTACCAGGAGTCAAAGACGTGGTCAACGAACCTCAACAGCAGCTCGCTCGATAGCAAGTACCTGCCGCAGCGCTATAAGGATGCCAGCACCACCCCCTTCAAGGTGGTCTATCCCAATGGTCTTGACGACTCCTACTCCAAATATCGCCGTTTCGTGACCACCTTGCGCACGGTGACACACATCCCCGAGTTGCGCATGGTGGCTTCGCTCACCGCACAGGTGATATGGCACAACTGGAATAACAGCTATGTCATGGACAAGAACCCCATCGGTTGGATAGACACCCAGTGCAACTACCACGAGATAACGCCCGAGATGCTGGCAGGCTATCTGGGTATGGATGCCAACTATTACGCTACCGCGCCGACCACTCAGGATTATGTGGGTATGTACCAGCTGCTCTCTCGCAGCATCAATACCGAGAGTGAGTCGTCACCCGTCACGTGGAACCTGCAGGCACGCATCACCAAGGAGTTGGGAAAGATAGGAGGACTCTCCTTCTATGTCAACAATGCCCTCTACTACGAGCCTTATCTGCAGAACAACAGTCATAGCAAGACGCGCACCCAGCATAACACAGGTTTCAGCTTCGGTGCCGAGTTGTACTTTAATCTTTGACTGTCGAAATGTCGAAATGTCGAAATATCGAAATATCGAAATAATGAAACATAGAAATATCCTCATCAACTCCCTGGCAGTGCTGCTGGTCACCCTTGCCTCTTGCGTCAATTATGACGATGCAAGCCGCTTGGTCGATGTGAAGGTGCAGCTGCTGGCCCCCAAGGAGTATAAGTCCGGTGCCACCATTGGCGAGCGGGAAATCACACTGAAGACTGGCGATCTCACACGCACCGCCAAGACCGATGCTTCAGACGTTGCCGTCTTCCTGCAGACCATGCCTGATGTATATACCATCTCGACGGCTTGGGAACTCACCGGTGATGAATACGAAGAAAAGACTGGCTCCAAGGGCGTCATCAGCGGCTATATCGTCGCTGCCAGCCTGAACGACCAGCCCGTCAGCGAGGCACAGGAGAGCGAGCCCCTGAAGCTACAGGCCACCATCTCCATGAAACCCGCCATCGTCATCAGCAAGATTTACAGTTCCGGTTCCAAGGCTCGTCCTGAGCTCGGTGGCAAGAACTATCTCTCGGGAAAGTATTTTGAGATTTACAACCAGTCAGGCGAAGACATCAACGTTGCCGGTCTGTATTTCGGTCTGCTCGACAGTTCCAATCCTATTCCTTACACCCTGCAGAACCTCTATGACGACCCACAGATCAAGGGAGAGAAAGTGGTGGTGAAGCAGGTGTTCCGCATTCCTACCGACAAGGAGTATATTCTCAAGGGTGGGCAGAGCATCATCCTCACCAATAGCGCCGTTGACCATAGCGATGTCAGCGACTACGAGCAAGACCTCACCCATGCCGACTTTGAGGCAGTGGGTGTCAACGACAAGCTGGAGCATAACGAGAACGTGCCCAAACTCATTCCCGTCTTTACCTCTTCGGGTGGCGCTGCCATCATGAATCTTATCCAGGGCGGTCCCTGCGGCATCATCATTTTTGAGACCGACGAGGATGTGAGCACTTGGGAGAAAGTCTATGGCTACGGCAAGACCTCCGGCTCCATTACTTATATGCTTGTCCCAAAGAAGTATATCAAGGATGGTGTTGACTTTCTGAAGAACAAGAACGTCACGGGTCCCGACCTTGCTGCGAAGCGTCTCTACCCGGAGGTTGACGCCAGCTGCACACATATCAACGCCATCAGTGGCTACTCCGGCGAGGTGCTCTATCGTCGCACTGTCAGCAAGACCCCTGACGGTCGTAAGATTCTGATGGATACCAACAACAGCAGTAACGATTTCAAGGTTTCAACAACTATCAAGCCGCGCGAGTATGATGAAGAATAAGAGATATACCATCCTGACAGCCATGCTGTTGGCAACCTGCTCCATCTTTGCGCAGCAGGCAGCACCAGCATTGGGGGAGTATCGCTATGATGATGCCACGCAGCTGTGGCGCCTCACCGACAATGCTGCCGGCTTGGGCATCGATACGACGCGCAATCGCGGCTTCGCACAGATAGGCTACGAGCATCACAGCGGCGACTACCATCGCGTACAGGAAGGCTCGCGCACCAATCAGCTGCGTTTCGAGACCGAGCGCTATCAGAAGATAGGCCGATACCTCTATGGCTACGGACGCTTCGACTTCGACTACGGTCGTACGCATAACCGCACCTGGTGCGATGTGCGCCGGCCGTATAACTCCAACCCCTATTTCTCGGGCAGTGCCATCATGGGAAAGTATGACTTCCAGGACTTCAACTTCACCGCCGCCCTTGCCTCTACCGCCATCCGTCAGTGGCACTTCGGTTTGCGGCTCGACTACAACGTTGGAGATCTGAGCCGTCTGCGCGACCCACGTCCACGCTCCCAGACGCTGGAGTATAAGATCACGCCTGCCGTCACTTTCACCTTTGGCAGGAACACCTTCGGTATCAGTGGCAACTACCATCGTCGCAAGGAGAAGATTGATGGCATCAAGACCGTACAGACCGATGCTACCATCACCTATTACGACATGACAGGTATGGAGCATGCCACAGGAACCGTCAGCGGTTATAGCGGCTACAAGCGCGAGTGGGTCGATCACCGATTTGGTGCTGAGCTGTCCTACGGCTACAAGTGCGAGCCCTACCACCTGCTCGCCACAGCATCTATAGAGCGTGGCTCTGAGGGCATTCTCGGACAGTACAAGAAGGAGGAAGGCAAGTTCGTGGACTATCGGTACGGCTTCACCTTGCGCAACCGACTGAAGACCGACGGCATGCTGCACGAGTTAGACTTCCTGCTGGGTTACGAGCAGGCCTACGCCGACGAATACCGCCAGAAGTTCTATTCCGAGAACAATGACGAGAAGGAGAGCAAGACCTTCACTTACGAGATGCGCGATGCCAGTGGCAACATCATCAAGAAGGACTCTACCATCACCAAGACGCTCCCTTACACCTCGCAGTACTATGTCACCCAGCTCGTTATGAAGAAGCGCTATCAGGTCAAGGTCTTCCAAACCGACCTGCACTATCGCCTCAACTTCATCACCGCGCAGCGTATCAATGGCTATGTGGGCACCCGTTTCACTACCTACGATGCGAAGAACAAGTACCTGCTGCCTGAGTCGAGCTTGCACTACGATGCCTACGACCTTACCTTCGAGGGTGGGGCAGGCCTGCTGAAGCATCGCCTGTGGATTGACGGCGGCTTCACCATGCACTTCAACGGCAAGGTGGAGCTCAATCTTAGCGATGCCACCACCGACTATGCCAAGGGAGTGCTCCTTCCCGATATGGCTTTCTATGGAGCCAACTACGTCAAGGGCAGCCTCCGCGTGACCTATAACTTCCCCGTCACCATCAAGCGCAAGCGCACGATGTGGTATGCCAGCGGCTATGGCGACTGGCTACGCTCCAACAACAACCTCCACGCTGCCAGCGTAGGTTTCACCTTGGGAATTTGGAATTAAATGAGAATGATACATTATTTATTAATTACAAATAGTATGAAGATTTTTACACGAATGAAGAGCCTGGCACTCATGGCAACGATGCTTTTCACAAGTAGCGCCATGTTTGCACTTGATGTTACCACCACAGCAGGTGGACAGTTGGCAGAAAAGATTGATCCAAGCGTCAAGCTCACCACTACCGAGCTCTCAGTGACAGGCCCCCTAAACGGAGCCGACATCCTGTACATCCGCGAAATGGCAGGTGTGGGATATGAGTCCAGCTCTACCACAGACGGCAAGCTCATTTCGCTCAATCTTAAGAACGCATCCATCGTTGATGGTGGTGAGTACTACAAAAATCAGATGTGTATTGCCAACACCATCGGCAAGTACATGTTCAACAAGTGTAAGAACATCACCACGCTCGTTCTGCCTGACGGCATTACCGAGATTGCTGCCAGTGCTATGGCTACCGACGGTCCTTCTGTCACCGAACTCAACATCCCAGCGTCTGTAGCAAATATCGGCGCCTCTGCCTTCGGAGGCCTGAAGGCTCTGACGAAGGTTACCTTCAGCGAGGGCTCAGTTCTCAAGACCATTGGCAACAGTGCTTTCAGCATTTCCAGTGGTGTGCTGGCAGACATCACTTTGCCTAACTCTGTAGAGTCAATAGGCAATAGCGTTTTCACTTATTCTAAGCTTACCAAGTTCACCTTCCCAACCTCACTGAAGAGCATCGGCAACCTGGTATTCCAGAACGTGGAAACCCTCACTGAGATTTCAGAGATACCAGCTTCTCTTGAGGTCTTTGGCGACAATGTCTTCCAGGGCACATCAATAGCAGCAGTCACAGTCAATAGCGGAAGCAACAACTTCACTGTTGAAAAAAAAGTACTCTATAACAAGGACAAGACCATCGTTTATTGGCTCCCTTCAAAGTCTGACCAGACAACGGTTGTACTTCCTGCTACCGTTACTGAAATCAAGGGATCTGCCTTCTTCGGTTGCGAGAATCTTAACCTCATATCTCTTCCACAGGGTCTCACTACTATCGGTGGCGCAGCATTCAAGCAGAGCGGCATCACAGCCATCACATTGCCAGCCTCATTGACCACACTCAATGGCACCAGCCAGTTCGAGAAGTGCGAACACCTTGAATACTTCTGCATGAAGGGCACCATGGAGAAACTCACCTCTATGATGCTGCAGAACTGTCCTAAGCTCGATGTTCTGGTATTTGAGAACGCTACAGCACCTCACTTCTATAAGAAGAGTATTGACGGCTGCGCAGACAATGTGACACTCTATGCACCAGAGGCAAGTCTCGATGCCTACAAGAGCGCCATGCAGACAGCCGACGCTGGTTCTGGCACACCTGGTCCTGCTACCGACAAGACCGTGACCTATGCGGCTCTTGACAAGCTTCCTCTCTACGACTTCATGAACAACAATATTGGTCACGCTATCGGCACAGGCTCTTCTACCGATGGCAACCTTGCCGGCGAGAGCATCAAGAAAGGTGACGTTACCTTTACCTGCACCGATGGCCTCACGCCTACTCGCTACTTCTATGTCGCATCAAGAGGCAATGAGCTGCAGCTTTACAAGAACGGCTCATTCACCCTCACCGCTGACGAAGGCAAGGTTATCAAGTCTGTTAACATCACATTTGGCAACAGCCAAACAGGTCTCACCGCTGACAGCGGAACATACGCAGATGGCACATGGTCTGGTAGTGCTAAGAGTGTTACCTTCTCAACTACAGGCTCACGCTATATTTATACCATAGCCTTCGAGACTGCTGATGAGACCTCTGGCATTGAGGCTGTCAATGCTGGTTCTGCCAAGGCTGCTGCCGGTGTGAAGAAGTACGTGAAAGATGGACGCCTCGTCATCGAGAATGCCCGTGGCATCTTTACCGTTGCCGGAGCACAGGTGAAGTAAGAATACCTAACGACAGAAAAGCCTTGCGGTCCTGTCCGTAAGCTGTGATACTATAAAGGAATGATGCTACTCGGCATCATTCCTTTTTTGTGTACGTAATTTATTCGAAAGTTATTTGGTGGTTTGCCAAATAATCATTACTTTTGCAAACATGAAACCAATGACGAGAGAAGTTGAATAGAAACAAGATATGGCAAAGAAAAAAGAAAATACTACCTCAATAGGTTTTGAGGATGCGATATGGAGAGCTGCGGATAAACTTCGTGGTAATCTGAATGCTTCTGAATATGAAGGTGTGGTGCTAAGTTAAAGGAGGAGTGAGCATGAGTGTGATAACAGATAAGTTCAAGAAAGCCGACGAGAATAACCGCTTGCTGTCAGCATACAGACCATTGCCCCCCGAAACGCTGAAGTCGTTGCGGGAGTATTATCGTGTGGGACTGACCTATACGAGTAATGCCCTTGAAGGTAACAGCCTGACGGAATCGGAAACCAAGGTGGTGATTGAAGACGGGTTGACGATAGAGGGCAAACCCTTGCGCGACCATTATGAGGCTGTAGGTCATGCCAAAGCATACGATTACGTTTATCTGATTACTGAGAAGGAAGGGCTTACAGAAGAGAATATCCTGAATCTTCACCGCCTTTTCTATCAGCAGATTGATGCAGAGAAGGCAGGGCACTATCGCGATGTAAAGGTCTATATCAGTGGCAGCCGCTATGCCGTTGCTGCAGTCTCGAAGATTCCGGGTGAGATGCAGAAACTCGTCAAATGGTATAATGACAACGAAAAGAAACTGCACCCTATAGAGTTGGCTGCTACATTGCATCAGCGCTTTGTGTTTATCCATCCGTTTGTGGATGGTAATGGTCGTGTGGCACGTTTGTTGATGAACCTGGCTCTACTTCGCAATGGTTATACAATCGCCATTATCCCAGCTATTCTGCGCCATGAATATATCTATTCGCTCGAAACAGCCCATACTCGCCCAGAGGTGTTCACAGACTTTATTGCTGACCGTGTGATAGCCACTCAGCTTGATTTGCTGAGACTGATGAGGGATGATGATACTGTAAATGATACTGTAAATGATACTGTAAAATCATATATGTCAGCATTGTCTAAGACAGAGCAAACGGTGTTGGCTGCTATCAGTTCATTCCCTGATTATTCTTACGAGGAGTTGGCAGAAGAGTGTGGCGTATCTCGCCCCACTATCGCTCGCACTATCAAAACACTCCAGAGCCGTGAGTACATCCGTCGTATAGGTTCGGACAAGACAGGCCATTGGGAAGTTGTCAGAAAGGAGGGTTGATTATGGAAGAGTGGAAAGAATATCGACTATAGGAAGTTGGTTAGATCACCACAGGTAAAACAGAAATTAAAAGATAAGGAAGTATGTATATACCACCATTTAACATCACAGAGAAGATTCTTCACCAGATTTCAGAGATTTCTGAACAAGTGGGAAGCCTAAACTCACGCATTGGAAACGACGTGCCTTCTCCTATGCTGCGCAAGGAGAACCGTATTAAGACTATTCAGTCATCTCTGGCTATAGAGAACAACTCGCTGTCCATTGATCAAGTAACAGCCATTCTGGAAGGCAAACGTGTGATGGGAGCTCCAAATGAGATACAAGAGGTCAAGAATGCCATTGATGCCTACGAACTTTTGTTAGAGTTGGACCCATTTAAGGAGAAAGACCTTCTGAGAGCTCACAGGCTCATGATGACAGACCTCGTAAAGGAAAACGGTCGCTATCGTCAAGGTGGTGTGGGAGTATTCGATGGAAAAAAATGCATCCACTTGGCTCCATCTGCTGACCGTGTGCCAATGCTAATGGCGGATTTGTTGGGATGGGTGAAGAAGACCAAGACACACCCGCTTATCAGTTCTTGCGTGTTCCATTATGAATTTGAATTCATACATCCTTTCGCAGATGGAAATGGACGCATGGGACGTATGTGGCAAACGCTTTTGCTGATGAAGTGGAAACCCATATTCGCATGGATACCTGTTGAGACTATCGTCAAGGAACATCAGCAGGAATATTATGCGGCAATTGCCAAAAGCGACGCAGATGCCAATAGTACTGCATTCATAACTTTTATGTTGCAATGTTTGAAACTTGCGATACGGGAAATGGCAGAAAGTAACCAGAAAAGTAACCAGAAAAGTAACCAAAAAATCCTCGCTGCCATACAAAGGAATCCCTTTGTTACAATTCGTGAACTACAGGAAGCTACTGGGCTCTCTGAAAGTGGCGTAAAGAAAGTGATACGTCAACTGAAAGCGGAAGGATGTGTTCAACGAATTGGAGGTGCAAAAGGCGGACACTGGGAGCTTTCGGTGTAAAGTTCGGTGTAAAGTTCGGTATAAAGTTCGGTGTAAATGACAAACATCTTATGAATAACTATCATTCTGAAGCAAACTACGAGAATACGCTGATACAGCTATTCTAAGATTTGGGATATCAGTATGAGTGTGTTTACGAATAATTAAAAAAAGTATCAATTCTTTTGGTTTTTCGCTCGGTTTGCACTACCTTTGCAAACAAGTATCGGCTAATCGTCGTGACACGACGCTTGCCCTCGGACAAGAAATCGTTCTTTAGAACGCTGCTTCGGCAGGATATAGAAAGAGCCTCAGTGGAGGTGCCGGTGCGATTTTCGTTGGAATAATTATAGCGTTAGTGCTATATTCGGTGATGTCCCTGAACCTAGGAAATTCAATCGACATTAATACCGCTTAATAAGACTAACGTCTGCGCAATAGCGTGGACGGACTTATAGGTATTAATGGGTTTTCCTAGGACCTTGGGACATCGATAAGGGCGTTTCACGCTTTTATTGTGTCCTGAGGTTCTTAGTTGAGAACTCATTATCATCCGAACAGATAGTCCTTTCGCTCCTAAGACTATAGCGTAGATATGGCGAACATACCTATTAATTCCCATTTCTTTACTAATCGAGATGGGAACACTTTGATGAAAGAGTTTGAGGGCATTCTGACAAACAACCCTCAAGTGAAGAACCTTGATGCCGTTGTGGGCTTTCTTCGTGCATCGGGCTATTTCTCTTTGCGCCCTTTTCTTGATGGTATCAACAAAGTACGCATCCTGATTGGTATTGATGTTGACAAGTATATCGCCAAAGCCAACCAGAAAGGCGAGCTCTTCTTTGGGGCAGAAGAGGAAGTGAAAGAGGAATGCCTGCGTCTGCTGAAAGAGGATATCGAACAGTCGCACTATACCAAGCAGGTGGAAGACGGTATGCTCCAGATGGTGCAGGACTTGATTGACGGTAAACTGGAACTGCGTGCCCATCCCTCCAAGAAGATTCACGCCAAACTCTACATCCTCTATCCCGACAATTACAACCAGCATTGCTTTGGCGCTGCCATTACGGGCAGCAGCAATCTGAGCGGCAACGGCTTGGGTATCAGCGAAGAGAGACAGTACGAGTTCAACGTCAAACTGACGCAGTTCGACGATGTACAGTTTGCTAAGAACGAATTTGAACTGTTATGGGAAGAGGCGAAGAATGTACCTATTAGTGCCGAGGACTATCAAGGCACCCTCGATAAGACCTATTTGAAAGGTGATGTCACTCCCTACGAGCTATATATCAAGATGTTGATGGAGTATTTCAGCGACCGCGTGTTAGCCATCGACCAGGAAGACCCCTTTGATATGCCTGAGGGCTATAGCAAGTTTGATTATCAGGCAGATGCTGTGATAGAGGGCTATCAGAAACTGATGCGCTACGACGGTTTCTTCCTGGCTGATGTGGTGGGTCTTGGCAAGACGGTGATTGCTACGATGATTGCCAAGAAGTTCTTGATAGAGAACGGACCAGAGCACACCAAAATCCTCGTGGTCTATCCGCCAGCCGTTGAACAGAACTGGAAGACTACGTTTAAGGATTTCGGTATCGACAAATATACCCGTTTTGTTAGTAACGGCAGTCTCGCAAAAGTGCTTGACGAAGACAACTACGACTACTGGAATGCTGACGAATATGATTTGGTGTTAGTAGATGAAGCTCACAAGTTCCGTAATCATACTACTGGTGCTTTCAATCAGTTGCAGGAAATCTGCAAGATGCCTCGCCTTGAAACTGGCTATATACCTGGGTATAAGAAAAAGGTGATGCTGATTTCTGCAACACCTATGAACAACACGCCAGCGGATATCTACTACCAGATACTTATGTTCCAAGATCCGCGCCATTGTACCATTGATGGCGTGCCTAACCTGACAGCATTCTTCTCGCCTTTGGTGGTTGAGTTCCGTAAGTTCCGCAAACAGGAGAACTTCGACCTGAAGGAGTTTAAGAAGTTGGCAGAGAAAGTGCGTGACAGAGTTATCAAACCTCTGACCGTTCGCCGTACCAGAACCGATATTGAAAACATCGCGCGATATAATAAAGATGTGAACGGATTCCCCAAGGTGGATAAACCTATCAAGAAAGACTACGAGTTGAATGACCACTTGGCCAACCTCTTTGAGAGGGCTATGCATGTGCTCGACAAAGAACTGACTTACGCCCGCTATCAGGCCATCGCCTATCTGAAGCCCGATGCTGCCCCTGGACTTTACGATAACGCGGAGGTTATAAGCCGCAGTTTGGCAGGCATCCGCAAAAACGGATTGGTAAAGCGTCTGGAAAGCAGCTTTTATGCTTTCTGTAAGTCGCTGTTAGCCTTCCGTCAGGCTAACGAAAATATGATAGACATGTGGGAGAACGACAAAATATTCATTGCTCCCGACTTGGATATCAATGCACTGATAGAGGCAGGCTACAGCGAGGAAGAGATTGAACAGAAAATGAACGAGAAAGCAGAGATGAACCCCAAGAATGCCTCCTTCCAGAGAAAAGACTTCGATGAGGATTACATCGTGCAACTGAGACACGACCAAGCATTGCTTGACGATATGTGGCTGGAGTGGGAATATATCAATGACGATGATGACTCTAAGTTTGCCAAGTTCGAAGACTTGCTGAAGCATGAGCTGTTCAAGAAAGAGCGCAATCCTGAAGGAAAGATTGTGGTATTCTCAGAATCCGTTGATACCGTTGAATATCTGCAGCGTCGCATTAATCGCCAAGACGTATTGGTGATTTCCTCCCAAAACCGCAGTCAGCTGTTCAAGACCATCCGCGAGAACTTTGATGCCAACTGGAAACAGAGAAAAGACGACTATAACATCATCCTGACAACAGATGTGTTGGCAGAAGGTGTCAATCTTCATCGCTCGAACATCATCATCAACTACGACACACCTTGGAACGCTACCCGTCTGATGCAACGCATAGGCCGTGTGAATCGTATCGGCTCTACGGCAGGTATCATCTACAACTACGTATTCTACCCGTCGCGTCAGGGTAACAAGGAAATCAAACTCAACCAGATTGCATTGAGTAAGATTCAGACCTTCCATACCACGTTTGGCGAGGATAATCAGATATATTCTACTGAAGAGATTATTGATCGCGACCTTGACAAACTCTTCAAGGAAAGCATCAAGCGCGAACAGGAAGACCGCAATCTGGAACTGCCGTTCTATGAAGAACTACGAGCACTCTATCAGCAGAACCGCAAGGAATATAAGCGTATTGAAAGGTTGTCATTGAGAAGTCGTACAGGTCGTGAACCTCGCGAGTTAGAAGGGGTCACTTTGTCTGGAGACTCATTGGTATTCCTCAAAACAAACTTCCGCAAACTGTTCTATCTGGTGAACGACCAGCAGACACGTGAGTTGTCTGTGCTCGATGCGCTGAACTATTTCAAGGCCAAGCCGGAAGAAAAAGCCGTACCTCGATTAGACCAACATCATGAGCATGTAGAGAAAGCCCTGAAGGAATTCAATAAAACAAAGGAACAGGAACTGCACGAGGAAGAATCGAATCAAAGCCAGCGCAGCAATCTTGGTGCTCAGGTCACGACGGCTGTCAGCCTGCTTAACAGCATGTTGCCCCACATAGATGATGGCGACACTCGCCTGAAGATTATCCAACTGAAAGAGTTGACTGAGCGAGGCACTATTACCTATGTAGCCAAGCGTCTGCAACGCATTCAGAAAGACTTGCAGCGTCAAGGTGGCAGCAAGGCAAAACTGACCTTTGAGGATGCGCTAAAACAAGTGCTTGAAATGGCCAACAAGTACAATACCTATTATCGTGAGAGTCAGCATGCAGAAGAGGAATCGGCTGCTGTTATCATATTATCGGAGAGTTTTCAAAATAATTAAGCCCTATGAACTATAAAGAAGTCATTGAATCAAGATATAATCGACAGAGCTGGCAGTTGCTGTTACACGACATTTTTGGCAACAAGATAAAATTCTGGAATACGCCATCAGCAATTCCAACCAGTAGTCAGTTTGCCAAACAGGCATTGTGGTTGGGTACTATCACATTGAGCGACAACCAAACCGTCAGCATCTACGAAGTTGAACTCTCTGATAGCGTTGATATAGAACGCAACCGCAGAGGCATTCGCGATATGCTGCTGACCGACTGGCGAAACAACGGCAATGCCGGAGCCTTTATGTTCTGCTATCGCAAGAACGAGAGCGTGCTCCGGTTCTCATACGTTAGTGAAGCCTGGACGTTTGCCGAAGATGGAACGTATCAGAAAGAATCTACCGATGCCAAACGCTTTACTTATCTGCTTGGTGAAGGTCATCGTAGTCGTACTGCTATTCAGCAGTTTGAGAAGTTGCGCGACAGTAGTCTTACGTTGAAAGACCTGACCAAAGCTTTCTCAGTAGATGCAGTCAGCGATATGTTCTTCAAGGGTTATAAGCAGCAGTACGAAGATATCATCTTCTTTGTTACTGGTAAGCGGATGGTAAAGGTTGCCAACAAATGGGAAGAGCGTCAGGAGGGCAATCCCAATGAGTATATCATGCAGCAGTTTGCCAAGTTTGACAATCAAGAAAAAGCCGTCCGTGACTATGTAAAGAAACTGATGGGCCGTTTGGTTTTCCTCCAGTTCCTTCAGAAGAAAGGCTGGTTAGGTGTGCCTGCTGGTGAGTCTTGGGGTACTGGCGACAGAGAGTTCATCCAAAACCTCTTTGCTCAGACAGCAGACAAAGACCACTTCATAGACAATGTTCTGGAAGTCCTTTTCAACGACCTCAATACGGAACGTAAAGGTGATTTGGCAACCCCCTCTTTGGGAGGGGGCAGGGGGAGGCTTATTCCTTATCTCAACGGCGGTTTGTTCGAGCGTGATGCCACAGACGAAACGGCGTTTCCTCTGCCTGCGAAATATATGCAAAGTCTGCTTGACTTCTTTGCCTCGTATAACTTCACCATCGATGAGAATGATCCTGATGATGCAGAGGTAGGTGTTGACCCAGAGATGTTAGGTCGCATCTTCGAGAACCTGCTTGAAGATAACAAAGATAAGGGAGCCTTCTATACTCCCAAGGAAATCGTCAGCTATATGTGTCGCGAAAGTCTCATTGCTTATCTCCAGACAGATATTGAAAACGAGGCTATCAAAGAAGCCATCCGTCAGTTCGTAACCTCGCACGATATAAATACTCTTGGCGCTAACGACAAGTTCCGTCAACAGGTGGATGAGGCTTTGAAGAACGTCAAGATATGCGATCCTGCTATTGGCTCAGGAGCTTTCCCAATGGGCTTGCTTAAAGAACTCTTCCAATGTCGTACAACCCTTGAAGGAATAGAGCAAAGCAAAGCTGCTGAAATAAAGAAACACATCATTCAGCAAAACATCTATGGTGTAGATATAGAGAAAGGTGCTGTTGATATTGCTCGCCTCCGCTTCTGGCTTTCTCTGATTGTTGACGAAGAAACACCACAAGCCTTGCCAAATCTCGACTTCAAGATTATGCAGGGCAACTCACTACTGGAGCAATACAAGGGTGTTGACCTTTCAACGATGACAGAGAAAAAGTACGACAAGAAGGAGGGGCTAAGCTGGTTTGACAATATGGTTGATGTCTATCGTGAGGAACTGCGCAATATGCTCGCCAAATACTACAACTGCACCAATCATCAAGAGAAGAAGGAACTTCGCGCGTCTATTATAAATAATGTGAAGAAACAACTCACAGAGCAAAGCATCAACGTAGATTTTGGTGACCTCGACCTTTCAGGTAACAACCAATTCATGCTTTGGCATACTTGGTTCTATGATGTATTCTCACAAGGTGGATTTGATATTGTTATTGGAAATCCACCGTATGTTAGTGCTGTGAATATGGCAAGAACAGAATTGGAAAAACGCATATATAAAAGTGTCTATCCTCAAGCTAGTGGAGCCTATGACCTTTATATTCTTTTCTTACTACAGGGCATTAAGTTGTCTAATAATACCTTCTGTTGGATTATTCCTAACAAGCTGCATGTTGCAGATTATGCAAGGCAGACATTGGAGGAGTTGACCAATAATGGTTTATACAGTAGTCTTGATGTTTCTATCTTTAATGTATTTAAAGAGGCAAGTGTATATCCTATCATTATAAATGGAAGCAAACAAAATAATTGGAGATATGGGCGCTTCTCTTTAGATCAATACGCTGATTTACTAAAGAATAAGAAGGTAAAGCAACAAGATATCTTGATTAATGAGACAATATTGAGTTCAGGTATAAAGGTCTGTTCTGGTGCTACAGGTTTTGAGGCTCAGAAAATAAAGGAATTTATTCATGACCATAAGGTTGAAAATTCGATACCGTTTACAGTAAGTGGTAATATCGATCGGTATTATTATGATAATAAGAACGTTAGATATATGAAAGACAGATATTCTGATGCTTACGTATATCTTGATGGTAGTTTCTCAAAAGGTAAGGTGTTGCTTTGGAGCAATCCTAAAATAATTATTGCAGGAATGACCAAAGTTGTAGAAGCAACATATGTTCAATCTTCATTAGCAATAGGAGTCGGGGCTTATGCTATTTATGACTTTAACGGTTTTAATCCTTACTATATTTTGGGACTCTTAAATTCCAAATATACATCTTACTATCTTATGAATAAATTTAGGGATAAGCATTTGGCTGGAGGTTATTTAGCTATTAATAAGAGTACAATAGAACAATTGCCATTTAAAATCGCTGAAGATGAGTCTCAAACCATAATAATAAATAATGTTAATACCATTTTAAAAGCCAAAAGCGTCAATCCTTCTGCTGACACAAAAGATTTAGAATCTGAAATTGACCGCCTCGTCTATCAGCTCTACGACCTGACAGAAGAAGAAATTAAAATAGTTGAACAATCATAAAAAATAGTAAGTTATGCCAAAGAATTTCCACTGAAATAACTAACATTTTCTATTTAGCATTTGGTAATGTCTTAAGTATAAATTAAAAAACAATAATATGAGCAAAAATAAAGTATTTAAAAGCGATGAAGAGCTTAATAAAGCTCTAGGTGATATTTCAGAAAACTATAGTAAGCCTCCTACAAATAGTGAGTATTTATTTGTTGCAGTCTGGCTTGTACTGTTGCCATTTATAGGAATCATCGGATATATATATGATGTATCTTGGTTATTCTATATTATTGGAGGCGTAATTACGTTGACAGAATTAATCTTTCTTTTTACAGGTGCACTCAGATGCTTAGGCTCAATATTACTAATATTATCGTTTGTAATCGGATATAGCATTACTAATTCGTTCTGGATAGGAATCTTATTGGGGTCTTGTATTACTGCATCTGTATTAAGCATAGGGTTTGTAGTATTAATGTGCTTTTCTGGAATATCAGCTATAACTGGTTTTTTCAAGAAGGATGAATGATATGTTGTAGAATAAACTGCAGCTATAGTGACAGCAGGGACGAGAACCTGTCTTCCTCATGCATCATAGATTAAAAATAATGCTCCAAAATTTGGAAATTTCAGAAAAAGTTCCTATCTTTGCAGCGTCAGAATGGCGCGAACGATTTGCTTTCGGAGCAATATTCAAGCTGGACCTTTCTGACCAATCTATGAGGACATAGCCCACAAGGTTATGTCCTCAGTTTTTCTATAAATGACACGGGGACGGGTGAGTGATATCTGAAGTCTGATGGAAGCACTACTCTCAAGGGGTGTGTTGGCAGATTTGCTGGGCGAAAGTGTTAAGCTGGAGACATTGGGTGCGGGTCAGTTTTTCTTTCCTGTTCTGATGAGGCCAGGGAGCCAGAAGGAGCAGGCGTCCTTCGGCACAAGCATCATAATACTGATGACCTGGGTGGGAAAATTGGGTGAAGCCGTAGGAGGTGATGAATACTAATGGCAACTTGGCATTTAGGGCAGCACGCATGACAGCTTTCTCGCCTTTTGAAATGGCTGGCGATACAAGAACGGAACCTTGTCGGGCTAAAGCGAGATGGTAGCTGACACTCTTTTCAATCTCCTCGTCAGTGAGCAGGCGTGACAAGCGGACTTGCAATAGTTGGGGATGGTTGAGCAGAAACCTGTTGCCGATGGCAGAGTACGACTGTCCTGCGACCACGATGTCGAATCGGACCTTGAAGTAATCTGCATAAGTTCTGCGTATAGCCAGGCGTCGTGGGTTGTCGCGAAGATATTGGAACCAGCAATCCAGTTCTACGTTGTAATCAAGGATATGGTCGTTGAAGCCCTTGTTCCACAGAAACCCTTGAGTGTTGTCGGGTGTTCTTTGCATCGACAATGTCGCTGCAGAGGGAAACAGTTCGCGATAGACCTTGTTGCAGCCCGTCTTGAATCCTTTGATGGCTTGGCTCATATGCACCTCCATGTGCTCTTGTACAAAGAGAATGCCGTGCAGATGGTCAGGCATGATCTGAGTAGCCAGTACTTTAATAGCGGGATAATGGCTTTCGATTGCCATCCAGCAGCTTCTCACCCGCAGTCCTAACTCGGTCAGTTCGATGTGTGGTGCGTCGTCGGCTCCTTCTGGAGCATTGCAATTACCTACCAGTTTTCCTAACAATGGCCTTCGTCCTGCTATGGTCATGGTAATGAGATAGATGCGCCGTGACTGATAGTCATGACCTATTCTCCTTCTGAGCATTGATGGTTTCGTCTCGCCTGCAAAGGGCTTATGTTTCTCGAATGTCTCTTTGTCCATTTCTGCAAAGGTACTGCTTTTTCTTTGAAAATGCTATAAAACAGGATTAAATTTGGTCATAGATTAAAATAATTGTCCCCATATATGATTGTTCGGAATAGACAGGTCGCAAACGAATACTATACTCGCTATGAGGGAGTGCCGTTGTCGCAGGGTGCGCGAACGGCTTTCGACGGGGGAGAAGACGTATTTCGTCGGGTGGAAGTATGGCTCTCATTTATTTTTAGCGGCCGCTAAAAATATTCACAGCGGCCGCTAAAAATATTCACGGCTCCCGCCAAAAATAAATTGGGCTCTCGCCAAAAACCTTTTTTTGAGCTATTGTTATCTGTAAAAGTTCTGTTGCAAAGGTACGAATTATAATTGATAATTTATAATTGACAATTGATAATTATTCAAAAAAAACGTTCTTCTTTGATGAAATCTAAGAAATTCTTAGTACTTTTGCACGATAATTATTGTAAACTGACTAGGTATGAAACTGAAGATTGCCGTTTTGTCGGGCGACGGAATAGGTCCCGAGATTATGCAACAGGGTGTTGCTGTGATGAATGCTATTGCCGAGAAGTTCGGCCATGAGTTCTCGTACGAGGAGGCGCTGGTAGGCGCTACGGCTATCGATGCCGTGGGCGACCCGTATCCTGAGGCTACCCACGAGGCCTGTATGCGTGCTGACGCCGTGCTGTTTGCCGCTGTCGGCGATCTGAAATACGACAACAACCCTACAGCAAAGGTGCGTCCCGAGCAGGGCCTGCTCGCCATGCGCAAGAAGTTGGGACTGTTTGCCAACGTGCGTCCGGTAGCTACCTTTGACTGTCTGCTGCATAAGTCTCCGCTGAAGGACGAGCTGCTGAAAGGTGCCGATTTCGTGGTGATCCGTGAGCTGACGGGCGGCATGTACTTCGGTGAGAAGTATCAGGACAATGACAAGGCTTACGATACCGATATCTATACGCGTCCGGAGATTGAGCGCATCCTGAAGGTGGCCTTCGAGACGGCACAGAAGCGCAAGAAGCACCTGACGGTAGTCGATAAGGCTAACGTGCTGGCATCAAGTCGCTTGTGGCGTCAGATTGCCAAGGAGATGGAGCCTCAGTATCCTGATGTGACGACGGACTATATGTTCATTGACAATGCGTCGATGCGTGTGCTGACGGAGCCCCGCTTCTTTGACGTGGTAGTGACAGAGAACACGTTCGGCGACATCCTGACGGACGAGACGAGTTGTATTACCGGTTCGATGGGTCTGCAACCCTCGTCATCGCTGGGCGAGCACACGCCGCTCTTTGAACCCGTTCACGGCTCATGGCCGCAAGCCAAGGGTCAGAACCTTGCCAACCCGCTGGCTCAGATTCTGTCGGCAGCCATGCTGTTGGAGCATTTCGGTTTGCAGCAGGAGGGTCAGCTGATCCGTGAGGCGGTCAATGCTTCGCTCGATGCCAATGTGCGTACGCCTGAAATCCAGGTCGAGGGCGGCCAGAAATACGGTACGAAGGAAGTAGGCGCATGGATTGTAGATTATATCCGAAAGGCTTAGTGCTGGCTGGCCTGTTGGTTGCGACACTGTCGCAATTGACGGGACAGGCTCAGGCGCAAACCTATCAGCAGGGTTTGGAACTGACGACGAAGCGCACGCAGGAGCTGACGAACCAGCAATGGCGCGACTCGCTGACGGTACTGAACCAGCAGATAGCCACGCAGCCGTGGTCAACCGACCTGCACCTGCGGAAGGCAGCGGTGAATTTAGAGTTGCAGCAGTGGCAGTATGCCATCGAGGAGTACGGCTTGGTGCTGCAACACCAGCTGCACAATCCTGCCGCCTTGTTCTATAGGGCCTATGCCGCCACGCACATGCGCTACTACGATGTGGCGCGCCGTGACTACGAGGCTTTCCTCAGTCTTTTTCCCACCCACATGGAGGCACGCCTATCGTATGCCTACGTGCTGCAACAGTTGGGACACAACATTGAAGCGCTGGACGAGCTGAATGCCGTGGTAGAGATGAAGCCCGACTCGGCGGTGGCATACGCCTCGAGGGCAGCCTTGGAGCGGGAGATGAAGCAATACGAGGCGGCGCTCTACGACTGGCAGCAGGCAGCGCGCTTAGATTCGAAGAATGCCGACTATGTGGCATCGCAGGTCGATTTGCTGCTTTTCCTGAAGCGCCGGCAGGAGGCACTACGCGTGCTGGATGCTGCGGTGCAACGCGGCATTCCGCAAGGTCTGCTGCACCAGTGGTACGAACGTTGCAGACGTACGAAATAACAAAAAGCTTACTGGAAAATTCTTGGTTATTCGTGGTGATAAGGTTCGCCACGAATAATCGTACATGCCCGATAGACTTGTTCGGTGAAGGTGAGACGTATCATCTGGTGCGAGAACGTCATGCGCGAGAGGGAGAGCTGTTGGTTGGCGCGCTGATAGACAGCAGGGGAAAAGCCGTAGGGACCGCCGATGACGAAGACGAGACGGCGGGCAGTCTGCTGCTTCTGTTCCAGCCAGCGGGCAAACTCGATGCTGCGAAACTCGCGACCATGCTCGTCGAGCAGCACCACGGTGTCCGACGGTTGTAGAAGCTTGAGGATGAGTTCGCCTTCGGCCTGCTTCTGCTGTTCCTCAGAGAGGTTCTTGGTGTTTCTCAGTTCGGGAATGGTCACTACTTCGAACGGCATGTAGTGGTTGATGCGCTCAACGTAGTCGCTGATGCCACCCACAAAGTGCTTATTGACGGTCTTGCCGACCTGAATGAGAATTGTCTTCATACTTCTTACCTCTTACTTCTTACATCATCCATCATCCATCATCCATCATCCATCATCCATCTTACATCATCCATCTTACCTCGTACTATGGAATCCTTCAAGGTTTTCGTAGCGTCGCAGCATCATGCGACGGTAGATGTTGCGCAGCCAGTAGGGTTCGGCGAGTGTGACGAGGACGCCAATGACGAACAGCGTCCAGTAGGCAGCGTTTTCTGACAGGACAATCTGCAACAGACTGATGATGATAATAGGGGCAAACATGGTCGCGAAGGAGACGATGATCTGCCACTTGTTCTCTATCTGGTTCTTGCCGGTCAGCTTCTCGTTGAGGGGCATCGTCTGCTTGTTGTAGATAGCCATCTGGAAGAGCATGAGATAAATGGGACCCGTGACGGTGAAGAGATAGGCGAGCACCATGATGAGCGAGAACTTGCCCATGAAGACCGGAATGAGCGTGATGAGGAACGGCAGCACCAGCACGGCACAATAATAATAGTATTTCGCGCGCAGGAGTGCGAGGATGTTTTCCTCGTGAACCATCAGCAGGTCGATGTAGTTGCCTTCGGGACACATGACCTTTGTGAGGTTGACAGAGCCGAAGAAGATGAAGGCGTAGAGACACCAGAAATTACGCTCGAACGACGAGTCGTAAGCACTGGTGAAGGCGATGATCAGCGAGAAGAAGGTGATGATGAGCATGCCCTGAATAAAGCGCGAGCGAATGGCTTTGTTGCGCATGGTGCTCTTGATTTCCAGTTTCAGGTACTCGCCGATTTGTCCGAAACGCTCCAAGGCCCTGAACTCAGAGACGTGCTTCAGGTTCGTCTTCTCGTGCTTGGAAATCTCGTCGTAGATGAGGTGCATCTGCAGGTAGCGGTTGACGAGGAACAGCACGACGAAGCAAACTGCAAAGACGATGGCCGTCCAGACGAGCAGGTAGTCGCCTTCCATGATGTCTTCGAAAGTGTCGAGAATCATGTCGATGTAACTATCGGGGAGCACGAAGAACGGCAGTACTAATGAACCGTAGAAGACGGCAGGTAAGGCCCACCAGAAGATGCTTTGGTTGATCAGCGTGCGGACGAGCAAGTACCACTGGCTGTTAACCAGCACCATGAGAAAGAGTAGGGCAAGCAGTGCCAACGCTGCCAAACCGGTAACGCCGCCGCACCAGACAATGAAGATGTAAGGCAGGAACAGCGTGAGCCAGAAGAGGTTGCCCACGTCCAACAGTTGCTGGATGAGAAAGCACTCGATGGCAGCATACTTGCTGATGGGCGTCAGCAGATAGGGCTTGACGAGCATGAGCGGCGTCTGCTGCATGGCAAAGCGCGACGTGAAGTCCAGGAAGAGCATGAAGGGCATGAGAAAGAAAATCATCTCAGGCATCTGCTCCTTGGCACCCAGCCATCCGAAGAACGTGCCGAGGGCGATGAACTCGAGCGCCACAAAGCTTAGCACGATGTAAGTGAAAAGCTTGCCGTACTGGTTGGATTCGAACATCACGTTGCGACGCTCGCTGAGCTTAGTATTGCGGCGGAGGAGGAAGTAGAGGCGAAGGGTGTTCATGACGTTTTCTCGGCGGCTGAACTGCAGAGGGCAGTAAAGGCGTTAACGGAGGTCGATGACTTCAGCATCGGGGTAGTCCTTGGGATTGAAGCGGAAGGTGGCGTCAGACAGGTTCGCCTGCTTGAAGTTGGTAATGGAGATGGACGTCCAGCCATTCTGACGCTTCATGCGGATTTGCGAAGGCACGAAGGTTTTCTGGTTGACGACGACATACATCTCCTGAATGCCGCGCTTCCTGTCCGTGGCCGTCAGATGCACCTCGTAGTTGGCGCCCTTCTTCGTCATCGTGTAGGCATAGCCCTCCTTGTAGAGGTTGATGAAGTTATAGGGGTTGATGCGTGCCAGCTCTGCCTCGGTGGGATTGGCCACGTTCACCTCGTCGTTCTTCTTGACGTAGGTCCATTGCGTCTTGCCGTCAAACCAGATGGTGGCTTGAGGGGTGGTGGCGTGGAGCTTGCGACCCTTGACAGCCAGCGTGCCGCTGGTGTTCATCTGTTGTCCCTGGATGGTAAACAAGGCCTGTACGCCAGACTTGGCCGAAACGACGGCAGCGGTCTTTTCAAGCACTTGGCGGGCGGTGAGGGCAAACGAGGTCTGCGCGAGCAGCGCCAACAAAAGGACGGAGACAACCCTGCGGGTGAACCGCAGGGAACAAAGGGTAGGGAAACCACTGCGGGTGAACCGCAGGGCATTATTATTCATTATTTCCATTGTGACAAAAGGTTTTCTAAGGACATTTCGTCCATGATGAGTACTTCGCGAGGTTTCGAACCGTGAGCTGCGCCGACGATGCCTGCCTTCTCCAACTGGTCCATCAGGCGACCGGCACGGTTGTAGCCAATGGCAAACTTACGCTGGATGAGCGATGTGGAACCGCTCTGCTCACGGACAATGAGACGGGCAGCATCCTCGAACATCGGGTCAAGATGCTGCATATCGACATCACGGCTCTCGCCGCCTTCTCCTTCGTCGGTGTCAGGCTCCGGCAATTCGAAGGCCGACGAGTAGCCCTGTTGCTGGGCAATGAACTGGTTGATGCGCTCCACCTCGGGCGTATCGACAAAAGCACACTGCACACGAACGGGTTCGCCGCCGTTGAGATAAAGCATGTCACCACGACCGATGAGTTGCTGGGCTCCCGGGCGGTCTAGGATGGTGCGGGAGTCAATCATAGCGCCCACACGGAAAGCAATACGGCTTGGGAAGTTCGCCTTGATGGTACCCGTAATGATGTTCGTAGTAGGACGCTGCGTGGCAATGATCATGTGAATACCCACGGCACGTGCCAGCTGGGCAATACGGGCGATAGGCAGCTCCACCTCCTTGCCGGCAGTCATAATCAGGTCACCGAACTCATCGATCACCACGACGATATAAGGCATGAAGCGATGGCCGTGTTCAGGATTGAGCTGGCGGCTGATGAACTTCTTATTGTATTCCTTGATGTTGCGAGCCTGTGCAATCTTCAGCAAGTCGTAGCGCATGTCCATCTCCTTACAGAGTGAGTTGAGGGTACGGATGACCTTCGTGACGTCCGTGATGATAGGCTCTTCGCCGTCATCGGGAACTTTTGCTAAGAAGTGCTTCTCGATGGACGAATAGACGCTGAACTCCACCTTCTTGGGATCGACGAGCACGATTTTCAGTTCTGCCGGATGCTTCTTATATAATAAAGAGGTGATGATGGCGTTCAGACCAACCGATTTACCTTGACCGGTAGCACCGGCAACGAGCAGGTGGGGAGCCTTTGCCAAGTCGAACATAAAGACCTCGTTGGTGATGGTCTTACCGATGGCGCAAGGCAGCTCCATCGTTGATTCCTGGAATTTCTTTGAGTTCAGGATGCTCTCCATCGATACGGTTGTGGGCTTGGCATTGGGAACCTCAATACCAATGGTGCCCTTGCCGGGAATAGGAGCAATGATACGGATACCTAAGGCAGAGAGCGACAGGGCAATGTCATCTTCCAGATTGCGAATCTTGGAGATGCGGACACCTGGCGCAGGGGTGATTTCGTAAAGTGTAATGGTAGGACCGACGGTAGCCTTGATGCTGCTGATTTCCACGCCGAAGTTGCGTAGCACATCAACAATACGGTTCTTGTTGGTGTTCTGCTCCTGCATGTCGATGAACGGCTTGCCGTCGCTTTCGTATTTCTGCAACAAGTCGAGGGTGGGATAGTGGTAGTTCTCCAAGTCGCGCTTGGGGTCGTAGGGTGTGGAGATGTCGCCATAGTTGGCGAGGTTCTTGCCCGTTGCCGATTCTTCCTCCTGCGCTTCCTCTATCTCCATGTCTATGTCGTCAGCATCGGTGTCTTGGTCCAGTGGGGACATGGAGACCGGTTTCTTGACGTTATCATTCGCCATGTCATCATCCACGGGTGTCTTTTTGTCCTCAGGCTGCTTGAAATCGTCGAATTCAACGACTTCCGACTGCGGGTCGTCAAAGACTTCAGGGTCTTCCAAGGTGTTTATCTTGTCGCCGCTGCCGTTCTCTTGCTCGGAGTCGCCATGACCTACACTGATAGTCATGGGAATCTTCTTCAGGTAGTGCAGCGGATTGAAGAACTTGCGGATAATGATGACCGTCTCCATGCTGAGGTATGTCAGGAAACCAATGGCGATGAGTCCTAACAGGGCTGCCAGTCCAGGCACGCCAATCAGTCCCTCTATCATCTGACAGATAGCCAGTCCGTGGTCGCCGCCAGGGTTATAGCAAGCGTTCTCGAAGAACGGAACGAGGAATTTTGCCATCGTCACACTGGCCCAGATCATGAGGATGGTCAGCGACATGAACCATTTCAGCAGCTTCACCTTGTAGGCGCGCATCATGTTGATAGACACCATGAAGACATAGATGGGAATGATGAAGGCTGCCAGTCCGAAGCAGCGCTTGATAAAGAACCACGCCGTATAAGCACCCAGCGAACCGCAAGAGTTCTGGAACTCGCGCTTCTCGTTCATCAGCTCTCCGTCGCGCGGGAACTCGATGAGACTCTGGTCGGCTTCACCGGTTACCAGATAGGATACGAAGGCCCATGTCAGATAGACTGCCACGATCAAAAGGAAAAAGCCTATCACGAAATTGATACGCTCGTTGTTGAATATCTTGTCCAAGCCGATGGCTTCCTTGAAGGAGGAAGCAGGGCTGTCAGTTGTCTTGGTGGTCTTTTTCTTCGCCATTTTGTAATTGGTTGTTGGTGCTTAATAATAAATAACGTGCAAAATTACTAAGAATTTCTTAGATTTCATCAACAATGAGCAGTTTTTTTTGAATAATTATCAATTGCCCATCGAAATTATCAATTTTAATTCGTACCTTTGCAAACCGAAATGAAGAAAATAATCTATCAGAAATACGACAAAGCGCTCATTAGCACCCTTCCTGGCGTTCACTTTGAAGGGCGCATAGAGGTGGTTTTTACGGAGTCCGAGGCAAGGAAGGCCGTTGATTACCTCTTGTCGCAGCCCATTTTGGGTATCGATACCGAGACGCGCCCCACGTTCCGGAAAGGTCCGATGCATCAAGTGGCATTGTTACAGGTCTCCAGTCATGAGGTCTGCTTCCTGTTCCGTCTGAACCAGTTGCGCCTGTCGCCCTCCGTCAAGCGCTTCCTGGAAGACGTGACCGTTCCCAAGATAGGGCTCTCGCTGAACGATGACCTGCACCAGTTGCAGCGCCTGGGCGACTTTAAGGCAGGACGTTTTGTCGATTTGCAAGACCACGTAAAGGAAGTCGGCGTGGAAGATATGAGTCTGCAGAAGCTCTATGCCAACTTCTTCGGACAGCGTATCTCCAAACGGCAGCAGCTGACCAACTGGGAAGCTGACGTGCTGACCGATAAGCAGAAACTGTATGCTGCTACGGATGCCTGGGCTTGCATCATGCTCTACGAGGAGCTGATGCGCTTGGAACAGATGGGTGACTTTACGTTGGTAGAGCAGGAGAGAGAAGAGAAAATAGCCATTTAAGGTACATACAGATGAATAATTATAAGCAGATACGCCTACGCAAAGGCAAGGACGAGAGTCTTCGCAGATTCCACCCCTGGGTGTTCTCCGGTGCTATCCAGTCGATGGACGAGGGGATAGAAGAGGGTGATGTGGTGCGAGTAGTGACGTTTTCGGGCGATTTTATCGCAGTAGGACACTATCAGCAAGGTTCGATAGCCGTTCGTGTGTTGACCTTCTCTGACGTGCTGATTGATGATGACTTCTGGTCATCGCGCTTCCGCTCAGCCTTGCAGATGCGCCTGGACATCGGCATTGCCGATAATCAGCAGAACAATACCTACCGCTTGGTGCATGGTGAAGGCGATCATCTGCCAGGTCTTATCGTTGATGTCTATGGCAAGACTGCCGTCATGCAGGCTCATTCCATCGGTATGCACCTCTGTCGCAAGCAGATAGCCAAGGCGTTAGCTGATGTCATGGGCTCGCGCATTGCGAATATCTACTATAAGAGTGAGACGACGCTTCCCTTCATGACGGCTGACGATATGAGCGGATTCTTAGTGGGCGGCAGCGAGGACAATATTGCTACGGAGAATGGCTTGAAGTTCAGGGTCGATTGGCTGAGAGGACAAAAAACCGGTTTCTTCGTCGATCAGCGTGAAAACCGTTCGCTGCTGGAGCACTATGCCCACGGAAAGCGCGTGCTGAATATGTTCTGCTATACGGGAGGCTTCTCTTTCTATGCCATGCGCGGAGGTGCTGAGCTGGTACATTCCGTCGATAGCTCGGCAAAAGCCATCGAACTGACAAAGGAGAATGTGGAGCTGAACTTCCCGGGCGATGCCCGCCACCAGGCCTTCTGCGAAGATGCCTTCAAGTATCTGGAGAGTGTGGGGCAAAGTTCTGCCTTGACCTATAACCTTATCATTCTCGATCCACCGGCCTTTGCCAAGCACCGTGGTGCCTTGCACAATGCGCTGAAAGGCTATACCCGTCTGAACCAGAAGGCTTTCGAGAAGATTGAGAGCGGCGGCATCCTCTTTACATTCTCTTGTTCTCAGGTGGTGACGAAAGACCACTTCCGCAATGCTGTATTCACGGCAGCAGCACTGGCAAAGCGTAAGGTGCGTATCCTGCATCAGCTGCACCAGCCTGCCGACCATCCCATTAACATCTATCATCCGGAAGGTGAATACCTGAAGGGTCTGGTGCTCTATGTGGAGTAAAGTAGATACATACACAAAGAAACATAATCTACTTAATACTAACGACTTATATCTTGTAGCATTAAGTGGTGGTGCAGATAGTGTTGCCTTGCTGTTATGGATGCAGGAAGCAGGCTATCGCATCCACGCTGCCCACTGCAATTTCCACTTACGAGGCGAGGAGTCCGACAGGGATGAAGCGTTCTGCCAGGCGTTGTGCGAGCGACTGGATATTCCGTTGCATTTGGCACATTTCGATACTCACGAATATGCTGCGCTGCACCAGGTGAGCATTGAGATGGCAGCTCGTGAATTGCGCTATCGTTGGTTCGGGCAACTTTGCCGCGATGTGAAGGCTGCTGCCGTCTGTGTGGCTCATCATCGCGATGACTCTGTTGAAACGGTACTGATGAATCTGCTACGAGGCACAGGCTTGCGCGGTTTGACGGGCATCCTGCCGAGAAGTGAACTGGAGGATTATGGCGGTGAGGGAGGAAAACTCATGGTTCTGCGTCCGCTGTTAGGTGTTTCACGGGCGGAAGTCGAGGAGTTCTTAGCCAAAAGAAATCAGAACTACGTGACCGATAGCACTAATTTAGAGGCTGACGTCTTGCGCAACCGTCTTCGTCTGCAGGTGTTGCCCTTGCTGGCCGAACTGAATCCAGCTGTTAAGGAGAATATTATCAGAACCACCGAGAATCTGTCGGCTGCCCAAGCTTTGTTAGACTCTGTAACGGAACGCTATAAAGATAGTAGTGAACTTATTCTCAATACGTTAGATGAAGGCGTTTCAAGAGAATATATAGTCTTCGAATGGCTAAAACACTACGGTTTCAACGGAAGTCAGGCGCACCAGATTTTAGACGCTGCGACGGGTAGGGTCTTTAGTTCTTCGACGGGTTTTGACGTCTTGAAAGACCGCTATCGCCTGTTGGTGGAACCGACTGGCGAGCCCATGAAACCTGTAAAGGTACCGGAAGAGGGAACGTACGTTCTGGACGAGCATACGAAGATTTCAGTGCGGAGAGTGCCTGCCTACGTGTCGAAATCATCGGAAACGGCAACGATAGACGCACAGAAGGTGAAGTTTCCCTTGGTGGTTCGCAGGGTGGAAAATGGCGACTGGATGATACCTTTTGGCATGAAAGGACGTAAGTTGTTGAGCGACCTGATGACCGATAGGAAAATGAACGTTTTCGGGAAACGCAGACAGTTGGTAGTCGTTGATGCTCAGGGAGTTATTGTCTGGGTGGCAGGACTTCGTACCGACCAGCGTGTAGCCGTTTCGGAAGCAACTCGCGAAGTGGTAGAGGTGACGCTTTGCGCATTTTAACAATTTACGCACCTTTGAAATTTGGCGGTTTCAAAAAAAATGATTACCTTTGCACGTCTTAAATAAGGTAATTATATCGTAATAGAAAATATATGAGTAAAAGATTTGCCGAACATAACGGCTTGAACTTGACGCAGACGAATCATGACGTGCTGCAGATGTGGAAGGAGAAGAACGTGTTTTGGCGTTCTGTAGAGGAACGAGAGGGTTGTCCGCAGTTTGTTTTCTTCGAGGGTCCTCCCTCGGCCAACGGTCACCCGGGCATTCACCACGTATTGGCTCGTAGCATCAAGGATACTTTCAACCGCTACAAGACCATGCAGGGCTTCCAAGTGAAGCGCAAGGCCGGCTGGGATACGCACGGACTGCCTGTGGAATTGGGTGTCGAGAAGGAACTGGGCATCACCAAGGCGGACATTGACAATAAGGAGTCGGAGCGCTACATCTCCACGGAAGACTATAACAAGAAGTGCCGTGAGAACGTGATGATGTACACGGCCGAGTGGCGCGAGTTGACTGAGAAGATGGGTTATTTCGTGGATTTGGATAACCCCTATATCACCTACGACAACAAGTATATCGAGACTTTGTGGTGGCTGCTGAAGCAGTTCTACAAGAAGGGACTGCTCTACAAAGGCTATACCATTCAGCCGTATAGTCCTGCTGCAGGAACGGGTCTTTCAAGTCATGAGCTGAACCAGCCCGGTTGCTATCGTGACGTGAAAGATACAACATGTACGGCACAGTTCAAGATGAAGAACCCGAAGCCTGAGATGGCTCAGTGGGGTACACCGTATTTCCTGGCATGGACGACCACGCCGTGGACGTTGGCAGCGAACTCCGCACTGTGTGTAGGTCCGAAGATTGACTATGTAGCTGTCCAGACCTACAATCCCTATACCGCCGAACCCATCACCATCGTTTTGGCAGAGGCCCGTCTGAATGCTTATCTGCCCGCCGAGGGTGCTATCACCGATGGCGGTGAGTTGCCTAAGTACGAACGGGGTGAGAAGCTGATTCCCTATCGTATCGTGGCTCGCTACAAGGGTACTGACCTCGTCGGTATGGAGTATGAGCAGCTGATGCCCGCTATCAAACCGATGGGTGATGCCTTTAAGGTGATTCCTGGCGACTACGTGACAACGGACGACGGTGCCGGTATCGTACATATAGCTCCCAACTTCGGTGCTGACGATGCCTTCGTAGCCAAGAAAGCCGGTATCTGTCCTATCGTGCTGATAGACAAGAACGGTGCTGAGCGCCCCGTCGTTGACCTGCAGGGAAAATATTTCGTCATCGAGGACCTCGACCCCGATTTCGTGAAGAACTATGTCAACGTGGAGGAGTGGAATAAGTTTGCAGGCCGCTACGTGAAGAATGCCTACGACGACACACTGACCGACAAGGACGAGACCCTGGACATCAGTATCTGCATGGACCTGAAGGCTCAGAACAAGGTGTTCAAGATTGAGAAGCACGTCCACAACTATCCCCACTGCTGGCGTACCGACAAACCCGTGTTGTACTATCCGCTGGATAGCTGGTTTATCAAGTCGTCGGCTTGCAAGGAGCGTATGTCGGAGCTGAACAAGACCATCAACTGGCAACCGGAGTCCACCGGTACAGGCCGCTTTGGCAACTGGCTCGACAACCTGAACGACTGGAACCTGAGCCGTAGCCGCTTCTGGGGAACACCTCTGCCCATCTGGCGTTCAGAGGATGGTGAGGAAATCTGTATTGGCAGCGTAGAAGAACTGTACAACGAGATAGAGAAAGCCGTCAAGGCTGGTGTCATGCAGAGCAATCTGCTGAAAGACCAGGGTTTCGTTCCTGGCGACATGTCGCAGGAGAACTACGACAAGATCGACCTGCACCGTCCCTATGTCGATTACATCTTCCTCGTTTCGCCCTCTGGCAAGAAGATGAAGCGCGAGAGCGACCTCATCGACGTGTGGTTCGACTCCGGCTCTATGCCATACGCTCAGATACACTATCCTTTCGAAAATGCCGATCTCATCGACAAGCATATTGCTTTCCCCTGCGATTTCATCAATGAGGGTGTTGACCAGACCCGTGGCTGGTTCTTTACCTTGCATGCCATCGCTACGATGATTTTCGACAGCGTGGCCTTCAAGAACGTCATCTCTTCCGGTCTGGTACTCGACGCCAAGGGCAACAAGATGTCGAAGCATGTGGGCAATGTCGTCAATCCCTTCGATATGATTGACAAGTATGGCTCCGATGCCGTGCGCCTGTACATGATGACCAACTCAGAGCCTTGGGATAACCTGAAGTTCGACCCAGAGGGCGTGGCTGAAATTAGCCGTAAGTTCTTTGGCACCTTATATAATACATACTCGCTCTTCGCCATGTATGCCAACGTCGATGGCTTCGACCCGCAGACGCCGCAGATTCCTGTCAGCGAGCGTCCTGAGTTCGACCGTTGGATACTCTCTTGCCTGAACTCGTTGATTCAGGGTGTAGAGCAGGAGATGAACGGCTATGACCCCACGCGTGCAGGACGCCTCATCGATCAGTTTGTCGATGAAGACCTCTCCAACTGGTATGTCCGTCTGAACAAGAAGCGCTTCTGGGGTAAGGAGATGGACAATGACAAGCTGGCAGCCTACCAGACGCTTTACGAGTGCCTGATGACCGTTGCCAAGCTCTTGGCACCTTTCGCTCCGTTCTTTGCCGACCAGCTGTACAAAGACCTCGGCGGTCAGCTCGACAGCGTACATTTAGACAAGTTCCCTGTGGCCGACGGTTCTGCCATCGACAGAGAACTGGAGGGTCGTATGGCTGTTGCTCAGCGCATCACGACCATCGTGCTCGCCCTGCGCCGCAAGGAGAGTATCAAGGTGAAGCAGCCGCTGCAGACGCTGATGATTCCTCCTGTTGACCAGGCTCAGCGCGAAGCCATCGAGAGCGTCCAGCAGATTTTCCTGCAGGAGGTGAACGTCAAGGAAGTGAAGTTCGTCGAGGGTGCCGGCATCCTGGTGAAGAAGGTGAAGTGTAACTTCCGCACCATGGGTAAGAAGTTCGGCAAGGACATGAAAGCCGTGGCTGCCGCTGTCGATGCCATGACGCAGGAGCAGATTGCCGAGCTGGAGGCTCAAGGCAAGCTGATGCTGGGCAGCTATGAGATTCTGGCAGAGGATGTGGAAATCATCAGCGAGGACATTCCTGGCTGGCTGGTGGGTAACGAAGGTAATCTTACCGTTGCCCTCGACATCACGCTGACCGACGAGTTGCGCGCTGAAGGTATGGCTCGTGAACTGGTGAATCGCATTCAGAACATCCGTAAGAAGAGCGGACTGGAAATCACGGACCACATCCGCGTCAGCATTGAGCCTAACGAGGCTTCCACCAAGGCTGTCGAGGCCTTTGGCGACTATATCGCCCGTCAGGTGCTGGCAGACGACCTGAAGCTGGAAGCCAACAGCGGACAGACTATTGAGTTTGACGACTTTAAATTAAATATCCAAATAACTAAAATCTAAACAATTATGGCAGAAAAGACACGTTACACGGACGAAGAGTTAGAAGAGTTCCGTGAGATTATCAACGAGAAGCTGGCACTTGCCAAGCGTGACTACGACCAGATGATGAGAGCACTGACCAATCAGGACTCGAACGATGTCGATGATACCTCTCCTACGTACAAGGCGCTGGAGGAGGGTAGCGTCACCCAGTCGAAAGAGGAGATCATCTCGCTGGCAGCCCGTCAGCAGAAGTTCATCCAGGGTCTGAAGGCTGCACTGGTGCGCATCGAGAACAAGACCTACGGCATTGACCGCATCACCGGAAAGCTCATTCCCAAGGAGCGTCTGCGCGCCGTACCTCATGCTACGCTGAGTGTGGAGTCGAAAATGGCTGGGAAGAAATAAATGAACCGCAATCCCCTGATAGCTCGACGTGGAGTATTGGCAGTACTGATAGTGCTGCTGGTGCTCGTCATTGACCAGGTCATCAAGATTTGGGTGAAGACGCACATGACCCTTCACGAACAGATAGAAATCCTGTCGTGGTTCAAGATCGTGTTCATCGAGAATAACGGTATGGCGTATGGCATGGAGATCGGTTCGAAATTGGTGCTGAGCCTCTTCCGCATCGCAGCTATCAGCGTTTTGGGGTGGTACATCTTCGGACAAGTCCGGAAACAGGCCCGATGGGGTTATATCGTTTGTCTGTCGATGATTCTGGCTGGTGCTATTGGCAATATGATTGACTCGATGTTCTACGGACTGGTGTTCAATGCCTCCAGCGAGTATTACGTCAGCTACCCGGTACCTTTTGGAACAGGCTATGCCTCGTTCCTCACGGGCAAGGTGGTCGATATGTTTTACTTCCCGCTCATCGTGACGACATGGCCAGAATGGGTTCCGATGGTGGGCGGAGAGCCTTACGTGTTCTTCAGTCCCATCTTCAACTTTGCCGATGCCTCCATTTCCGTAGGCGTCATTCTCCTGCTGCTGTTCTATCGCAGGGAGATAGGTGCCTTAAATATGAAACGTCAACAAGAAAACGATGAAACATAGTCTGCCGCTCCTGATAGTCCTGATGCTGCTGGTAGCGTGCAAGCCTACCGTTCCATCGCAGTATATCCAGCCTGACGACATGGAGGATATGCTGTATGACTATCACCTTGCGGAAGCCATGGCGCGCAGCGAGTATGGCGAGGGCGTTGACAAGAAGCGTAACATCTATTTCCAGTCGTTGCTGAAGAAATACGATGTCAGCGAAGCCGACTTCGACTCGTCGCTGGTCTATTACTATTCGCATCTGGACCGTCTGAGAGAGATCTACGGCCATGTCAACGAGCGGTTGACGGAAGAAAGCGACCGCGTGGGTGCCGCCCTTGGAGAGTTGAATCAATATGCACAGCATACGGTGAGCGGCGATACCGCCAATATCTGGACTGGCGTCACCGATCTGCTGCTGATACCGCGACCAGGAAATAATCGTTTCCAGTTCACCATCAAGGCTGACTCGACGTTTCTGGCAGGCGACAGCTTCATGTTTCAGTTCATGACGCAGTGCATCTGGCAGGCAGGGTCGCAAAATGCCATTGCCTTGCTGAGTGCCCGTTTTGCCAACGACAGCATCGTGCAGAACTACAGCCCTGTCTCGTCAGCGGGAGGCACACAGGTGCGCATCAATGGTATTGACGATATCCCCCTGAAGGAACTGCGGGGATTTATCTATCTGCCGAACGATGACGCATCGCAGAATCGTCGCCTGATGTTCATCAGTCAGCTGCAGCTCGTCAGGTTCCATCGCCATCGAGAAGTTTCACCAGACTCTATAGCTCATGAAAAAAGCGACTCACTTAAGAAGGATAGCATCCAACGAGTTACTCACTCCCGAGGGGAAAGTGCTGACACAACACGTCGTGCTGCTGGAGGAGGGCTTCGTAGTAAGAACGCTCCCTTTAGACGGAGAACAGGCGGGAACTGAGTGGTTGCAAGGTCGCATCACCCTGAAGCAAGAGCAGGAAGGGTTGCGGGCCTACTATCAAGGAAAACTCATGATATAAATAATAATAAAGTATATAAGGACAAGAAAACCGATTAACTTAATAAATTTAAACACTATGAATCTGAAAGTACGTTTATCAATTATGAACTTCCTGGAGTTCGCTGTATGGGGAGCTTATCTCACTTGTATGGGTAATTATCTGGGTGTCGCAGGATTAGGCGATCAGATTCCCTGGTTCTACGCTATTCAGGGCATTGTCTCCATTTTCATGCCAACGCTGATGGGTATTGTTGCCGACAAGTATATCCAACCGCAGCGACTGCTTGGATTATGCCACCTGTTGGCAGGCTTCTTTATGATAGCCTGCTGGTGGATGGGCGACGAGGCAGGACACGGCAACGAGATTATCAATAAGTCGTTGTTCATCACCCTTTATACGCTGAGTGTGGCATTCTTTATGCCAACCATCGCTCTTACCAATACGGTAGCATTCACCATCTTGAAGAATAACGGCATGGATACCGTGAAGGACTTTCCACCCATCCGTGTGCTGGGAACCGTCGGTTTCATCGCTGCCATGTGGTTCGTCAACTGTGCCTTCCTCGACGAGACAGGCTTTGGTTACACACTGGGACATAATCCCTACAAGTTCCAGTACACCTACTATCAGTTCTTGGTGTCTGGACTCCTGAGCGTATTGCTCTTCCTGTACAGTTTCACACTGCCTGAGTGTAAGCTGGTGAAGAAAGAGGGTAAGGTGTCGCTGGCCGAGAGCTTTGGCCTGAACGCCTTCAAGCTCTTCAAGCGCCGCCAGATGGCACTATTCTTCATCTTCTCTGCACTGCTGGGCATGTGCCTGCAGGTAACCAACGGCTTTGCAGGTCCCTTCCTGACGAGTTTCAAGGGTATTCCTGAGTTTGCCGATTCCTTTGCTGCCAACAATGCTACCATGCTGACCTCCATCTCTCAGATTAGCGAGGCCTGCTGCATCCTGCTGATACCGTTCTTCCTGAAGCGCTTCGGCATCAAGGTTGTGATGTTGATGTCGCTCTTCGCATGGGTATTCCGCTTCGGATTCTTCGGCATTGGCGACCCCGCCATGCCTGGCGTTATCTTCTTCATCCTCTCCTGTGTTGTCTATGGTGTCGCCTTCGACTTCTTCAACGTCTCGGGTGGTATCTTCGTTGACCAAGAGTGCGATCCCAAGATCAAGGCTTCTGCCCAGGGATTGTTCATGATGATGACGAATGGTATTGGAGCTACCGTTGGCACGCTGGCTGCCGGAGAGGTGGTTAACAGCTTCTGTTCCTGGGAGGAGTTCACGGTCAATGGCTCCAAGCAGAGTTTCCTCGTGGGCGACTGGCAGACCTGCTGGTTTGCCTTTGCAGCCTTTGCGCTGGTGGTAGGCGTTACCTTCGCCTTGGTCTTCAAGCCTGAAAAGAAACCCATTACCGAAGTCAAACATTAGAGTGTGAGAGCAGGTTTTTCTCCTTTTAAATGTTGATAGATTATGAAGGAAGTCAGATTTTTCTATGTGCCCGATGCGGCAACAGCTACGGAGCTGCCGACAGATGAAGCCATGCATGCCCTGCGGGTGCTTCGTCTGAAGGCTGGCGACGAGATGATGCTGATGGACGGTCAGGGAAACTATTATCGTGCCGAGGTGACGCTGGCTCATACGCATCATTGTATGTACGCCATCAAGGAAGTGTTGCCACAGCCCAAGCAATGGCAGGGACACGTCCATCTTGCCATCGCTCCGACAAAGATGATAGATCGCATGGAGTGGATGGCGGAGAAAGCCGTAGAGATTGGCCTCGACGAACTGTCGTTTGTCAACTGCCAGTTCTCCGAGCGGCGCGTCGTCAAGATTTCGCGCATGGACAAGATCGTCATTGCTGCTACCAAGCAGAGTCATAAGGCTTGGAAGACGCAGGTGAACGAGATTGTTCCCTTCAACGAATTTATCCGACTGCCACACTCATGCCGAAAATATATTGCCCATTGCTATGAGGAGGTGCCACGAACCTATCTGTTCGACGAGCTTCGCAAGCCTTCCGACCAGCAGGATGCCCTGGTGCTGATAGGTCCTGAGGGTGACTTCTCCATCGGTGAGGTGAAGACTGCCGTGGCTTGTGGTTTCCAGTCCGTACACCTGGGAGCCAGTCGCCTTCGTACTGAGACTGCCGGACTTTCGGCAGTGATGATGATGCAACTGTCCAAAGAACCATAAAATATAAACAACAAATAAACCAAACGAACATGACTGATGAAAAAATCATGGCTACCATCAAGCCTGACGGCGAATGTTGGCAGCCGGAACTGGAGAAAATGCCACGTGAGGAACTGAGAGCGCTGCAAGTGAAGAAGCTCCGCGAGACTATCAACATCGCCTTGAAGTCTCCTTTCTACAAGAAACGCCTGGGTGACTTAGGCATCACTGCCGATTCCATCCAGACACCTGAGGACGTCCGCAAGATTCCTTTTACCACCAAGCAAGACCTGCGCGACCACTATCCCTTTGGTTTCGTGGGAGGCAACATGGATGATGCCATCCGCATTCACTCTACCAGTGGCACGACGGGCAATCCCATCGTTGTGGTATATAGTGAACACGACATTGCCTCCTGGGCAAACATGGTGGCACGTAACCTTTATATGGTTGGTTGCCGCAAGAACGACGTCTTCCAAAACTCCAGTGGCTACGGCATGTTTACCGGAGGTCTCGGCTTTCAGTACGGTGCCGAGTGGCTGGGAGCTACCACCGTTCCTGCCGCCGCCGGTAACTCCAAGCGTCAGATTAAGTTCATCAAGGATTTTGGTACTACGTGTCTGCATGCCATTCCTTCCTATGCCATCCGTCTGGCAGAGGTGTTCCAGGAGGAAGGCATCGACCCGCGAAGCACCAAGCTGCGTACGCTCTGCATCGGTGCCGAGCCTCATACTGAGGAGCAGCGCCGCCGCATCGAGCGCCTGCTGGACGTCAAGGCTTACAACTCCTTCGGCATGACGGAGATGAATGGTCCCGGCGTTGCCTTCGAGTGTAAAGAACAGTGCGGCATGCACCTGTGGGAAGATAACTACATTCTGGAAATTGTAGACCCCGATACTTTTGAACCATTACCAGATGGTGAAGTGGGAGAGATGGTGCTCACCACGCTCGATCGTACGATGATGCCTATCCTGCGCTATCGTACCCGCGACCTGACGCGCATCATCCCTGGCGAGTGCAAGTGCGGACGCACCCATCGCCGCATCGACCGCATCAAGGGACGTACCGACGATATGTTTATCATCAAGGGCGTCAACGTATTCCCCATGCAGGTGGAGAAGATTCTCGTGCAGTATCCGGGCTTGGGCAGCAACTACCTCATTACCCTCGACACCGAGGACGATAACGATATCATGACGGTAGAGGTAGAGCTCGACGGCCTGACGACCGATGTCTATCCGGAGCTGCAGAAGATGACACGCGACATACAGCGTGCGCTGAAGGACGAAATCCTGCTCACGCCGCGTGTGAAACTCGTCAGGAAGGGCACCCTGCCTCAGAGTGAGGGCAAGGCTGTCCGCGTTCGTGACTTGCGAGTGGGGAGGGGATAGTAATGGTGAAGAAAGGACTGTCCCTTGCCTTGCTGCTACTGCTGACCGTTCCCGCTATTGCTCAGCAGAAGATGCGTGATGTCATCAGCACCATGCCCGACTCCTTGATACCTTACCTGTCGGAGAACAACCGTCTGGACATGATCGACTTCAAGGAAGCCAACATGAAGGCTGAGGTGCATAATGCCTTTGAGGGAAAGACAGAGTTGATGGTGCTGTCCGACAGCTACGCTTCCATCACGCTGAACGAGGCGCACCGCCTGCAGCTGCGACTGCTCGACGTCGCTGCACCGGTCGATAGCTGTCAGCAAATCCTATGCGTCGTCGATACTTATGGCCGCGATATTCACGACAGTTCGGTGCGCTTCTTCTCGCTGCGCTGGCGACAGTTGCCCACCGACCGTTATGTTTCGCTGCCTGCTACGACATTCACTGCCGAACTTTCCGACCAGCAGCCTACGCTGCTACTCAATGTCCTCGACTATCTCGATGCACCGGCAACAGAAGAGCAGAAACGTTCCGATGGGTTGCAAATAAATCTTAAATGGATAGGCGACACTTTTAAGTAAAGTTAAATGTTTAAGGTAAAGTAGCGATAAAAGTTGTAATTTGAAAGAAAAACACTAATTTTGTGACGTGTTTTTCATGGTATTAGATTATTAAGGTTAATTCAAAGATTGGTTGTCGTGAGACAATCAATTTTTTTTGTATTCCCCCAACCCCCTAACACCTAACATCTAACACCCAGCCCCCAGCCCCCAACCCCCAACACCTAACACCTAACACCTAACACCTAACACCTAACACCCAACACCCAACCCCCAACACCCAACAAAAAAAGGAATCCTTACGGACTCCCTTTGTGTTTGGAATAAATTATTTTGTTGTTTACCTTAGGCTTGAGCTTCTGGAATTACAGAAACATAGCTCTTGTCACGGCGACCCTTGTGGAACTGAACTGTTCCGTCCACCAGTGCATAAAGCGTATCGTCCTTACCCATAGCAACGTTCTCGCCTGCATTGTGCTTAGAGCCACGCTGACGAACAATGATGTTGCCTGCTACTACCTTCTGACCGCCAAAAATTTTCACGCCCAGTCGCTGAGCAGCACTCTCACGGCCGTTCTTAGAACTACCTACACCTTTCTTATGTGCCATAATGTTGTTCCTCCTAAATTTTAAGCGATTACTGATTTAACTTCTACCTGGGTGTACTGCTGACGGTGACCGTTGCGCTTGCGAGAGTCCTTACGACGCTTCATCTTGAACACGATGACCTTCTCACCCTTTACGAGCGGATTAACCACTTCGCATACTACCTTTGCACCACTTACGGTGGGCGCACCTACCTGTACTGAGCCTTCTTTGTCGACAAGCAGTACCTTGTCGAATTCAACAGTTTTACCGGCTTCCACATCTTTCATGTGGTTCACGAAGAGCTTCTTGCCCTCCTCAGCCTTGAACTGCTGACCGTTGATTTCTACAATTGCGTACATTGTTGTTTTTTAATTGTTTAACGGGTTTTTCTGCCTGGCGTGTCGCTTCGTGCAACAGCTTGTTTGAGCCAAAACAGACCAAATCGGCTGCAAAGGTACAAATTACTGCGCAAATAACCAAATAAATTTTGGTTTATTTTTGTTTTTAGTCGTTTGGGGGATTGGTCGTTTAGTCCTTTGGGGGATTGGTCGTTTAGTTGTTTGGTTGTTTGGTTGTTTGGGGGTGAGGGTAGGGGAAACAAAAAAAGAAGTCGTGATGACTTCTTCTTTGTGACTCCCGCGGGATTCAAACCCACAACCTTCTGATCCGTAGTCAGATGCTCTATTCAGTTGAGCTAGGGAGCCGTCCTTTTTTCTAAGCGAGTGCAAAGGTACACACTTTTTTGCTAACCACCAAATATTTTCTCCACTTTTTTTCGAAAATCTTTCGAGGTGCCTGGCGGATTCGAACCGCCGTAGACGGTTTTGCAGACCGTTGACTAAGCCACTCATCCAAGGCACCGAGTAAGTGAGTAAAGAGTGATACTTACATCAACTCTTTCGAGCGTGAGGTGTTTCGACCGAAGGTCAAGGCACCGAGTAAGTGAGTAAAGAGTGATGCGCTCATCAGCTCTTTTGAGCGATAGGTGTTTCGACCGAAGGTCAAGGCACCATCTTGGTAAAAGCGGATGCAAAGGTACACACTTTTTTGCTAACCACCAAATTTTTGGCAGTTTTTTTTCATTTCACAGCCAGAACAGGGGTCTTTTTCTCCTTTTATCAGCTGCACAACGCGTCTAATGGCATAAACGGAGGCTACAATCAGCAGTATGGCAACGGCGGCCCATTGTATATTCATCTTTCAGCTGTAAATTAGAAATTAGGAATTAGAAATTAGAAATTATGATTACCTGTAAACCGTAAACTGTAAACCGTAAACTGTAAACCGTAAACTGTAAACCGTAAACTGTAAACCGTAAACTGTAAACTGTAAACCGTAAACCGTAAACTTTAAACTCTCAACTCTAAACTCTCAACTAACCTCCCCCTCCCTCACAGGGAGGGCCGGGGTGGGTCTCCCTTTAACTCCTCAGTTTCTTTAGCAGCACTTTGTTGATGGCCTGAATCCTTCGTCCACTTTTGGTGATGTCCTCGCGTACATTATTTATATTATTAAAGAGATCGCTGAAGGCGTTCAGCAGTTGGTTGGGCTGTGCCGTGTCTTCGCTGGCGTTGGGGTTCGTGACGATGCGCAGCCCCAAGGGCTCTATGTGAATGTCGATGTCCTTGCCAGTCATGATGGGGTCTCCGTCGTAATGGATGGCTCCGGGGTGCTTGCGGTGGATGTGTATCGACTTCGTGCGGAAGGTCTTGATTTTCGAGTTGTTGCTCAGCGTCTTCATAAACAAGTCGGCGGCAATCTGTGGCGCGTCGAGCACGCTGAAAGGCTCCATGATGATCACGTCCAGCAGTCCGTCCTTCATCGTAGCCCCCGGGGCGATGTAGGCATTGTTGCCGTATTGCGACGCGTTGGCACAGGCTATGAGGAACGCCTTGTTGTAGATGACACCCTGGTCGTCCACAATCTCGTAAGTCTCAGGCTGGTATTTCAGTCCCTCCTTCAGCACGTTCTCCACATAGGTGATAGGTCCTCGCTTTCCCGCTTCCGCGAATTTCAGCGAGATGAAGGCGTCGAACCCCATGCCGCAGGTGCAGAAGAACGGCAGGTCGTTGATAACGCCGTAGTCGAACTGTTGAATCTGGCATTCGTTGATGATGTCGAGTGCCTTCACAGCATCCATGGGAATGCACAAATGGCGAGCGAGTCCGTTGCCAGAGCCCGAGGGGATGATGCCCAGTGCCGTATTCGTATGCACCAGCGAGCGAGCCACCTCGTTCACCGTTCCGTCGCCGCCCACCGCTACTACCACGTCAGCATGGTTGGCAGCACTCTGTCGAGCCAGTTCCGCAGCGTGTCCGCTATATTCCGTAAATACCGTCTCGTAGCTCAGCCGTTCCTTGTCCAGCCGAGCCTCTATCAGTTCAGGAATGTCGTCCTTGCGCCTCGTTCCCGAAATGGGGTTGATGATGAATACGATATGCGTTTTCTTGCTCATTTCTGTTTGCAAATTTACAAAATATTGTTTAAAATAGGGCAGAAGATAAAATAAAATTAAGTAAAAATGAGAAATATCTTGTTTTTTATGCACTATTTTATAAAAAATGTGTAACTTTGCAGTCTGAAACTAAAAAGTAGCCTGTGCTACACCTATAATTTATATGGGACAATTACAAGAAAAATACAAACATTATCGTGAGCCTCAGAAGTATATGGAGGCTGACGTATATCCCTATTTCCGTGCCATCGAAGGTAAGCAAGGCACCGAAGTAGAGATGGGTGGACACAAAGTTTTGATGTTCGGATCTAATGCCTACACCGGATTGACGGGTGACCAGCGCATCATCGATGCCGCCAAGGCAGCCCTTGACAAGTATGGCTCCGGTTGTGCCGGTAGCCGCTTCCTCAACGGTACCCTCGATCTGCACGTACAGTTGGAAAAAGAAATTTCCGAGTTTGTTCATAAAGAAGACTGTCTCTGTTTCTCCACCGGTTTCTCCGTCAATCAGGGAGTGCTGGCAATGGTTGTCGGCAAGGACGACTACATCATCTGTGACGACCGCGACCATGCGTCCATCGTTGATGGCCGCCGTCTGTCCTTCGCCAAGCAGCTGCACTACAAGCACAACGACATGGAAGACCTGGAGCGCGTGCTGCAGAAGTTGCCCTACGACGCTATCAAGCTGATAGTTGTTGATGGCGTATTCTCTATGGAGGGCGACCTTGCCAAGCTGCCTGAAATCGTAGAGCTGAAGCACAAGTACAACTGCTCCATCATGGTGGACGAGGCTCACGGACTGGGCGTCTTCGGTGACCACGGACGTGGCGTCTGCGACCACTTCGGACTGACCGACGAGGTTGACCTGATCATGGGAACCTTCTCCAAGTCACTCGCCAGCATCGGCGGTTTCATCGCTTCCGACTGGGACACCATCAACTTCCTGCGTCACACCTGCCGCACCTACATCTTCTCAGCTTCCAACACGCCTGCAGCCACCGCCGCAGCCATGGAAGCCCTGCACATCCTGCAGAAGGAGCCCGAGCGCATCGAAGCCCTGTGGAAGGTTACGAAGTACGCCCTGAAGCGCTTCCAGGAAGAAGGTTTCGAGATTGGCGAGACCGAGAGCCCCATCATTCCTCTCTACGTTCGCGACGTTGACAAGACCTTCCTCGTCACCTCCCTAGCGTTCAAGGCAGGCGTCTTCATCAACCCCGTCATTCCTCCCGCCTGTGCTCCGCAGGACACCCTCGTGCGCTACGCCCTCATGGCCACCCACACTGAGGAGCAGGTAGAGCGTTCCGTCAAGGCGTTGAAGAAGATTTTCGTCGAGCAAGGAATCATCAAGTAAAGATGCATAGAGATAAAGAGTGAAGAGTTAAAAAACATAAAGCGAAAGCAAATTCTTCACTCTTCATTCTTCACTCTTCGCAATATTTTGTACCTTTGCACCCGCTTTCATCGAGGTGTAGCGCAGTTGGTAGCGTTCCTGGTTTGGGACCAGGCTGTCGCAGGTTCGAGTCCTGTCACCTCGACACACGCAAGTGTCCGTTATCGTCTCCCCATTTCGGGGAGACTTTTTTACACCTTTCGCAACTTGCTTAAATAACTCACGCAAGCAGCTTAAGTACTTCTCGCAAGCTTCATCTACAGGCTTTGCATTAGACAAAAGTACTTTTTGTTTAGAAATTCTCTAGAGAATTTACCTGCAAAAGCCGTCCTCGTTGAATGCGAAAGCCATCCTCGTCGATGAATTCTCTAGAGAATTTCAAGCCTTACTTACCTTTCGCTTTTTACATCTCGTCACAATCGCGCTTGCAAGGGCTACCCTCGTCGTTCATGTAAGCCTGATTTATTAGTTGGAATCAGCGTGGTAGAACTCACTCAGGCTTTGTCAACCCTCTTTGACCTAAAGGTGCAAAGCGCTAAAGCGAGTCCTCTGAACTCGGAAAAGCTCAAATATGTTTTGTTTTTCCCTCGTTTTTTCGTAACTCTGCCTATAAATAGTCGAACTTACTCCGTCTCGGCAAAAAAAGAACAAATTCTTTTGTTTTGCTCTCGACTTTTCGTAACTTTGCAGAATGAAATACAGAATAAAGAAAGAAACCAAGCCGACACTCCCCACGTTCGGCAAATACAAAGCCGTTGCCGTTCACCAACAGGAAATCAGTGGCAGGCAAGTTATCAAAGAGGCTGCTCGCCGATCTGGTCTCCATGAAGGCGACATCACTGCCGCACTCATCAGCGTAGCAGAAGTCGTCAACTATCATTTGCGCACCGGTGCCAAAGTGCATATTCCGGAGTGGGGTCATGCGAAACTGGAAATTGAGAGCGAAAAAGTTGATAAGCTCGAAGATTTCAGTGCCAAGAAACACATCCGCAACGTTCGTCTCCACTTCATCCCGGAGAGCTACTGTGGCTCCCAAGCCCTCTATAAAGACATTCATTTCGAGAAAGACAAGACGGTCTATTCCGAGTAAGTGCTCACCGTTTTTGGCAGATACTTATTCCCTTGGCAGATATGACTATACAGGTGACATACAGAAGAACCGGGAGACTGTCAATGCGTATCGTGAAGAACGGCGATGTACATGTGTCTGCCCCCTTTGGTATTCCTAAGAAAGAGGTGGAGCGGTTCATCGAGGAACACCGCGAGTGGATTGCCGAAGCACGGAAGAAAACTTACGAGATACAGAGGCGCAAGACAGACTTTTATCATCAGCTGCCGCTAAAGACGAAGGAGGAGCGTGACAATGCCCTGCTGCGACTGAAAGCCCTGATAGAGCCGATGCTGGAAAGTCACTCCAGAGAGATGGGCGTGAAGCCATCAGCTATCCGTTATAGGGCGATGATTTCACGTTGGGGTGTCTGCCATGTGAGTAACAAGTCCATCTGCTTCTCGCTCTATCTGCTGTTGTTGCCCGAATGGTGCGTCGAGCATGTCGTGGTTCATGAGTTGTGCCATCTTTTGGAACCCAGTCACAATGCCCGTTTCCATGCACTGATGGACAAGTTCTTTCCTCGTTGGAAGGAAGCCCGTAAGGCTACGATTAAGCTTGTGAAAATGGGAGGTTAAATCTACTTTTCCCACGCAGAATCTACTTTCCCACGCACCAACGGCAATCCACGTAATATCAGCGTTCTACGGCTTTAATTGGTACACAGCCAATTATCGAAAGTCTTTTCGAAAGTAAGTAAAAGTGCAAATGCTTGATAATAAGCACTTTTTCGATTTGGTTTGTACCGCGCCTTTTTGCTCGACTTGAGAAATGCTCGCTAGAATGTATTATCCCACTGGATATCAACAAGTTTCTCTTTGTTCGCTACATGTTTTATTTCTGCTGCAAAGTTACGTTTTTTTCACGAAAAACGTGCAGAATGCGCAACTTTTTATAGTTCATCCCAACGAATGGAATATGATTCTAACAGTTTGATGGGTATTTGCAGTTCGGTAGCGGTTTTGCGCCAGTCTTTGATGGCGGCTCGAACCTCCTCAATAATATCTTTTGCCTCCTGTTGTTCAAGCACTGACGCGAATACTCAAAGACAAAATGGTCATTACCGCGAACATGTTCGTAGCCTAATGTTCCTATCTCTTCGGGAGAGGTTAGGAAATCAAAATCTGCGTAAACTATAATCCTCTTCATTTCCTCAACAATTCTGCATCCTGAAGCTGTCTGCCAAGAGCATCGTCAGCAGCCAACAGGGTAATGTCGTTCTCCAAGTTAAGTGCAAAGAGTACACGTGCATAGATGCCCATGGAGACCGTCGGGTCGCCATGTTCCACCTTTGAGACAGTTAGGCGTGTCACCGTAGCCCTGTCTGCTATGTCTTGCATAGACAAATGCCTGCGCTTGCGGGAGACAAATGCCTGCGCTTGCGGGCCAACATGATTTGCTCGCCCATAATCTTCAGGTTCTGGCTCAATGCCCTTGGCATCGTTTTACCAAATGTATTCTTTCCCATAATTGTATCTTATTGGGCGCAAAGATAAACAAAAATGTTTAATATAACAAACATTTTATTAAAAATCTGCTTAGACACTCTTTTGGGGGATATTTTTTATAGAAATCTGCAATTTTGCCGATTAACAATCGATGAGTACATCTTTAAAGGACCTCTTTATGAAATTTTATGGCTGTAAATTTTACGACTATAAAATTTGTCTCATAAAAGACATATCAATTGTGTTATGGCATAATGATGGTATTGATAATTTGAGGCGAGAATTTGTTAAAAGACAAATATTTTTGCCCCTTTGTTCATATTTTTAGCAAAACATAATCATTTCTGATAAAAAATCGGTATCTTTGTACCCAGTATTATGCAATAACGTATAACATGGAAGGTAAAGATTTAAACCGACTGAAAGTAGTGCTTGCAGAGAAGGGAGGAACCGCGAGACTACCGAGTGTCTCGTGGAGGGTACCAGCGCACCAACAAGTGGTTAGCAGAACAGATAGGTGTTGATCAAGCCACAGTGTCCAAATGGTGTACCAACAGTGCTCAGCCCAATTTGGAGAACTTGATGGAGGTTGCCAAATGTCTCGAAGTAAACGTCAATGAACTCTTGAGGATGTAAAAGCAATGAATACGAATCCTCCTTTAGTCCTCCTTAGGTGGTCCTTTGGTTCTCCTTTAGCTTCTATACCGTAGCGATTCCAAGCTGTATCGTAGCAAGGGCGTAGCGTAGGCAGAGTATAACGTAGCATGGACCAAACTTATACCTTCGGAAATATCTCTAAGATGGTTCGGAGATGGAAGAAGAATGCAAGAAGTAAACAAAATATTAAAAACGAAATATAACTCTGATGGATTACTACAATGGATTCATATTGCAGAAAACGATGGTGAGCTCCAATCGTTCGGTAGACTGGTCGCTGTTGAATGCCGGAATGACCATTCCAGTATCTGAATGTGCGTTGCTGAAGGCTCTATCGCCAAAGGAGGAACTTCAAAGGGTGTTTGCGGAGAGTAGCAATAAGAAAGAATCGTAAAATGATATAATGATGATATTCAAATTAGAAACTCCAGAACACCAAAAAACTGCCATACAAAGTGTGGTGGAGGTCTTTCGTGGGATGGAAAAAAATACATACGACAATGCGACGGATGAGGACATTCGGGCCAACTACTGCTCGTTGTCTTCAGAGGCGTTGATGTCAAACATAAACAAGATTGCAGCGGAAAACGGAGTGGATTCTTTACAATCCAATCTTCAAAAAACTAGGAATGCATGTATAGAAATGGAGACGGGTACGGGCAAGACCTTGACCTATCTCCAGACAGCATACGAGCTGTACAAAGAATATGGGCTAACAAAGTTCATCGTTCTTGTTCCGTCAATTCCCATCCGTCAGGGAGCCATAGATACGTTTGAGAATTTCAAAGGGCAATTGGAAGACAAATACGGTTTTACGCCTAATGCTTTTGTCTATGATAGTTCCAAATTGAGCGACCTTCGTGACTTCATTACTGCTGAGACACCACAGATCATGATAATGACGATGGCCTCGTTCAACTCTGAAGACAAGATTCTGAATCAAGAAGTGCGTGAAGACCTGTTCAACAACAAGCCCTTCATTGAGGCTATCGCTCGCACTCATCCCATCGTTTTTATGGACGAGCCGCAAGAGGGTATGGACACGGAAAATTCACAGCTTTGGCTTTCAAAGCTTTCTCCGTTGTTCAAGTTCCGATATTCTGCCACGCATGCTGTGAAGGTTAATATGCTCTATCAACTGACCCCAAGTGAGAGCTATCGTTTGGGACTGGTCAAGAAAATTGAGGTGCTTACAGTGACTGAGAAAAACGATGAAGCAACTCTAAAAATTGAAATCAGCGAAGTGCAGGAAACCAAGACAGAGCCAAAGGTGAAGTTGAAGTTCTGGAAATACAATAAATCCAAAGAGAACTTTGTCTTCAAAGATTCCAACCTTTTAAAGAAAGGCGATAACCTTGCCGAGAAATCTGGTAACGACACCTATTCTGACTTTACGATCA